>JAUHZG010000070.1 GCA_030425845.1 Gammaproteobacteria bacterium
ACATCATCACCGTGACCTGCAATCAAGGTATCGTTACCGTCGCCACCTAACAACGTATCGTTACCCGAACCGGCATCTAGCGTATCATTGTCAGCCCCCCCGTCGAGTACGTCATCACCTGTTCCTCCCGTTAACAAATCTGCACCCGCATCACCACTTAAGGTATCATGACCTGCTCCACCGTCTACTACATCAGCGCCTTCACCTGCCATAAGCGTATCAGCACCTTCGCCGCCAGATAGCGTATCAACCCCTAGGCCACCGCTAAGCGTATCATTACCGATACCCCCGTCTAGCACGTCGTTGCCCGCTTCACCGTAAAGTGCATCGTTGCCACTTCCGCCGCTCAGCGTATCGTCACCGTCACCTGCATAAAGGGTGTCATTACCCACTTCGCCGTGGAGCGTATCCGCACCGGCCCCGCTGCTAACGTTGTCATTCCCGCTACCAGCAAACACAGTATCGTCACCCAGCGCTGTATTGATCGTATCATCACCGCCATTAGCGTAAATCACATCATTTCCCGCGCCTGTGTTAATTACATCGGCAAACTGTGTTGCTTTGATCAGATCATCACCTGTACCGGTTGTCACCTCTACTGAACTGAACTGTTGTGAGAGATTCAAATCTGCGGCACTGGTTTGACTTGCGTCTACACGGTTAAGCCCGCTCACGCCTTTTATCGTAGCTTGAATCGCTTCACCACCTTGGAATAGCAGGGTTTGTAAATTTGATAAGTTTGATGTAAATTGTGCAGCAGTGAAAGCCCCTGTTAACAAGAACGTGTTCTCCCCGCCACCAAATTTAATCGTGTCATTAGTAGAATAGGTTTCACTGTTTGCTGTCACCACATCATCATAAGTGCCCAGCACTAGCGTATCTGTCTCGCTAGTCAGCGCACCTTCGAAAGCGTCTATCAACGTCGCTCGGCTGTCGACAAAATCACTCGCCGTTAATACATGCTCGCCCAGCAAGAGTATTTCGTAATTGGCAAAACCATTTTTATTGGTATCAATACGTAGGTGGGTATTCCCCTCACTGAGGTTATATTCGAAGTGAACGTCACCAAAGGCGGTAAAGTCTAACTTGTCACCTTCAGCGACACTAAAATCTGTGATCACATCTTGTGAGCCATCGGCGATCTTAGAGCTCGAGTTAACGCCCCAGGCAAACGTATCAGCGCCCTCACCACCGGTAACCGTATTGGCATTACCGGCATTGTAATCATCACGCAACAGGGTCAAATCCATGTCGTATTTATCTGAGAAGTAACTATCGATGATAAACTGCTGACTCGAAGTCAATACCGTCGCAAATGAGATCACTTCGGCAATTTTGCCATCGAAATAATCAAAAGCACTGGCACCTGGCTGCCATTTCCCTAAGTGATAATTGCCGTCAACGGTTGCAACATGTTCTTGTGAAAAACCCGCTAACAAATGGGTCGCGAGATTCATACTGCTACCCAAGTCGGTACCGGGTTCGCCATCGATAAAGGTGCCGCCATTGAAGTAGTCCGAGTAAATCACTGTAGAGAATAAATCACCACGGAAAATATAGCCCTCATCATTAGAAAAAATTGTTTGGAAGAAGCCAAATTGGGTGTCATCGGGCTGGAACATGATATAAGTACTGCCAAGTGACAAACTTCCCGTCATTTGCATATAGTCATTGGCACCATCAAAGTCTACTGCCCCATTACCGGCTTCGTGATTGGCAACATAGCTTGGCCCATTAAACGCCGTAAAATCATTACCTCCCGCTTTATCCACCCAAGTTGTCAACGCACCGCCGTCCGTCAACGTGGCGTTACCTTGCCCGTCGATGTCATTCCCATCTAACCAAAGTTGTAATGACTCAATGGATAGATTGGTAAAATCAACCGACGCTATGCCGTCGAGTTTAATGACATCATCACCGGCACCCGCGTGAATAATATCCCCACCAAAACCACCGTGAATGGTATCGCCTAACACACCACCTTCAAGTATATCATCGCCATCAGTCCCAAATAATATCATCGGCTCAGCAACCACATCCTCCATTGTCAACGTCATTGTATGCGTCATCACAACCGAACCCTCATGATTCAGATCCACAAGCTCCAGCGTAATGTCGCGTGAAGCCAGAGGTGACTCATCTAGTGATTGAAACTGTAAACTCTCCAACAGTAATTCTAGCGTGCCCGCTGTCATGTCTGCTTCAAAAGTAATAGTTAACTCTCCTGTGGCATCATCCGTCGCAAGACTCGCTATTGACAGCCAGCTACCGTCTTCTTGCAAGGCTAATAGTAAGTCGCCCTCCACTTTGAGGTTCTCACTATTTGCAATTAAAAACTCATCCCCAGCTTGTAATGCACTAGCTGAGATCACTAATGCTAAACCGGCAAAGTCTACCGTCCCCGTTTCAGCAACAGTTACGTCACTATCGAGAGCAATAGTCGTCGGCCCGTCTGTGTTTTCAATCGCATGAACACTCTCATCTAACTCGCTTAGGGTTAAGCTTGCCGGTTCATCCGGTGGCTGCGTGCCATCGTCAATATGGTTATCCAAGTAAGTAAGAAACTTTTGGAAAAATTTAGTTAAACTACGAGAAGCATTATCTCTGAAATAGTCGATTATAATTGCTTTATGCTCTAGTAAACTATCAACGAATTCCCGACTAAAGTGCGAAAAGTCTTCAGCATGCTCTTCATAGCCATGTTTCCACAATGTCGCAACACCAATCACTTGTTGACCGTGCCAATGTAACTTCGCCTGACTGAATAAACGCCAGCCCCAATGCTTGTAAGTTGTACTCTCATTCGCTTCAAAGAATTTATCCCATTTCGCTTCAAAGGCAGGAAATGATTCGCGATCACCATACAACCAATGATGAGCAAAAGGTCCGAGTAAACCCGAAAGCACTTTAGATACCCCACGTCCAAAACCACCCCAACTAGGTGTATTTTGTTGATAAGCATTGTCTAAATTTGTGTTATTTTGATACGCTTGTAGAGGCAATCGATAGGAAAAATCGATCGTATAATCAACCGAAGCTGCGACAGGTGAAGTTTGTGCTTCACTCTTTTCTGTCGCTACTGCTGAAGGTATTGACTGACTCGATGCATCCTCTTCATCAGCAATCACGACTCTCTTCTCAATTCGGACTTGTGAGTCAGCTGCCACGTCACCAAGTGGCACCTGCTCTAACGCAGTCGCAATATCATGTGTCGGTAGGACTGGCTTTTGTTGCTTAACTAATTCCACATATTGCGGCTCACTTGATTCTTCCTGACTTGTTGATTTATGTAAAATGGTTTTTAACGTTGAGATCGGTTTGCTCTCATTGCGCACAGGTGCGCGAGTAAAATTCAACGTCGAGGATAGCTCTACGGTACTTTGTTGATAGCTTTGCGTAACAGACGCAATGCTTTGCTGTTCTTGCGTGCTTTCATGTCGATATGTCGTTTGTAACAACACTGCTGAGCTCGTGGCATAATCATCATTTAATGCCACGTCTTCTACTAGCTCATTGGACACAGTTGGTTTTTGTTCGGCTGTATCTGCAAGACGCCCTTTTGATTTCGTCACACTTTTCACTGACGTTTCAGGCGCAGCTGTCTTCACCGCTAGCGCGGGACCTGCGGATGTCACTTGGTCGGAATTATTTTGCTCGCTCGGCAAATTCGCAGGATTCTCTATCACCTGCTGTAAATTGCCTCTCATTGTCGCCATCGCCTTCCTAAGCAGCGTAGATAAACGCATAGTACACCTCCACTCGCTCACAAAGTGTTATCGGCAGTGCATCGAAAATCTTTAGTGATGTAGCTAACCACATGAATATTAGTCACTTTATTGGGCTAATAGCCTTAAGACCGCTTCACTTGCGTAAGGTTCCCTGCATCTGAAATAATGTGGAAAACGTCTGCGAACATAAGGACTAATCAATGACAACAACCCTCACCCCAGATATTGCAATAATCGGTGCTGGCGCGGGCGGCTTGACCGTCGCTGCCGTAGCAAGTCAACTTGGTAAAGAAGTCGTCCTCATCGAGGAAGGCAAGATGGGCGGTGATTGCCTCAACACCGGTTGCGTCCCCTCCAAGGCCCTGCTGGCCTGTGCACATGCGGTAGGCGATATTATAGAGGCCAACCGTGTCGGCATCGAGCATGAACACCTTCAAATTAATTTTGCCACCGTCATGGAACATGTACGCGCCACCATTGCCACTATCGCACCCCATGATTCGCAAGAACGCTTTGAGGGTCTCGGTGCTACAGTACTTCGTGAGACAGCCTCGTTTGTCGATAACCGCACGTTAAAGGCGGGCGACACACTCATCAAACCTAAAAAAATTGTCATCGCGACAGGATCACATCCCTTTGTCCCACCCATTCCCGGGGTTGAGCATATTGAATACTTTACCAATGAAACCATTTTCGATTTAAAGACATTACCCGAACACCTGATCATTATCGGCGCCGGCCCCATTGGCTGTGAAATGGCACAAGCCTTTCGCTTGCTCGGTGCTAACGTCTCGGTGATAGACAAAGGGACCTTGCTCCCACGTGATGAACCCGAGTGTGTTGCCATCGTCCGTGAAACCTTAACGCAGCAAGGGATCTTCTTTTACGAAGCAGCTGATATTGAGCAACTCTCACAGAGTAACAGCGAAATCACAGTCGCACTCAAACAAGGAAGCGCCAAAACACAAATTAAAGGTTCCCAC
Organism: Gammaproteobacteria bacterium; assembly: GCA_030425845.1. Lineage (GTDB taxonomy): Bacteria > Pseudomonadota > Gammaproteobacteria > JAUHZG01 > JAUHZG01 > JAUHZG01. The sequence goes on from JAUHZG010000070.1 coordinate 4,712, forward strand.
CTTTTGATAAGTGCCGGACGCAAAGCGTCTATTAAATCCTTACAACTGCAAAACACTCACATCAATCATGCCAACCATGCCATTACTATCGATAAACGCTGTCGCACCAATCTGCCACATATTTATGCCATTGGTGATGTATCTGGCCCCTTTCAATTCACCCACATGGCAGGCTACCAAGCGGGGATTGTCATTAAAAACTTGTTATTCAAACTCCCCGCCAAAGCGGATTATTCTCGCGTACCGTGGGTTACCTATGTCGCACCAGAGCTTGCTCATGTCGGCTTAACGGAGAAACAAGCCCGAGAAAAGTCTCATCGTATTCACGTGTTTACAGAGCAATTTGGCGCAACGGACAGAGCGATTGCCGAAAACCGACGCGCCGGACTCATTAAGATCGTCTGCGATCATAAGCTCAATGTATTGGGTGTGTCACTGTGTGGTCATATGGCGGGCGAAATGATCACACCATGGACTATGCTCATCAATAAGAAACTCTCTAGCATGTCCGATGTCATCGTCCCCTATCCTACTTACAGTGACATTCACAAGAAGATAGTCAGTAAGTGTTATGGCGACAAACTCTACTCCAAAAAAACCAAGCGTTTAGTGAAATGGCTTAGCTTCCTCGGATGATCGAAAAATACCTACGCGACTATTACCAAAAGCATCTTGTTGAGCCAGTGCTAAAACATTGTCACGGTGTGATAACGCCACTACAGATCACACTAAGTGGTGCTATCGTCGGTGTGTTAGTCCTTCCCTTATTGGCGCTTAACTTCCCACTGCTCGCTATTTTCATGTTGTTGCTATCAGGCTATTTTGATACGTTAGATGGCACCTTAGCACGCCACCTCGGTGATGAATCAAACTGGGGCTGTATTGTCGATATCACTTGCGATCGTGTGGTAGAAACTGCCGTGATCTTCGGCTTATTTAGTATTGATAGCCATAGTCGAGGTTTGGCTTGTCTTTGCATCTTAGGCAGCGTGCTATTTTGTGTGACGAGTTTTCTTGTGATTGGTATCTTCAAAGAAGAGAATCCAGGCAAGAAAAGTTTTTTTTATCATGTCGGCCTCATCGAGCGCGCCGAAGCCTTCGCCTTTTTTATCGCGATGATCTTGCTACCCGCCCACTTCGCTACATTAGCTTATAGCTTCAGTGGGTTGGTGGTGTTAAGTGGTGTTCTACACTTAGTCAGTTATCATTATTAGCGTCCACTCATCGCTATAAGCTATTGAACACAACAACTTTACTAATTGCATAGTACAAATCTATCTTTTACACTGCTTGCGTCTCAACTAGATGAGTTCCGTTATGCCTTTATTCGCTGACAGTGCCCATAATCGCGCCTGGCAAACAATCATTGATTTTCTTCCTCGCAGCTCACTTAGCAGTATCGCCCTTGTGGCTCGTGCTTGGCATACTAGGGTGCGTGAACTATGCCATCCCAAAGGTTATCTCTCAGTCAGTGAAGCATTTGATAAAGCTGCTCAAGCTTATCCTGAAAAAACTTACATCCTCTATAAAGAACTAAGCCTCTCTTATCAGGAAACTAAAGCAAGAGTCGATGCACTCGCACAACAATTACTGAAACTGGCGCTTCTACCAGAATCGAAAGTGGGAGTACATCTCCCAAATAGTCCTGCCCTGCCGATTGCCTTTTTAGCTATCCTAAAAGCAGGACTAGTGTATGTCCCGCTTGCGTTTGACACGACTGTACCACAAGAGCGAAATATTACTTGCTTTAGTGAAATACAAGCATCGGTTCTTATTTTTTCTGATGCCAGTGAAACAAGTGAGCTAGTAATGCATGCCCGAACACACGAGGCAACCCTTATCATGCTTCATGATGATGGAACTGGCACTCAAGAAGCACAAATCCCAGTAGCAGAGTGGCTAGGTTTTCCCGGTACCGTACCCACACAGCTCGCTTACATCGTTCACAGCTCAGGCTCCACAGGCGCGCCAAAAGCGATTCAGATCGAGCACAAGGGGATCATGATCATGCACCAAGACATGGTCTCCAGGGTTAAACTCACACCTGAATCATGCCATTTTCAGTGTGCCTCCATCACATTTGATGCTCACATCATGGAAATACTATTACCTTTTTCTCATAGCGATGCCATCAGTAGCTTAGTTATCATGCCTAGAGAGTGTGATGGCACTATCGCTATTGAAAAAATTGCAGACGAAGCTAACCGGCAAGGCGTAACTCATGCTATTTTTACGGCGTCCTTACTCACGCGTTTTTCGCCTAGCGATTTTATAACCTTAAGAACTATTGTCAGTACTGGTGAGCGTTTATATGAGAATGTCTTTCACCGCTGGGGAAACGCTGAAGGATTCGCTATCTTAAATGGTTATGGTCCAGCCGAAGTCACGATCGGCAGTACAACTGGCGTTTGCATACCTGGTAAGCCTATTGATACGGGTCCGGCCTTTGATGGCTTGGCAATTGAACTTGCTCCATGGTCCGGCGACACAGCTCTTGATACAACAACGCAAACAGAAGTGATCATTAGTGGCTATGGACTTGCGAGAGGCTATACTGATCCTACGCTAACTCAAAAAAAATTCCACTGGAGCATCTTTGAGCCAGGGGTAAGACAGCGACGATTTTACCTCACTGGAGACTTAGGCTCATTTACCGATGAAGGTGGGCTTGTGATCACTGGTAGAACCGATAACCAAATAAAAGTCCACGGCAAGTTGATTGCCCCTGAAGAAATTGACGCAGTAATTAAGCGAGTCTGCCCAGGTATAGAATGCTTAACCACGAGTGTGAAACACCGAGATGGGACGCCCCACCTACTCACGTTCCTCGTCACCGATGAGACTGTCGATACCATGCAACTAGCAAATACAATCGCCAGTAAAATCAGTCCCGTCTTCGTCCCGACTTACTGGTATACGCTTCCTAGTGAACGTATGAATGACTTGCTTTCCGCCAATAAAAAAATGCATAAAGCAAAATGCTTTGTGTTGGTTAGGGAACTTGAGCTCAGTGCCTGTATACACAGCGGTGTCTCACTTTCGTTTCCACAAGGAGGGATAGAAACCAAAATAAGTCGACTCTGGTATGCTCTACTGATTGAACCATGTGAATTTAGCTTACAGTCTTACACTCAAACTAGCACATCTAGCGAAATGGATTTTTTCAGAGACACTGATTTTTTTCATCTAGGGGGCACTTCTTTGTTGATGCTTGATATGCTCAAAGAGATATACAGTGAATTTTCTATCCCCGTTGAAAAGCAACTAGCGTTAAAACAAGGTTTTTTACGCTCTCAAACTTAGCTTACTGTGTAAGGCAACACACAAGTCCTCTGCAACACATGTACGTTTTAGAACCGCGACAGGCTGGTAAAGGCAATGTCTTCTTGGTTCACTCTTTGATGGGCGATCCCAACGACGATTATGTAAAAATCATTCCAACACTACAAAACGCCTTCCCCAATATTGCTTTGTGTCTGTTTAAACACATGGGACTCGACAATGACGCTAATAACACTTATCGCTTACCTGCACTTGCTGGTCGCTATGTCGATGCATTACGTAAGCGCCAAGCCAAAGGTCCTTATGTGTTAGTAGGCTGGTCGTCAGGAGGCGTCATTGCTTATGAAATGGCATCTCAGCTCGAACAGGCAAGTGAAGCAGTGACACTTTATATGCTCGACAGTACTTCTCCTGCTCATATGCAAAGCTGTTCTCACCAAAACTTCCATCAGCATTACTTAGCTCGCCTTATCAATAACCCACAAATCCGCCAGCAACTACAAATCGATGATGACACTATCGCCTGTTGTCTGCATGATGGTGTGGCTTCAACGAATAAACTAGTGACGTTATGCAACCTCATTGCCAGACTCGCTGATTCAACACAACGTGATAACGCTAAGCGCTTACTTTGGATGGTGGGTAGTATCCTCTGTAGCTACTTAAGTTATCACCCAAGGAGTAAAGTCTCTAAGGCTATTTTGCTCACAACAACAGATTCAGCGAGACTAACTGATGCACGTTTGGGATGGTCTCCTAGTCAAGTCCCAGACGTGAGGCGTGTCAGCGGTGATCATTTTTCCATTGTTTTTGGTGCCAATGCCGCAGCAGCTGATAACACGCCAGAGGTTGATTTAGCAGAATTAATCGCTCCCGCAGTCAAAGAGCTTGTCTGCGCAACAGAAGACGATGAAAAAGCACCATCACAACAACGATTACCGATTCATGCTCCGCCACGCAATCCACACTTTCAGGGGCGTCAAACAGAACTACAGTCTCTCTCTGTGCAATTGGGCACTCGCGACGACGAGATAACCGATCTTGCGATCACAGGGTTACCCGGCATGGGTAAGTCTGCACTTGCTCTAGCTTACGCTTACCAGGAACATGATACGGGAAACTACGCATTTATTGCCTATATAGATGCAAAAAAACTTCCCATGAGTTATCTTGCCTTAGGTGCTTCGCTTGGGCTAACCACGACTGACGATGTAAAAGAAGCGATTAAGGTTATTCAGGCAAGTCTTGTCCAACAGGGTCGCATTTTGTTGATCTTTGATGATGTGTTGCACGCAAAGGATGTTGCTATGTATATACCGCCAGGAAGAGGACACATACTTTATACTTCTCAAAATGCCGCCTCTCCTTGGCGACACAGGCTGGAACTCCGAAGCATGAAACCTTCTGATGCCCACTTATTAATAAAGAATACTCTGGGTGAAAGCTCACAAGAGACAGATGAAAACATCGCTAAACTAGCCAGAACGCTAGGCTTTTATCCGCTTGCAATTATGCAAGCGGCTCTCTATATTAGAATTACCGAGTCAACTATTGATGAATACCTAGCAGAATGTGAGCTACCTCATCTCACCGATGAAGATGACGAAGATCTGCAACCAGTTGATTACCCTACAACCCTCAAGCATACCTTATCAAGGTGTGTTGCGAACGTTATCAATTGCACAGCTGAAAGACACCGGCAAGATTGCTACAGACTATTGTACCAACTCGCTTTTTTATCAACGCGAATACCAGAATTGTTGCTCAAAGAGCTCACTAACCCAGGAGTCTATCGAAAATTTATCAAAGCACTCAAACAATTTT
>JAUHZG010000071.1 GCA_030425845.1 Gammaproteobacteria bacterium
GTGGCCAACCTGTTTGCTCATAACCGCTTAGGCTACCTCGCTTCGCACACCTTAGTACTCACCCTATTACCATTCGTTCTAACTGCTGTCCCCGCTGGGGCTTACTACGCCGTGAAAAAACAAACGCTACCCAAAGCAATGACTTGGGTGGCAACCTTTTGGTTCGCCTTAATTGTTATTTACGCACTCGGTTAAACTACACAAAGGAATGACATGGCTGTTTTAGAAACCTCTATTAGCACTAACTCAAGTGACTACCAACAAAATGTCGAGCACATGCAGACTTTAGTGCATGAACTCGAAGATAAGATTAGTACCATCGCGCTTGGTGGCAGCGAAAAGGCAAGAGCACGCCACCTCGAACAAGGCAAGCTGCTAGTACGTGAACGCATCCGCACGCTGTGTGATGACGGCGCACCTTTTTTAGAGTTCTCGCAACTCGCAGGTTTTCAAGTCTACGAAGAAATCGTTCCTGCCGCCGGCATTATCACCGGGATTGGTCGCATCAAAGGACAGCCCTGTGTCATTGTCGCCAACGATGCAACGGTTAAAGGCGGCACTTACTTTCCGTTAACGGTAAAAAAACATTTACGCGCCCAACAAATTGCGTCTGAAAATTTTTTACCGTGTGTATACCTGGTGGATTCAGGTGGCGCTTACTTACCCAAGCAAGATGAAGTATTCCCCGATCGCGAACACTTTGGTCGGATCTTCTATAATCAAGCAACCCTCTCAGCACGTGGTATTGCGCAAGTCGCTGTTGTCATGGGTTCATGTACGGCAGGCGGTGCTTACGTCCCAGCAATGGCGGATGAAAGTATCATGGTACGCGAGCAAGCAACTATCTTCTTAGGTGGGCCACCACTTGTTAAAGCGGCGACCGGCGAAGAAGTCACCGCCGAGGAATTAGGCGGTGCCGATGTTCACTGCCGCGAATCCGGTGTCGCCGATCACTACGCGCAAGATGATACGCACGCCCTGCAAATTGCCCGTCGCGTGATTGCAAACCTAAATCACAAGCCAGCGCAAAGCCCCGCGACGAACGCAATCAAAGAGCCGTTATATCCCGCACAAGAGTTATTAGGTATCGTCCCTAAAGACGCAAAACAACCCTTTGATATTCGTGAAGTCATTGCACGATTAGTCGATGGCTCTGAATTTGATGAATTCAAAACGTTATTTGGTACCACACTTGTTTGTGGCTTTGCGCACTTGTACGGTAAACCGGTTGGCTTTATCGCCAATAATGGGATTTTATTTTCAGATTCTGCGTTAAAAGGCGCTCACTTTATTGAGTTATGTTGTAAGCGTAAAATTCCGTTATTGTTTTTACAAAATATCACTGGCTTTATGGTCGGCAAAAAATACGAAGCCAACGGCATCGCTAAACACGGCGCCAAATTGGTGTCGATGGTGAGCTGTGCCAAAGTCCCTAAAATCACCTTGATCATCGGCGGAAGTTTTGGGGCCGGTAACTATGGGATGTGTGGTCGTGCCTATGATCCACGTTTCTTGTGGATGTGGCCCAATGCACGTATCTCGGTAATGGGTGGTGAGCAAGCAGCAAACGTAATGGCAGAAGTCAAACGTGATCAAGCTCAGCGTCGCGGTGAGAGCTTCACTCCAGCCGATGCCAATGCCTTCAAAAAGCCTATCTTCGATCATTATGAAAAGACCGGCTCGCCCTATTATTCCAGTGCCAGACTGTGGGACGATGGGGTGATCAACCCCGCTGATTCACGGCAAGTATTAGGCCTTAGCTTACTCGCTGCATTAAATGCACCGATTGAAGACACAGAGCTCGGCATTATCCGCATGTAAGGAAACAACATGATTAAGCGTTTACTCATTGCCAACCGTGGTGAAATTGCCTGTCGCGTCATACAAACAGCACGTAGGCTTGGCATCACCACAGTCGCGATTTATTCCGAAGCGGATGCCAACGCCAAACACGTAACACTCGCCGATGAAGCATACTGCGTGGGCCCAGCCCCATCAAAAGACAGCTATTTGCAATATGAGAGAATACTCACCTTAGCCAAAGACAAAGCCATTGATGCCATTCATCCTGGATACGGTTTCTTATCAGAGAATGCTGACTTTGCCCGTGCCTGCCAAGACCAGGGCATCGTCTTTGTCGGTCCGAGTGCAGATGCCATCACAGCCATGGGCTCTAAGAGTCATGCCAAAGCCTTAATGCATGATGCAGGCGTACCGCTGGTGCGTGGTTATCACGGGGAGGCACAAGACGAAGCCACGCTACGCAAAGAAGCCGAACGCATTGGTTACCCCTTACTACTAAAAGCTAGCAGTGGTGGTGGCGGTAAAGGTATGCGCGTGGTCGAGTCGTCCGATGAGTTTTCAGAGGCCCTAGCCTCCGCTAAACGGGAAGCGCTCTCAAGCTTTGGTGACTCTCACATGCTGATTGAGCAGTACCTCACAACCCCCCGTCACGTGGAGATCCAAGTCTTTTGTGATACCAATGGCAATGGCGTGTATTTGTTTGAGCGTGATTGCTCGATTCAGCGACGTCACCAAAAGATTGTCGAAGAAGCCCCAGCGCCAGATCTTAGTGATAAAGTGCGTAAGCAAATGGGGCAAGCCGCCCTTGCGGCTGCTAAGGCTATCGATTATGTCGGTGCAGGCACAGTCGAGTTTCTCTATGATGAGGGTGAATTCTTTTTTATGGAGATGAACACTCGATTGCAAGTCGAACATCCAGTAACAGAGATGATCACAGGCACTGACTTAGTCGAATGGCAACTTAAAGTTGCACAAGGTGAAGCATTGCCGTGTGAGCAAGCGGATTTAGCAGTGAATGGTCATGCTATAGAAGTACGGGTGTATGCCGAAGATCCGGACAATCACTTTTTGCCACAAATTGGCACCTTAACGCATTACCATGAAGCCAATGCACCGCATGTCCGCTTTGACAGTGGTGTCAACGAACACGCCGAAGTGAGTATGCATTATGATCCCATGATTGCCAAAGTCATCGCTTGGGGTGAAACGCGAGAAGCGGCGCGTACACGTTTATTAGCTGCGCTGAAAGACTGGCGCTGCCTAGGAGTAAAAACCAATCAAACCTTCTTACAGCGGGTGTTACAAGCGCCCGACTTTATCGAGGCCAAACTTACCACACGCTTTTTAGAGAACAATGCAGAGCGTATCGCAAAGTGCACCCAAGACATCCATCACTTGCTACTTAACGCAGCCGCGGTTGCCTTAGCACGCAGCCAAGTCTCACAAGCGAGTTCACCGTGGGAAGCCAATAACTATTGGCAAATGAATTTACCCAGCACGCAAGAACTTTGCTTAACACTAGGCGAGCAAGTGCACACGCTATCGTTAACGCACATTACTGGCACGCACTTTAGTGTCACACTTGATGGCAAGCTGTTTGATTGTCATTACCAAGTTGACGACAACACGATAACGCTACAAACTGCACAAGGGGCCTCTCGCGTGAAGTATACACTCACGGAGCAGCAGCTTTACTTGCACACAGATGAATTAGTACGCCTTGGCTTACCAGGCAAAGATGTCATGGCAAGTGCGCACAATGATGATAGCGCCGCCCTCACCGCCCCCATGCCAGGGACAGTGACCGCCATCATGGTCAAGCAAACCGATGAAGTGCGCAAGGGCGCACCGCTTCTGGTGATTGAAGCGATGAAAATGGAACACACTATCAAAGCCCCGTATGATGGTAAAGTCACTAAGCTAGTGTTGAGTATTGGAGACTTAGTGCAAGAAGGTAAACAACTCATTGAGCTAGAAGCACTCTAGCCTATTCACTGATGAACCGAAGGAGCACGCAGAGTATGACATTGCCTACCAAAGTGACTCTCGTTGAAGTGGGGCCAAGAGATGGCTTACAAAATGAAAAGACACCCATCGCGACTGCCACCAAAATTAAGCTCATTAAGCAGCTACAGGCAGCGGGCTTAACGCGCATTGAAGCGACGAGTTTTGTCGCCAAAAATAAAATCCCTCAACTGGCTGATGCGCGTGAAGTGATCACAGGATTAGATTTAACCGATCCCAACTGTCAGATAAGCGCGCTGGTGCCGAACACACAAGGCTTAGACGCTGCGCTTGATTGTGGTGTGAAAGAAATAGCGGTCTTTACTTCTGTCTCCGACACCTTCAACCAAAAAAACATCGGCTGCAGTATCGACGAAAGTTTAACGCGCATCGAAGCGGTTACCCGCAAAGCCAAACCTCTCGGGCTGCGCATTCGGGGCTATATTTCCTGTATTGCTGCCTGCCCTTATGAAGGCAACAAAGCGCCCGGATTAACCGCCAAACTCACGCGTCAATTGTTTGATTTAGGCTGCGATGAAGTCTCGCTAGGCGATACTATTGGCGTCGCAACGCCTAACACCATAGAAGCAATCATCAATGCGGTGGCAAAGGCGCACTCACTCGATACGATAGCCCTCCATTGTCACAACACATACGGGCAAGCACTTGCTAATATTTTTCACGCACTCACTTTAGGCGTGCACATCATCGATAGCTCGGTGGCAGGATTAGGCGGTTGTCCTTATGCCAAAGGCGCAACAGGCAATGTCGCGACTGAAGACGTGGTGTATCTGCTACACGGCCTTGGGATAGAAACCGGCATTGACTTAAATCAGTTAATCACCTGCGGCAAATGGATAAGCCACGAGCTTGGTCGTACTGTGCAAGCGTGCGTCACTAATGCGTCATAAATAATCCGCACTCGCAAAGATAAGCGTGGCTTTATCACTCTGCTGAAAGCGACAGGCCGATAAGCTAAGTGGTTGTTTAAGTACATTACGAAAACGCGCTTGGTGACTACGGTTGCGCCAAAAGTCTTTAGGTAAACCGCTGGCTATTTGCTGAATGGAGAAGCCCCGATAGTAGCGACACGCGGTGCGCATTTTAGCGGCCCCTACTAAGTTTAGACGCTTACAGGCAATCACGGCTCGGCTTTTTTTGTGTGATTTTACTTTACAATCAATGGCATAGCATGAGGCTGCCAAAAGGATAAGACAGGCGCCTACGAGCGCGCGGGTAACAATGATCATGAGTACACTCCGTGTATTACTTAGTTCCTACAACCAAGTATAGCACACTGCAACATTTCATACCGCATCTTCTCAAATCCCTGTGCGAGCCCCTAAGATGAGCTCCCCCTGTGAGCCTGTAACAGTGGATAAGTTTACCGATTGCTGATGACAGTTTAGATAAGCCAAATAGGCAAATAGCATCGCCTCTACTGCACACGGTGAGACACCAAACGCGTCCGACGTTTTCACCTCAATCCCCTGGCAGGCACTTGCAAGCTCAGCTAATAGCGCCTCGTTATAGGCACCACCACCACACACCACCAGTTCGTCAATAGCGACGCCAGTTGCCTCTAACGCCTTGGCAATCGTTCTCGCCGTCAGGGTCACCACACTCGCCAGTAAGTCAGTTGCTTTGGCTTGTGTCAAATTGATAAAGCGTGACAACCAATCCACGTTAAATAATTCTGGTCCCGTGCTTTTGGGTGAAGGTAAATCAAAATAAGGTTCTTGTAATAACGCGTCGAGTAATGGCGCAATCACTTTGCCATTCGCGGCAACTTCCCCACTTCTGTCATAGGGCCTATCACACAACAAACGGGCTAACGCATCACTAAGACACATGCCTGGCCCACTATCAAAACCAATCAGTTCACCTTGCGCGTTACGCAAAGTGACATTCGCAATCCCGCCGATGTTCACCACGGCGCACCCAGGACGCTGTAAAAAACATTTTTCATGAAGCAATGGCGCAAACGGTGCGCCTTGTCCACCTGCGGCGACATCAAGCCGGCGAAAGTCTGATACCACAGGAACCGAAGTCCGCTGATAGAGAGTGTTCGGATCACCAATCTGCCAAGTAAAGCGCGGGGCTTTTTCAACATGATGACGGATGGTTTGCCCATGTGATCCTATTGCAGCCACGTCGCGTAATTTGATTTGCGCTTTGTCACAGACAGTAGCCGCGGCGTCGGCAAACAATTCTGCGATACCAATGTCAGCACTCGCCAGTGTTGCTAACGCAACGTTATCCGCAGTCGCTAACGATCTTAAGGTTTGCTGGAGATCGTACGGTATGGGAAGTTCAACAAAATCGATTAGTGAGAGTTCACCATTTTCCGTCACCGATATCAGGCCAGCATCCACAGCATCTATACTGGTGCCAGAAAGTAACCCGATATAATATTCAGACAATTAGAAATCTTCCCATAAAGGCTTATCTGCCTCATCACGCTGGGGGTTGTCACGTAACCGGTTGAGTTTCTCGTATTGCTCACGCTCTTGGCGCTGAGAGGCAGATTCTTCACCAGACTCACGAAGTTCCTTGAGAAAAGTATCAATTTCACTGACATGATTCCGATCAATTTTTGACATATTGTCGCTCCAATTAGTAATTATTTCTACTTGCATATGATATGCACGCAGCATAAGCTATTGCACAGATAAAATCTACAATAGCAGAGGTCAGGCATGGCAGAAGAACTACTTGGAACCGCCCCACTGGGTAAAAAGTCACAGTACCCTGAACATTACGATGCGAGCTTATTGTTCCCAATCCCCCGCTTCGCTAACCGCCAAAAGTTGGGGCTGGCGCAAGAGAGTCCACTCCCGTTTAGTGGAGATGATGTCTGGAATGCTTACGAATGCTCTTGGTTAAGTGCCAAAGGGATCCCTCGTATAGCTATCGCCCAAATCACGATCCCTAGTCACTCCAAAAACCTCATTGAATCCAAGTCCTTAAAGCTCTACCTAAACTCCTATAACAACACCCAGTTTGAGGCACCTGTCAATGTGTCTACCCGCCTCGTTGACGACTTATCAGAAGCCGCCGGTTGTGAGGTCGGTGTTAAGTTACTTTTTCCCAAGGACTTTAATCACTTACCTCTTCGCACCCCCGAAGGAGAGTGTCTTGATAATTTAGACGTTGATTTACCCCATTATTCCTATGATGCCGAGGTGCTGACTACTGGTGAAACCACTGTGCAAGAAGTTTTATATTCCGATCTACTCAAGTCGAACTGTCCCGTCACAGGTCAACCTGACTGGGCGACTGTTCATATCCACTACCACGGCAAGCAAATCGATAAAAAATCTTTGCTGCGCTACTTGGTCGCCTTTAGGCATCATCAAGAATTGCACGAAATGTGTGTAGAGCGTATTTTCTGCGACATAAAGCGAACCTGTGCACCAGAAAAACTCTCTGTCTATGCACGTTACACGCGACGTGGTGGCATTGACATTAATCCGTTTCGTTCTGACTTTGAAGACACACCGCCGTTTGAGCGTTTAGCTAGACAATAGCGCTTTACTCCCCTCAGAGTCGGCGTGTCACAGAACCCGTTCCCGGCGGCGCCACGTGATATTGGGCAGAGTGACTGGCTTGCTCTGGTGCTGAGGCACTACTAGTCGCCTCCCTTCCAGGAAAGCCATCATTTACGCACGTTGCGGCTCGTCCAAACAAACCCATCGTCGCTGCAGCACGCTGAGCTTGACTCTGCGCTTGAGCGTCAATTGCATCTATCAAATGCGGTTTCAAATCAGCTTGAAACCCAGGGGGTAGCTCACTTAACCTAATAGCCAGTACTTGCGGGGTAGACTGAAAGTGCCCTACCATTTCAGGAGAGGCAGGATCAGTACTCCTTCCACCAATGAGGTAATGTCCCGCCGGTGGTTTAGAAACAATATTCGGATCCACGGCGGTAATAAATTCTTTGGTGTAATTATTAAAACCAATATAGCCATTCGTTTTAATCAGCATTGCCGACCGACACGCTTTTGTGACTCGTAGTGAAACTAGAGCCTTGGTGAGAAGCCCAATAAAATTATCACGCCGCTCACCATACATCTTAGCTCGTTCATCAAAAAGAGTAGGCACGGCCATACATATATCTAAATCGCGCACATCACCTCGGTTACCTGCAAACAAGTTTACCTGTGCTTGGAGCCATTGTGATAACTCCTCTATGGATACAAGTTCTAGGCCCCTTGCTATTGTCACTTGATAGAGCGCTGTCTCGCTAAATTGAATCGTATCCCTCTTCACATCACGTAGCACTAAGACCACGCGCCAAGCACTATTTCCATCCATAGTCCCCGCATAGTGGGCCCAAACCCCTTGCTTCATGACACTCTCTGCATTGTAATAAAAGACATTATTCAAAGCCAAACGACAGGCCGGTAGTCTTGGAACGGCGAAAGGGATAGCGGAAGCGTAAGGACTATAGGGATTAAACGGGTTAGTTACCGGTGGAAGCGGTGGCGGTACATAGGTACTAGATAGGTAGCCAAAAGCACCACTGGTAGCGCCGCCACTGGCTGTCGTACCTCTTTGTGTATCAAAAGAAATAGAAGCACCTGATGCAGCAGCAGCGGCAGCGGCAGCGGCAGCGGCAGCGGCAGCAGCAGCGGCGGCACCTGAAGTCGCGGCACTACGCCCATTTCTATCCAAGCGAGTTTTCTTCGCAGCACTGGGTATTGCACCCTCGGGCACTCTACCAAAGCCTGATCTTTTCTTAATGCCTGCTTGTCTTGCTTCTTTCTCAGCTTTCTGCTCAGCTGCTTTTGGCGTAAGGCGGCGACGGCGACGCTCTACTCCTCTCATTTTGTCGCTAGAAGAAGATGAGGACGCAGGAGAGCCCGCTCTGGCTTTGCTCGCTTTTCTGGCGGCTAAAGCGGCATCTACCTTGGCGCGATGGTCAGGGTTTAGCTTCAGCCATAACTCACTCATCGCGTGCATCCAACAACGCGCAACCACTAAAGACTTGTATCCGCCTTCTGCCACGAGTTTGATCGCACTGACTGGAAAACGCTCGGCGACTTCCCGAATGAAAAAACCATACGTCTCGGGCTTTAGCTTGCCACCACACTCATCCCCTTGCGCCGCATCTGTCCCAAACGAAAATTGCGTATGGGTCGGTACAAATCCCTCAGCAGCTAGCCGTGCTAGCTCGCGCTGGTACATCTTGCGATAACGCACATCACCCATGCTCTTTTTAAAAGGTACATTGGTGATCGCCTGCCCCCACTCCGTACTACGTTCGGAGCCAAGCCGATAAGGAAACTCGTCTTGTGCGTAGAAGTTAATAAAGCGAATCTTATTTTTATAAGTTCGATTTTTGGTGATGAACATTTTTAAGATCTTTCGACTCCCATCGCCGTCATGAAAGTCCACATCTAACCACAACACCGTTTTCCCTGCCTGCAGTGCCTTTATCGCTTGATAGGCGGAAAGGTTTTGCAGGCAAAAACCATGAGTGTGCTCTCTTCCTGCGTGATGCTGGGGTGGCCTCAACACTTGAGCTTGTAAGGGAGAATCTGCCTCGTCATTAATGATCTGAAATGCTTGCTTGACAGCTCGCCATGTCCGTTTATCGATAAACGTCTCACCGGAATGAGGGGAATCATTATGTAAAACATCATTCAACGTCAAGTCGAGTGGAAGTTTTATTCCAAGCAACACAGAAAAATAAAGCCGCCTTTGCAAAAACGCTTTATGTTGCTCATCCTGTAACAGCGTTGCTGCCAATGAGTCAAAGACTTCATCATCGTCAATATCCCTATCCTTATCTCTATTTCGTCTATGCGCTATCACGCGACTCTCTTCAAGTGCTGTTATCATCGCTTCTAAGTGCGCAAACCTATCCACTGTCTCCATTGAGTGTTCAGACGGAACACTGTAGCGACTGGCTCCGGCAACCGTCACCACTGACAACGGCTCGAATAACTCATCGCCTGAAGCAAACAAGTCGTCAAAAGATG
>JAUHZG010000072.1 GCA_030425845.1 Gammaproteobacteria bacterium
GAACACATGGGCGATAGCGTTAGCTATTGCAAAGGTACTTGGGATTATATTGAAGAGAGATTAATTATGAATAATTTAGCCGTGGCTCAGCCAACCATGATGGAAACAGTTGAAACCCGCAAAATGACTACACTTGAAGATACTGTACGTGGTGAAGTCAACCGTTACCTCGAAAACTTAGAAGGGAATGCACCTCCTGTTAATCTTTACAACATCGTGATCGACGCTGTTGAAGAACCCTTACTACGCGCAGTGATGCGCTATACGAACAACAACCAAGTTCGCGCAGCGAAGTTACTTGGTATTGCACGTGGTACCTTACGTGCACGCTTGAAAAAATTTGGTCTAATCGACTAAGACAAGCGATTGGGGGCCAACGCTAAACGCTTATAGGTAGCGCCCCCCTAACTAAAAGATTTATCGACCCTCTTCCCCTAATCACAGATGTGCTCTTAGGGGTTTTTTTATGAGTGCTCAAAAGTCTCTCCCGCTATATGCCAACATATCACACCGAGTCAAACATTCCACACCACCATGCGCCGCATGCTAAATCGAGTGTCATGACACAACTGTATATTGAGCAAACTTGTCTGTTCTCAACTACACTTTATCAATAAACGGAATGAAAGCCTCGCAGGGAGCGCGCACTATGAAAAAATTCATGGCAAGTATAATATTGCTATCTAGCATCACCCTTACCTCGTCTGCTTTTGCAGCCACACAGAGCTGGTCTGATTTCGTCAAAAATCTGCGTCACGATGCGATTGCGGAGGGGATCAAACCGCAGTTATTCGATCGTTTGTTTCAGCACATAAGACCGAAGAAACGTATCTTAAACCTTGATAGACGCCAACCGGAAAAACGGCTCACCTACCTAAAATATCGCAACACTCGCGGTGATAATTACCGGATCCACTTAGGTCGTAAACGTTACCAACGTTACAACCAATTGCTCACCCAGATTGGCAATGATTACGGTGTTTCCCCCTGTGTGATAGTCTCACTATGGGGAATAGAATCGAGTTACGGGAACTTCATGGGACATCACCCCGTGATTAATGCACTAGCTACACTGGCCTATGACAGCAGGCGTAGTAGTTTCTTCCGTAAAGAATTACTTTACGCATTACATATCTTAAATGAAGGCCATATTGATCCAAAAGATTTTAAAGGCGAATGGGCTGGTGGCAGTGGTCAACCGCAATTCTTACCTTCAAGTTGGCACAACTATGCGGTCGATCATAATGGTGACGGTAAAAAAGATATCTGGCGCACCAAAGCCGACGTCTTTGCTTCAATCGCGAACTATTTGTCGCAGCATGGTTGGCAACAAGGAGGCCTGAAAAATATTCAAGTTGAACTCCCTGAGCATTTTGACAAATCGCTAGTCTCGCTTAAGATAACCAAACCGGTAAAAGAGTGGAAAGCCATGGGTGTACGGCTAACGCATCCATCTGCCTCGCTTAATCCCAACACACCGGCATCACTCATTGATCCCTATGGCGGCCCTGCTTACCTGGTTTTTAATAATTTCAAAGTCATTATGAAATATAACCGCTCGACGTTTTACGCAGGTACCGTAAGCTATATGGCAGATAAAATATGTCGGCGTTAAGGAAACGTCAATAATCCTGGTCTACTAGCGCCTGGGCGAAACTGAAAATTGCACCAACTAAAAAAGCGCAACTTCGGGTGAACGTTTTTACGCTTTACTAAGCCCAGCTCTAGCCCCGACTAATGCGACGACGATCACTTTCTTTTAAATGTTTCTTACGAATACGAATAGACTCTGGCGTCACTTCCACCAGCTCATCATCGTTAATGAACTCCATCGCCTGCTCCAAGGTAAAGTTAAGCGGTGGAGACAATATTAAGCTTTCATCCGTACCGGCTGCGCGAATATTGGTTAACTGCTTCGGCCTGATAGCATTCACGACCAAATCATTATCGCGTTTATGCGTACCGATAATCATCCCTTCATAGACGTCAACTTTCGCGCCAATGTGCAGGCGCCCTCTGTCTTGTAGCGTATAAAGTGAGTAAGCGGTGGTGGTACCTTTCGCATTAGAAATCAAGACGCCATTATTACGCAAGCCAATACTTGCATCAATCACTGGGCCGTAATGATCAAATAAATGATTCATAATCCCTGTGCCCGACGTTAGCGTTAAAAACTCCGTATGAAAGCCCATCAACCCACGCGCCGGAATAATATACTCAAGACGCACTCGCCCTTTCATGTCTGGCACTAAGTTTTTAAGATCACCCTTACGCTCACCAATAACTTCCATGATAGAGCCTTGGTGTTCTTCTTCAACATCTAACATCAGCAATTCATAAGGCTCTTGCTTTTGCCCATCAACTTCTTTAATGATCACCTCAGGACGTGAAACCGCTAATTCATAGCCTTCACGACGCATGGTCTCAATCAAAATAGATAAATGTAATTCGCCACGACCAGCCACTTTAAATTTGTCTGGGTTATCGGTTTCTTCCACGCGTAAGGCGACATTGTGAATCAACTCCCGCTCTAAACGCTCACGAATATTGCGACTAGTGACATACTTACCTTCTTTACCTGCAAAAGGTGAGGTATTGACACAAAACGTCATCATCACTGTAGGTTCGTCCACCGATAAAGCTGGCAGGGCTTCTGCTTGCTCAGGTGAACAAAGCGTATCAGAGATTTTGAGCCCTTCAATTCCAGTAATAGCAATGATCTCACCGGCACAGGCTTCTTTGACTTCGTGTCTATCAAGACCTAAGTAGCCCAGTACTTGTAGGATTTTCCCTCTGCGCTCCTTGCCCTCACGATCAATTACAGTGACTTGCATGTTGGGTGTAATTTTCCCACGTGCAATACGCCCAACACCGATGGTTCCCACGTAAGAAGAGTAATCTAATGAGCTGATTTGTAATTGTAGCGGCCCATCAATATTCACTTCGGGTACCGGCACATTATCAATAATACTTTTGAATAGTGGTGTCATATCTGAAGACTCGTCTTCTAGCTCTAGCTTGGCATAGCCTTCTAAAGCAGACGCATAGATCACCGGGAAATCTAACTGCTCATCTGTCGCGCCTAATCTATCGAACAAATCAAACACTTGGTCAACTACCCAGTCCGGGCGAGCACCTGGACGATCGATCTTATTGATCACAACGATAGGACGCAGTCCTTGGGCAAAAGCTTTTTGTGTAACAAAACGTGTTTGAGGCATGGGTCCATCGACAGCATCCACTAACAACAGTACCGAGTCAACCATCGACAAGACGCGCTCGACTTCCCCGCCAAAATCAGCGTGCCCAGGTGTGTCTACGATATTAATCCGATAGTCTTCGTAATTAAGTGCGGTATTTTTCGATAAGATGGTGATCCCACGCTCTTTCTCTAGAGCATTAGAATCCATCACCCGCTCAGCAACCTGCTTACGTGCTAACGTACCGGACTGCTGGAGAAGTTTATCAACAAGAGTTGTTTTACCATGATCAACATGTGCAATGATTGCAATGTTTCGAATTTTAGCGCTTTGCATAATGATTCCAGGGTGGAGTGAGGTGAAGAAGTGGTGGGTCGTATAGGATTCGAACCTATGACCAATTGGTTAAAAGCCAACTGCTCTACCGACTGAGCTAACGACCCGACCGAGAACGCAATGATACTGATTTTTCTCAAAAGAACAAGGGGTTCCATCAAAAAAATCGTATTAATTTATGCAAGGAAAAAGGAATCGCCACCCCACCCTATTTTCCGGGGATATCCCCCCACAATAACTTATGTAATTGACACTGAAATCGCACGTTTAGCTGCTCTTCTAAAATCCAATCTGCCAACGTAGCCGCCTCACACTGGCCATAACTCGGCGAAAACCAGACGAGGTACTTGTCATCCAAACCGTGTTCAGCGACTAAATCACGTGAGAATTCAAAATCTCTGCGTGAGCAAATGACAAACTTGATTTCATCCTTGGGGGTAAGAAAATCGAGGTTTGAGTAAAGATTCTTCTCACATTCATTCGAATCAGGTGTCTTGATATCTAAAATTTTAATCACACGGGGATCAACAGCACTGACGTCTAATGCCCCACTGGTTTCAAGTGAGACACGTAACCCCTTGTCACAAAGTGCTTTTAATAGAGGAAGGCAATCCTTTTGTGCTAAAGGCTCCCCGCCTGTCACGGTAACAAAATTTGTTTGATACTTATCCACCTCTTGGCACAACTGCTCAACCGTGTAGTAATCACCACCCGAAAAAGCATATTCAGAATCACAGTACTGGCAACGAAGTGGGCAGCCGGTTAAGCGAATAAATACCGTAGGCTGACCCATTGATGAGGTTTCCCCTTGCAGTGAGAAAAAGATTTCTTTGATACGTAAGCGTGTTTCACGAGCTTTCAATAGCTTGCATCCTTCTATTTGCATGAGAGCTCATAGTAGAGAGAGAGAATGGATTGGTCAAGAAATGTTGGGGCTATGAGCGCACAACGCGTGAGCGACAGCAACCTCGCAGGTTACGCACATAGCACTAACCTACCCTAGTTACCGTGTCATCCTCTCAGGGGAGCAAACCGGACTATAACAACCGTGAAGTTGCACTCAATCTGATTGAGTGACGCGGTCAAGCCGCGGCAAGTAGTGTAAAGTGCTCACCCTGCACGTGTGGTCGCTTAACTTACAGCCCTTGCTGATTCATATTACGTAAGCGAGAAGCCGCCAACTTCGCTGAAGCGGTATTAGGGAACATCGCCATCACTCGGTCTAAGCTTGTGCGAGCTTCTTGCCACTTACCAGTATCGTAGTAGACATAACCTAGTTTTAATAAAGAATCTGCTGCTTTGTTACTCTTAGGATAGTTATTCAGTACCGTTTGGAACGCCTCTTCGGCATCGGCAAAACGTCCCGACTGTAAGTACAGCTCACCTAACCAGTAATGCGCATTCGATAAGAAACGACTCTTAGGATGAGTTTTGATGAAACCTTTAAACGCGACTTCTGCTTTCTTGAAATTATTTACTTTAACAAAGTGGTATGCATCTTCGTAAGCCGCATAGTCGTTCATTCGTCTTGACTGTACGTGTTTCACGACTTGTCGCGCATGAGACTCGTGACGTGTCAGAGGTTTGCGAACTTGCTCTACACGGTTCGTGTCAATTGCATCTAGTGTAGGACGACGCGCTTCGCTGGGTTTGTTGAGTAATTGACTAAGCTGGTGATTTTGCATTTCCAGCTGCCCACGTAAGTTTGCCACTTCTCGTTGTAGTTGGTTGAGGCGATTGACCATACTACCCGTCTTTAATTGAGAAATCTGATTTTCTAAACGATTAATACGTGATGCTAATGGCAGCTGATTGAAGTTTGAACCTTGTTCATCGGACTGTGTCGAAGGACTTGCTGAGGCATTAAACGATCTATCCGTGACTTGCGCTTGATAACGTCCATCTTTAGGGGCCGCCTGCTCGGCAGGTTGGTCCACACTGTTGTTCGATTGATATTGCCCTTGGTAAGCCTGTGTATTTTGCGCTTGGGCCACCGCTTGTTGATAAGGGTTTTGTTGTGCGTCGTTATAACCGTTAATCACCTCTGGAGCAGCGAAAGCTAGTGTTAGCCCCAACACAGATACACTAAGTCCTAATGCTTGAATTATTAATTTATGTTTCATACTCACCTCACTGTGTATAGAAGATTGACTCGACGGTTTAACTGGTAAGCTCTAGGGGAAGAGCCGCTCATAGCCGGTTTCTCTTCACCATAACTCACCACGTAAATTTGTTTACTGCTTGCGCCATTTTGCTCTAAGATCTGGGCAACGGCATCCGCACGACGCTCACCTAAGCCTACGTTATATTCCCGAGAACCACGCGCATCCGTGTTACCTTCAAGTCTTATGCGGGCATTACGATGGCTCGACAAGTAACGTCCTTGCGCCGCGATGCTTGGCATATAGGCTCCATGAATATTGTCTGAATCAAAGGCAAAATAATAGGTTTGATTTTGAGGGGCATTCGTAGAGTAATCGTTGCCAAGATAGTCATTGGCCCCCATATTCACGCCAGCGACAGTATTGCCGCCAATGCCACCCGTTGTAATGTTGCCATTATATTGTTGAGACGGGTTGACCGAACTACCCGCGCCATCGTTTGGTACTGTAATACAGGCACAAAGTGTCATACAACTCGCCGCGACCAACGCATAACGAGATAATTGGCGTAATTTCATTAGATTCCCCCTCAACTAAAATACGGCGACCATGCAGGCTCTTGTACATTGCCATCAGTTGCTGGCAAACGGTACGAGACCCCTTGATTGGTCGACACCACTTGTAACACACCTCGACCCGCCTGCTTTGTTGCATACAGTACTAAGTTCCCATTAGGCGCTACACTCGGTGATTCATCATGCCCTTGATTCGTCAACAATGTCAATTGGCCTGTTGTTAAATTCATCATTGCGATATTGTAGCCTTGCTCATTGCGATGTAAAAAGATAAGTGCCTTGCCATTTTGCGTCACACTTGGACTGGCATTGTAGCTTCCATCGAAGGTCAGACGGCTTACTTGCTTATTGCCTATTGATACTTGGTAAACTTGAGGCGAACCGCCACGATCAGAAGTAAACACAAGTGAGCGGCCATCAGGGGTGAAACTTGGCTCAGTATCAATCGAAGCACCGTAGGTTAATTGTGTCAGGTGCCTAGTCGCGAGATTGACCAAGTATATCTTTGGGCTTCCCGATTTCGAGAGTACCACAGCGAGCCTACGTCCATTGGGTGACCAGGCAGGTGCGCCATTGATGCCACGGAAGTTCGTGATCACACGCCGTGAGCCCGTCGCAACGTTGGAAACATAAATCTGTGAGCGCCCTCGCTCAAATGAAACATAAGCAAGTTCTCGTCCATCTGGCGACCAAGCGGGCGACATGATTGGCTCGTTCGAGCCTAAAATGAGTTTGGGGGCAAACCCATCAGCATCTGCCACCAACAATCGGTGACGAGTCTTGCCACCCGCAGTGGGGTTTGTTTCCACATAAGCTATCTTGGTGGTGAAGACTCCTTGCACCCCGGTGAGTTGCTGATAAACGATGTTACTAATACGGTGGGCGATAAAGCGTAAACGTGAACGTTTCACTGTAAATGATTGCGAAGCTAGCACTTGATTGGGTGAAGGTGTATTCGTTGAGGAACTCCCTCCAAGATAAAGTCCAATCAATGAAAAGCTGACACGATACCGCCCATCCGAAAGAGGCTTGACCTGTCCAACCACTAAATCCTGCATCGCCAGCGCTCGCCAAGCAGGCAAATTCACCTCTGACACACGTGAAGGTTGCCCCGGCATCTTATCGCTAGCTAGCACATTAAAACGGCCACTATAGTGCAAATCATTTTGTATGATCGTCGCTAAATTATTGGTGCCTACAGCGCTTGGTACCCAACCTTTAAATGGAACCACCGCAATTGGCACCGCTCGATTAAGCCCACGAGTCAGCTGTAAACTCAATACCGCTTGTGCGCTTAGCATATAGCAAAACATACTCGCTATCACACCTGTCATTAGCTTTTTTTTCATTGTGTTACCCACTGTTATCAAGGTATCCCGTTGGATGCACTGTAAAACTCAACTGCCTGAACTCGGCTGCTAACTCCGGAATAGCAGGAATAGGTAGCGGAGAAGCACGATAGACCGCCGCTAACGCAGAGCGATCCAGCGCCTGATCACCGCTTGATTGACTAATACGAGCAGAGAGGACCGTGCCTGTAGCAGATACAGTCACCAACAATTTACATTGTGCTTGATGATTGACACCTGACGGAATGATCCAGTTTTGCTGCACTTGATTGATGATAAGTCCCATAAAACGATTAATGACAGGCTGGTAGCGCGCCATCATCGCTGCATGAGCCGCTTTTTTAGCGGCCAACGCTTTCGCTTTGGCCTGTTTAGCCGCCTGTGCTTTTGCTGCTGCTTTAGCTTTTGCTGCGGCTTTGGCCTTGGCAAGCTTTTTTGCTTTGGCAATTTTTACCGCCTGCGCTTGTTGTTGTTTTTTAAGTTTGGCTAACTTAGCTTGAGCCGCCTTTTTACGCTTGGCAGCTAGTTGCTGCTGTTTTTTGATGGCCATAGCCTGCTTTGCTCGCTCACGCTTTAACCTAGCTAATCGCTTTTGTTCTGCAAGGCGTGCCCGTTTTGCCGCTTTCGCTTTCGTGATCAGACGCTGTAGGTGACGCTCACGTTTTTCTCGAGCCAAACGCGCGGCTCTTTGCTTCTCGACCAAACGTTTTACTTCTTGCGCTACCGCTTTGTTATCTATTGCGACAGCCTTAACCACTTTGGTGGGAGACTTCACGGCCGCTGTTGGCTTGTAGACTTTCGCCTGATTATTTAAGCTCATGAAAATAAGGGTAAACGCGATAATATGAACGAGACAAGCACTCAAAAAGTTAGGATAAAGTTGCCAATATTGCTGTACTTTTTCCCCTATGAGCTTAAGCATGTGTCGCGTTCCCCTCACTGCTTGTGATAAGGCCAACACTCGTGGCCCCTGCTTTTTGCAGTAACACCATCGCACGCACCACTTTACCGTAATCCACATCACGATCACCTCGCACTAAGATCTTACGTGTTTTGTGGGTAAGTTTCATAAAACGCAACTGGGCCGCAATATTATTGGATAAGACAACAGGACTGATTGGTTTAGTGGGTTTTGCCGCAGTACTCAGATAGTAAAGTCCGTCTTTATCGACCGTCACCACTATCGGCGTGCTATCACTCACAGTAATGGCCTTAGCCGCCGCTTTAGGAAGATTCACTTTGACGCCTTGGGTAAGCAACGGTGTTGTAACCATGAAAATAATTAGCAATACCAACATCACGTCGATATAAGGCACGACATTAATTTCAACCACAGGCTTATGGCGACGTTGGCGACTACGCATGGCTATGTGCCTTATTACGTAGAAGTGCCGCAAACTCTTGTGAAAAAGCATCTAGCGAGTTAAGCAAGCGTTCACTGGTGTCGGTATAACGATTATAAGCAACAAACGCCGGAATAGCGGCGAACAAGCCCATCGCAGTCGCCAACAGTGCTTCTGAGATCCCAGGTGCTACCATGGCAATGGTGGCTTGTTGCACCTGGCCTAGCGCGTGAAACGCGGCCATAATGCCCCACACAGTGCCGAACAGTCCCACATACGGGCTAGTAGAACCGATCGTTGCCAATAAGGGTAAGTTCTCCTGGACCCGCTCTTCTTCTCGCCCTAACGCGACACGCATGGCACGTTCTGCGGCAATAATCGCGGGCTCCGGATCGGAGGAGCCATGCGTGCCATCATGCAAAAAAGCGTTGTAACCGGCATAAAAAACCGCATCCACCCCTTCTAGCTCGCTACGATTCGCGTGTAAACGCTTATAAAGTTCTTTTAGGTTAGCACCAGACCAAAACCTATCTTCAAATTGTTCATGGCGCACCTTGGCTTGTTTGAGTAATTTATAACGTGAGAAAATCATCGTCCAAGACACCAATGAGGCGGCCAGCAACATCAGCATAACCAATTTAACAACCGCGCTAGCATGAATGAAATAACTTAGTAATGAGTTATCTAGTGACATGATTCCCCCAACTTGTGTTTACTCGCTTTGTTTCTAACAACGCAGCATAATACAAGTTAGTGTACAAGACTCAGAGTCGAATTACTATACTTAGTCTTTGCTCTACAGAGCCTTAA
>JAUHZG010000073.1 GCA_030425845.1 Gammaproteobacteria bacterium
TCTCCTTCCCCAATCAGGTAGACCCCAGCAATCACAACGATGACTGTAACCATTTGCATCGCATAAGTTGTAAAGTTAATGACAAGATTGGAAAAAAAGCGTGAGCGGATACTCGCGTTTGACACCATGGAAACATATTTTTCCCAGCGTCGTTGCATCTTACCCTCAGCTGAGAGAGTCTTAATGGCTTCAAGCCCCGTAATAGATTCGACTAATAAAGCTTGTTTTTGGGAGGCGCCAAAATAAGATTGCTCAATCGCTCTGCGCATAGGTATTTCAAGACAAAGAGAAACGATGATCACAACGGGCACGGTGAGTAATGGAACAACGACAATAGGACCGCCTAAGGACCAGATGATCCACAAGAATAAAAAGATAAACGGTAAATCGATAATCCCAGCGAGAGTCGCTGAAGTGAAAAAGTCTCTTAATCCATCATATCCGTGCAGATTATTGGCAAAAGCACCTGTGGAAGCGGGCTTGGCTTCCATGCGGATCCCAAGTGTTTGCTGATAAATAAGACTGGCTAAAATAGTATCGGCTTTCTTACCAGTCACATCAATCAGATAACTTCTTAACATACGTAATAAGAAGTCAAAGAGATAAACTAAACAGATCCCAAACGCGAGTGCCCACAAAGTTTCAATCGCATTGTTAGGTACAACCCTATCGTAAACATTCATCACAAATAAAGGGTTAGCTATAGCGAAGATATTAATTAGTAAGGAGGCTATAGCCACTTGCAGATAATTGGATTTGTATTTGAGTAACGTGTCCCAAAACCAAGACTTCGGCCGCTCTAAACGGTGCTCATCGGCACGTTTTTCAAATCGTGGGTTGGCTTTGATAAAAATACTAAACCCAAGGTAGTTTTCTTTTAGCTCATCGAGAGAAAGCGTTGCCTGACCTTGTCCTGACTCAGGTAAAATGACATGAGCGGTCTTTCCTTCAATTTTAGTTAAGACACAAGCTTGATCGTTTTTAAGGAGTAAAACGCAGGGCAGCACTAAGTTGGATAAGCCGGTTACTCGCTTTTTGATGATGCGGGCACTGTAGCCCGCTCGCTCTGCTGAGCGTACAAACAACGTTGGCGTAAGACGGTTGTCCACTAGTGGCAAGGCCGCCTTGAGTGACTCTCGCGAGTGAGGATCGCCGTTGAGCTTTGTGATCACCACCAAGCAGTCAAGTAACGGATCGAAATGCGTGGCATGGGGGCGTTTGAGATGTTCATCTTCGGTGAGCTGATCGGTCATCCGTTAACCTCTTTTTGACATTTTCAACGAGTCTAGCAACTCTGTAGTATATACCTATTAGAGAATGAAATGCGAGTTGTGTAGAGCGGCGAAGCGGGTAAAAAAAAGGCAAGTTAATGTATTACTACACCAACTTGCCCGAGAGGCTGGTTTTATTCCTGAACTTACGATAAACGCACTATGCTTTGTTAGCTGCTCCTTTAAAGTCGTTATTTACTGATGTAAACGCCTCCTTTTCAGTCGCATCTGCCTCGCCTAGCGCGGTTTATCGTAAGTTCACTCATGATAAACGCACTATGCTTTCCAATAACAGAGCACTATGCTTTTCAAGTTAGCTGCTCTATTAAGCAACTTCCTACACATGGCCCTTATCACAAGGTTTTAACAATATTCCTTCAGCAGCGTATAAGCGGTATGTATCCCTAACCACATCATAACGGCCATTCACTAAATCATTTCTTGCATTGAACAGTTCTCTTTCAGTATCAAGCAAGTTCAGCAGTGAACGCTTACCTAAGGTGAACTGCTTACGGTACACATTAACTACTTCTGCTGCATTATGTGCACGGAGCTCTTGCTGTTGTAAACGAGAACGAGCTGCACGTAAATTTACCCATGCTTCGGTCACGTTTTGTCTGACTGTACGGAAAGACTCTTGTAATTTCTCATGTTGCTCAACCGCTCTCTCGCGCGCACTTCTGAGGGCATGAAGATCGGCACCCCCACGGAATAAGTTGTAACTAACCACTACCATAGCTTGTTTGTCGTTGTTGATGCCGACTGTTCCGTCTAAATTGTTGTTGCGAGAAGCACTTAGTTCAAGTGAGACATTGGGGTAAAACGCAGACTTGGCGGTAGTAACGTCATACTTTGAGGCTGCATACAACTTGTGCTCAACATGAACCAACGGGTTATGCATATACGCGATAGTGATCGCTTTATCTAAGGTGCGAGGTAAGTAACGCATGTTGAGTCTGGGCATACGTAGCACGAGATTTTTGCTGAGTTTACCGACAACCGCTTCAAAGACTGCATGTGCGTTGTAAAGAGAACGATTTGCTGTGATAAGGTTTGACTGTGCGAGAGAGGTACGACTTTTGGCGAGCTCAACATCCGCTCGGTTACCTGCACCACCACGGTACAAGTTATCCACTTTTTCGAGGGTATCACGGTGTAACTGTTTATTTTTCACTGCTAACCACTGTAGCTCGCGAAAACGCATAATATCGAGATCGGCTTCAATTGCACGTAAGGCTAGATTTGTTTCTTCGGCAAAAGTTTGGAATTGTGACGCAGTATAGCGTGCATGGGCACTTTTACTGCGGCTTGAGACTGCCCAACCATCGAAGATCATTTGGTTAACAGAGATACGTCTCTCTAAGCGGTTAAGCCAAGCACCATCTCGGCGACCCGTTACATTTTGGATAGCAATAGAGTTAGAGTGCTCTCGTCCCCAAGCATAAGTGATATCGACTGACGGGAAGAAGCCTGCCACTTGTTGCTTGTAGCTATGGAACAAGGCTTTTTGGTTAGCTTTAGCTGCAAGCACGCTGGGGTTAGAGTGCAATGTGTAATGAACAATGTTATCGACACTGCCATCTAATTTGTGACGGTGGTAGTGCGAATGCATCTTTGTATTCAGTCGGTGATGTGGGTAATTACGGTGACTTGGGATCTTTGCAGGATGATACGCATGCTTCATTAGGTGATGGACATAGTGTTGGTAATGTTCGCTAATCGGAGCAGCAGGCGTATGGCGAACACTTCTTACACGGTGTCTAGTGATTTGTTTGTGTTTTACTCGACGCTTCTTCGTTGTACTGGCTTTCTTAGTCTTAGCTGGGCGTACTTTTCCAGATTTCTCATTTAGTATAGGTTTGTAATTGAAGGTTTTGCTGGTTTGCGTCGCTATAGGAGCACTGCCTTGCAGGGCACCAAGTGAGCTTACTTCGTCAGGTAGAATAGAGGTGTTGTCTGCAACGGCTAAGCCAAAGCACAACATTGAGGTTGTTGCTAAGCATGCAACAAGAGGTTTGATTAGTGGTTGTGTTACGCAAGATCGCAGCGACATCTTACTCATTCCCCCATTCGAATAATTATCCCTAACTATGCATAAACTAAATGCTCGAGTTATGCCATAGATTAATCACACTTGTGTGGAATAGTAACCTAATACACAAGATGCAGGGTATTATTAAATCACGTCCAACGGCTTTCGACAAATGAATGTTTAGAAATATCACACGATATAGCGATTACTGCTAGGGAAATACCCAAAATGTTGGGAATAACACTCACTATGATGTGCTGCAGTTATATTTTTTCAAGTTTGGCGTGTTGTGCGACGAGCCACTTGGTTCCCGCATGATTAAATTTTACTTGAAGTCTTGCACTGCGGCCGCGTCCTTCGAAGTTAAGGATGACTCCCTCACCAAACTTGGGATGCATCACACGTCCCCCAACTTGGTAAGCTGATTCGGGCACGGTGTAATTGCTGTTGCCTCTAGAGTTTGTTGCATAGCTTGAGACGGGTTTGCGTAATGTGGCTTGCAGACGAACCTCTTGTAACCACTCTTTGGGGATTTCGGTGACAAAACGCGAAGCCCGGTTGTAATGTGTCTGTCCCCGAGTACGTCGTGTCTCCGCATAAGTGATCAGAAGCCGCTCCATTGCTCGCGTCATGCCAACGTAACAAAGTCTACGTTCTTCTTGCAGCCGAGTCGGATCATCGAAGGACATACTATGAGGAAACAGCCCTTCTTCAAGACCGGCTAAAATCACAAAGGGGAATTCTAATCCTTTAGCTGAGTGTAGTGTCATCATCTGTACGCAATCCTCACTCATGTCACCTTGCGCTTCACCGGCCTCTAATGAGGCATGCGACAGAAAAGCGACTAAGTCGGGTAAGTCTTCTTCGGGATTGGGTTCAAATAACTTAGTCGCGTTAATTAACTCCTCAAGGTTATCGAGTTTTGACTGAGCGAGATCGGATTTACTTTTCTTGTAGAAATCCAGCAAGTTCGACGCGGTGAGAACATGCTCACATAACTCTCCTAACTGTAACTCTTTGGTATGTTCCTCGATTTCATCGATTAAACGCAAAAAGCCGAGAACAGCGGTATGGGCTCTGGCAGGGAGTTCTTTATTATCGATGATAGTAATAGCGGCTTGCCATAAACTGGAGTGTGACTCTTTGGCCTTGTCACGAATGAGACTTATCGTTTTATCACCAATACCCCGAGTAGGTGTATTGATAACGCGTTCAATGGCTGCATCGTCATGGCGATTTTGAATTAAACGCATATAGCCTAGTGCATCTTTGATCTCGGCACGCTCGAAGAAGCGTTTGCCGCCATAAATGCGATAAGGGATATTGTTTTGAATCAGTGCTTCTTCGAGTACACGAGACTGTGCATTGGAGCGATATAAGATAGCGCAGTCTTGGCGGCTGTTGCCAGACTCCGACCATTGTTTGATTTGGGAAGCGATGAACCGCGCTTCATCAATTTCATTGAATGCTGCATACAAGCCAATGGGTTCCCCCGTATTGCCTTCGGTCCATAATTCTTTGCTGAACCGATCGTTATTATTGGCAATCAGTGCATTGGCGGCATTTAAGATGGTACTCGTAGAGCGGTAATTTTGTTCTAGGCGTACAGTGATGACATCACTAAAGTCATGCTCAAAGCGATGAATGTTCTCGATCTTTGCGCCACGCCAACCGTAAATTGACTGATCATCGTCACCGACGATAGTGAAGGTTTGATTTTTACCCGCAAGTAAACGTAACCAAGCATATTGAATGGTGTTAGTATCTTGGAACTCATCCACTAAGATGTGGGTAAAACGCTCATGGAAGGAAGCAAGTAGCGAAGGATTATCTCTTAGTGTTTCATGCGCCCGCAGCAAGAGCTCCGGAAAATCCACGCAACCTGACTGCTGACACAGCTCTTCATACATTTGATAGATGGTCAGTAAATCGTTGCCATAGGGATTAAAGTCAGGATCGATACTACTAGCACGGTTACCTTCATTTTTATGATGGTTGATAAACCACTGGATTTTCTTTGGGGGCCATTCATCTTCATTGATCGTGGCATTTTTGAGGACTCGCTTGATCAGCTGTAACTGATCATCACTGTCTAAAATATGGAATGTCTGGGGTAACTTGGCTTGCTCCCAATGTTGGCGTAAGAAGCGGTGAGCTAACCCATGAAAAGTCCCAACCCACATACTTGTCATCGGCAAACCAAGCAAGGCTTCAAGCCGGTGACGCATTTCCCCCGCTGCTTTGTTAGTAAAGGTCACCGCAAAGATTTGGTGGGGCGAAACATGATGGTGCTCAATGAGATGCGCAATGCGACTCACCAGTACGCGGGTTTTACCACTTCCTGCGCCTGCAAGGACCATTAAATTGGTCAGCGGAGCACAAACAGCATCGTGTTGAGGTTGATTGAGGTTGTCTAAGTAGTGCTGTGGGTTGGTCATGAAGGGCCCCTTGTTGATGAGCATGAAATTACCATAGGTGACAGGGACCGGCAAGGGGCAATGGCTCGCAATGTGCGAACTCATCCTAAGCTGCTCGTAGGGCAGGTTAGCACGATGTG
Organism: Gammaproteobacteria bacterium; assembly: GCA_030425845.1. GTDB lineage: Bacteria > Pseudomonadota > Gammaproteobacteria > JAUHZG01 > JAUHZG01 > JAUHZG01. The sequence goes on from JAUHZG010000073.1 coordinate 5,861, forward strand.
TGTAACCTACCACTCAATAGGAAACAGACGCTTTACTTGCCGTCTTTGACTTTTTTAATTAGAAAGTTAATCACGCGAGGAATATTATCAAAACCACCGGCCATCGTTGGATCGGTTTTGTATTTTCCACCAATGACGATGGTTGGTACTTGGAATACTTTATAATCAGCCATTAACTTTTTACCACGTAGTAATTGTGAATCAATGCCGGGAGAAAAGTTGAATGCGCTCTCGAAATCTTTCTTGCTCACACCATTTTTCTCAAAGATTTCAGCAAGAGCCTTTTGGTTACCCAAGTCACGATTTTGTACATGAATCGCTTTGAAAATGATGGGGGATAACTTAGGGGCCACACCTAAGGCATCAGCGGTGTAGTAAGCTTTGGCTAAGATAAGCCACTGTGGATGAAAGACCACAGGGACTCGGGCAAAGTCGACGTTTTTAGGTTTGCTTTTCAACCACTTTTCCAAGGTTGGCTCTAGCTTAAAGCAAAATGGGCAGCCATAACTAAAAAATTCAGTGACTTCTACCTTCCCCTTAGGGTTAGTTATGTCAGATTGCACGCTTGCTGGCATGATTTTATATTGTTTGCCAGCGACAATAGGGGCGGGTTTTGCTGCGCTTAGACTAAGCGGTAAGGTGAGCGCAAGCGCGAGGGTACAAAGTAGTTTTCGCATAAAAGAGATCTCCATGTAAATGGTGTTTAGTGTAAGCCAGCAATATAGTGAGCAACCGCCGTCATTTGCTTGTCTGACATGTTTTTCGCGATGGCGCTCATCATCACGCCTGTACTGCGTGAGCCATCACGATAGGCTTTGAGTTGAGCGATACTATAGTCTGCCCACTGGCCTGCAATGGCAGGAAAGCCTGCTTCGGCATTGCCTTTTCCTTGTGGACCGTGGCAAGCAGCGCAGGCTGGGATTTTGTCTTTCAGATCACCACCACGATACAGCGCTTGACCCAACTTGACGTATTGTTTGGCTGTTTTGCCTTCACTCATCTTAAGGCTTGCATAGTAGGCACTGACAGCTTTTAAGTCTTGCTCGGATAGACTCGCCACTTGTCCGGCCATGATAGCGTTATTGCGGGGACCTTTTGCGCCTTGCTTAAAGGCATTGAGTTGTTTTAGTAGGTATTTGGCATTTTGGCCAGCTAGTTTAGGCCAAGTCGCAATTGCACTGTTACCGTCAGCACCATGACATGCACCACAAGCAGTGGCTTTTGCTTTACCCTTTGCAATAAGCGCACTGTCCACGTTCGCCAATGAGGCGAGCGGTGATGCCATGGCGAGGATCAATAGAGTCTTTGCGAATTGTTTCATGACCTAGACTTACCTTGTGATGATTACTTTTTCTTTTTGTCGTTGCCGCTCATGTAATTGATAGCAGCTTGATAAACAGCGTCTTTACATTTGCCATCTTTAGTTGAGCTGTCGGCACACATGCCACCAGGAGGCATCGCGCCTAGGCCATTCTTTACTTGAGCAACGAGGTAATCCATTGCTGTGGGGTATTTTTTAGGATCGGCTTTAGACGCTTTAGTCGCCGTAGCAAAACGGGCTTTCCAGTCAACTTTGCTCTCAAAAGCAGGGGCCTTCAATGCGTTGGCCACAGCAGGAGCATGGCAAGCTGCGCAATGCTTCGTATAGGTATCTTTGCCGAGGTGACTGTCAGCAAGTGCGACACTACAAGCCGCGAATAGACAGATTGAACTAAGTGTAATGAGTGATTTCATGGTAAACTCCGCTTAACTTTTTTTCCATCATAGCATAATCCGAACTTAGCGTAAGTCCTGATTTATAAAGAGGTTATCTTTAAATGAATCCTGAAAAATTACAAGCCATCTTCAAAAGCGCTAATTTTTTACTCAGTGCAGTCAAAACAACGCAGCTCCCCGAGGATACGGGGGCTGAGGTGGCTTTTGTTGGACGCTCAAATGTGGGTAAATCCAGTGCGCTTAATACCATCACGCAGAATAAACAGCTCGCACGTACTAGTAAGACACCAGGACGTACTCAAGCTATCAATGTGTTCACTTTAGATGAGTCCAGACGGATCACCGATCTGCCTGGTTATGGTTATGCCAAAGTTCCCGAAGCGATGAAGCGACAGTGGGAACAAGAGTTAGAGCGCTATTTAGTTGAGCGTCAAAGCTTAGCTGGCGTTATTTTGATCATGGACAGCCGGCATCCGCTTAAACCACTGGATGAGACTTTGATTGGATGGGCGGCGACAGCACAGATGCCTCTACATGTTCTTCTGACTAAGTCGGATAAGCTTAACAATAATGAAAACGCTAAAGCTTTAGCTAAGGTGAAAAACTACTTTAAAGAGCGAGATCTTCGTTTTACCGCACAGGGATTTAGTTCCCTGAAAAAAAGAGGAGTGGCAGAAGTACTGTCCGTTTTGAGTGGGTGGTTAGCGCTGTAACTATCTTGCGCGTAATGCCGGGGTTTGCTCGTGAGCAGGTGAGGAGGGCGTCGCCCCAATGTTGGCTGGTTTGTCTGCGGTCACTCTAGCACCTTTTGCTGTTGTAAAGAGACTTAAATCAGCCAGCCCTGCTTTTGGAGTTGCAACCCCGGCCATACTGGCTGCTTTATGAGTCAATTCGGTGATGGTAGCAACAAGTGTTTTTGTGATGTCGCGAACTAGAGAGTAATTTAACGCGGCGCTTACGGCTAAGGTGGCAACAGGAGAGGTGTAAGGGATCAGCGCGGTGACATAGTGATGCACTAGTTTTTGTGCATATGCCAGCATGGTTGTCCTGATCAGCAAGGTGTCTATCATTTCAGCCGCTTCGCTCTGGCTGGCTGGTTCTGGTAGTTTGTTCACGAAGGCCACGGCATTTCTAGCCATAGTGTTGGCATGCTTTTGTGCCATCTCCAAGCCTAACACGAGTCGCCCTGTAGGGGTCTGACTAATAAATTGTTGTAAGATTGCCAGTTGTTTTGTAGTGGTTGCCGAACCGGGTGTTTGCGAAAGTTGTGACATACCGGCGAGTACACTATTGATGAGCGCGAGTTCCTTATCCGTTGAGTCAAAGAAGCGCTTGAATCCCAGGCTAGTCAATCCGATGTTGACTACCTTGGTCAGACACAGCAAAGGGTTTTGTGAGAGAAGAGTTAACGAAACACTTTGTGCCTGCTTTAAGTGTTGGATGAGTTTGGTGATGTTGATGGGGTGCGCAGCTTTACTTGTCCCGCCGTGCGATTGTAGTAGTGAATGCAGCTGTGCTAACTCGTTTTCTTGTTGTCGAACCCTCGCTTGTGGTGTAGGGAGCTCAGGGGTAAGCCGATCTGCTTGTAAAGGCAAAGGAGCTGCGGGTGTTTGTGTGAGTGCTGCCTGAGCTCGCTCGCTTAGATTCGACGAGTTTGCTGTGAGCGTTCGCTTAAAAAATTTAAGTTGACTAAGGATAGAAAAAGGCCCTTTCGCTGTTCTTGCAACTTCGCGAAACTGATCCATGGGGGCAAAAGTACGTTCATGGACGGCTTGCTTGGCAAAGACTTGTTTACCGCGAGAACCGGGTGCGTTCTCTGCGGTACATTGTGTACTCATACCGAATTGGTGAAGCGCGGCGGTGTAAAGTTCACGAACGGTGCGATTGTCTTCAACGCTTTTGTAGCGAGGAAGGTAGCCATGCTGGTGCATGAATGCCATGTCTTCTTGCACAAGATCATCTAGGGTGCCCGTCCTGTCT
>JAUHZG010000196.1 GCA_030425845.1 Gammaproteobacteria bacterium
CCATCACCAGCTGCTGTGCATAGGCTGGTAATAACGCTAAAGCATCCTGGTAAACTAATAACGCGTGGGACTCAGTGTGACGAAAGTTTGTGTTCCAACAATCCAACAAACCCAACACGATAGGCAGATTGGTCGCAAGCGGCTCTGTTCGGCAATGTTGATCAAGCGCATGCGCCCCCGCCAGTAACGACTTGAATACGTCCATCCCATAACACAAAGCAATGGGTAAACCGATAGCAGACCAAATAGAATAACGCCCCCCAACAAAGTCCCACAAGGTTAGACAATTCGCTTCCGGTAAGTTAAACATTTCCTTCACGGCTTGTTGATTTGCACTAATAGCTATTACATGCGAAGCGTAGTCAACGCCATTACCCAACCACTCTTTTATTACTTCTGCAAGACGTAAAGTCTCAGGTGTTGAAAACGATTTACTGGCAATAACAAATAAAGTGCTTGCCGGATCAAGTTGCTCGAGAGTAGATTTGACCGTGTTAGAGTCAACATTTGATAAGAACAAACAAGGTAAATGACGGGTATGGTGATTACCCAGCGCTTGATACACCAACTCTGGCCCTAAGTGAGAACCACCAATACCAACACTAACCAGTGTTTTAATCTTTTGCCCCTCTCGTGTTTGCCAGTCGCCGCGGTGAATTTGCTCACACAGTGTCGCCATCTGCTCAAAGGTCATCTTGATGATGGGTTTGATATCTTGTCCCTCAACCAATAACGGGGTGGGATTCACATCGCGTAACGCTGTATGTAACGCGGCTCGCTGCTCTGTGTGATTCACTAAGTTCCCATTGAACATGTATGAGAGCTTTGCTTCCACTTCACAAGTTTTTGCAAGTTCCAGTAACTGCGCAAACACCCTATCATCAATACATTGCTTAGAGTAGTCGACAAATATCCCTTCACATTCGCCACTATAGCGGTTAAAACGTGAAGGATCTGAAGAAAAGGCATGCACTAGAGACTGTGTTTGCCATTTTTTGGCAAGTTTGGTGAGTTTTTTCCAGGGTTTGGTTTTGCTCGGGCAAGAGTGTGTCATAATGATTGCTTGAGTTGTGAATGAAGCTCTTTTGTATTACAAAAGGGATACCGCGGTCAAGCCGGAGGATGACAACTCAGCGGCACTGGATGACAGCCCAGTGGAAGAATACCAGCAGCATAACGACCAACAAACGGAGCACATATGATCCAGTCTATCTTTCGCGCGTATGACGTTCGCGGTATTGTCGACGAAGAGATTACCCCCGAAGTGGCGACATTACTCGGCAAAGCCATCGGCACGCGCGTGCGCGAATCAGGCAATGACTGTATCTGCGTGGGATACGACGGTAGGCTCTCAAGCCCTAGCCTCGCCGAAGCATTAATCGCCGGCCTAGTCAGCACGGGTTGTCATGTGTTAAACCTTGGCGCAGTGCCAACCCCACTCACGTACTTCGCCACGTATGAGACAACAGCGACGTCTAGCGTCATGGTCACCGGTAGTCACAATCCAGCTAACTACAATGGCTTTAAAATGGTTATCAATCACGAAACACTGGCTCAAGACGCGATTCAAGGACTGTACCAGCTAATCGTTGAAGAACACTTTATCGACGGTGAGGGTTGCGTAGAAGACTGCGATGTCAAAGCGCACTACCTAGAGACGGTATGCAATAAAGTAAAATTAACACAACCACTCAAAGTCGTACTCGACGCCGGCAATGGTATCGCTGGCGCACTAGCCCCCGAGCTCTTCACCCGTTTAGGCTGTGACGTTGTTCCACTGTATTGTGACGTCGACGGTACCTTCCCTAATCATCATCCCGATCCGACGCAACCTGAGAATTTACGTGCACTTATTGATGCCGTAAAAACCCACGAAGCACATTGTGGTTTAGCCTTTGACGGTGATGGGGATCGCGTGGGGATCGTAAGCGAT
>JAUHZG010000074.1 GCA_030425845.1 Gammaproteobacteria bacterium
CATACTCGAGCGAGACACCACATCTCGACACGCTAAGTCTTTTAAGTGAGGGGCATAGCGTTCCATGTAGCGCTCACCGTCTTTATTGATAAGGTAACCACCTTCGCCACGACAACCTTCTGTGACTAAGCAGCCAGTTCCTGCTATCCCCGTTGGGTGGAACTGCCAAAACTCCATATCTTGCAACGGTAAACCTGCACGTAACACCATGCCAAGTCCATCACCGGTATTGATATGTGCATTGGTGGTTGAAGCGTAAATACGACCTGCTCCACCTGTCGCTAAGATAGTTGCTGCCGCGTTTAAGAAAACCAGCTCACCGCTTTCGATATGCAGGGCAGTCACACCGCAGATCCCACCGTCGTCAGTTTTGACTAAATCGATGGCGTACCACTCATTAAAGAAATTCGCTTGCGCTTTCATGTTGGCTTGATGAAGTGCGTGTAGCATTGCATGGCCGGTTCTGTCCGCCGCACAGCATGTGCGTACAGCAATATCACCGCCGAAATTTAATGTTTGACCGCCGAAAGAACGCTGGTAGATACGGCCGTCTTCACGACGCGAAAAAGGTAAACCCATGTGCTCTAGTTCGATCACCGTTTGCGGAGCTTCGTGACACATGTATTCGATAGCTTCTTGATCGCCTAAGTAATCCGATCCCTTAACGGTATCGAACATATGCCAACGCCAATCGTCTTCTGTGGTATTGCCAAGGGCAGCGTTAATGCCTCCTTGCGCAGAGACTGTATGAGAGCGTGTTGGGAACACCTTTGACACGACAGCGACTTTTTTACCATCTTCGGCTAAAGCCAATGACGCGCGCATGCCAGCACCGCCGGCACCAATAATAATTGCATCAAATTCTAATCGTCTCATGTTAAATTCCCCAAAGTACAACTAAGCCAGTACCAAGGCAGCCTAGTAAAAAGAGTGCGATAAGCCCCTGCAGTGCTAAACGTAAGCACGCACATTTAATATAGTCAGTTGTCACCGTCCACAATCCTATCCAAGCGTGGGCAGCAACTGATAAGACAGCAAGAAAACTAAAGACTTTCATCCATGGGTGCCAGATAAAGGCATGCCAGGCAACATAGGACACGGGTGCATGTTTGTAAAGAAACCCCATCACGCACAACACATAAAAACCAATAATGACAGCAGTTGCACGTTGAACTAACCAATCGCGTAGACCGTTTTGTGTTAAGCTTGTTACATTCATGCCCATAAGAAAATCCCTAGCAAGACAAAGACCACCGCGCTTAGTACTAAGACCAACTTAGCCGCTATGCGCGCACAACTTAATTCTTCACCAAAACCCAAGTCACCCAGTAAGTGCTTTACGCCAGCAATCACGTGGTAAGCAACGGCACATAGCACTCCATAGACCAGTACACTGGTAAACCCCGTCGCCAATGTTGCCTTCACCGCTGCAAAACGACTCGCTGAGGCAAGTGAATCGGCAAGCGCCCACAGAAAAAACGGTAACGCTAAAAATATGATCACACCTGAAATTCGATGCACAATGGAGGTGATGGCGATAAGCGGGAAGCGTATCGTCGTCAGATCCAGATTAACTGGTCTATTATCTTTCACTTTGATTCCCCTACAGTTGAGTTGGTTTCTACTTGTTCAACGAAAACGACGGCGAGGGTAGCTAGTTTACCCAAATAAAACAAGTCATTCTTTTCGTAAAACGAGTGAGTCACGCAAGATAAGCCGTTTGACACCCAAGGTTGCATTTGACTATAGTTGCGTGGCCCATCTAAGCTTAAAGTTTAGCAGCAGACTGAACGACCGGATACGTAAATTTATTAATCATGGTCATCAGATAATTTTATGCGCAAAATGGAACCAAACTACATACAGGAGCATTTATGACAGATTCAGCCATTTTAGACATTCCAGGCGTTAGCGAGAAGCTGGAGTTGCCTATACACAAGTGCACCCTGGGCAACGATGTTATCGATGTTAACGGGTTTGGTAAGTCAGGTTATTTCACCTACGATCCCGGCTTTGTTGCAACGGCTTCTTGTGAGTCCAAAATCACCTTTATTGATGGTGGCAAAGGTGTTCTGCTTTATCGTGGCTACCCTATCGAACAGCTCGCTGAGAAAAGTAGTTTTTTAGAAGTGTGCTACTTGCTACTCAAGGGCGAGCTACCCTCTGAAGAGGACTTCGCTACTTTTAAACACAAAGTCACTAACCACACGATGGTTGATGAGCAAATTTGTAAATTTTTCAGTGGGTTCCGTCGCGATGCCCACCCCATGGCAGTACTAGTTGGCACAGTGGGTGCCTTATCGGCTTTTTATCATGACTCTTTAGATATACACAACGAAGAGCACCGTGAAATTTCAGCATTGCGTTTGATTGCGAAAATGCCAACGCTCGCGGCTATGTGCTACAAATACTCTATCGGTCAGCCATTCATGTACCCGCAAAATGATCTAAGCTACGCGCAAAACTTCCTTCAAATGATGTTTAGTGTCCCCACGGAAGATTTCCGAACAAATGATGTCTTAGCCCGAGCGATGGATAGGATCTTCACGTTACATGCTGATCACGAGCAGAATGCCTCAACGTCTACAGTAAGACTCGCAGGCTCAACTGGGGCGAACCCGTTTGCTTGTATTTCTGCGGGGATTGCAGCCCTTTGGGGACCTGCTCACGGTGGTGCGAATGAAGCATGCTTACGTATGCTTAAAGAAATTGGTCACGAAGATAACATTGGCAAGTACATCGAGAAAGCCAAAGATAAAAAAGACCCATTCCGCTTGATGGGCTTTGGTCACCGTGTCTATAAAAATATGGACCCACGTGCGGCTATCATGCGCAGCACTTGCCATGAAGTATTAGAAGCTGTCGGTGATTCCGATGATCCTTTGTTAAAGATTGCGATGAAACTTGAAAAGATAGCATTGGAAGACGAGTACTTTATCCAGAAGAAACTCTATCCGAATGTTGATTTCTACTCAGGTATCACTCTGAGCGCGATGGGGATCCCAACCTCAATGTTTACTGTGATCTTCGCGCTAGCTCGCACTGTTGGTTGGATCAGCCATTGGAACGAAATGATTGGCGATCCTAAACACCGTATCGGCCGTCCACGTCAGTTGTATACTGGACCAACGAAACGTGACTTTGTCGATTTCGACAAAAGATAGTTAACTGCGAATTTTTCTGAGTAAGCCTGGTAGCTTACGCCCTATTGTTACTGTCACCCTTTGGCTTGACCAAATAGTCCAATATATTGGATCCTCCGGCCGGTCCTCGACGGGGTCAAGCCGGAGGATGACAACATTTTAGGCAGGAGGATGGCGACGTATTTACCGGGAAAATAACTTTTTCTAGCGCACAGCGCGTAATCCACCGTCATGCGGCTCTCATGTCACCGTCACGCGTGCGACGGCTTGTTGCCAACCTCGATAATACTCTTTGGATTTGTCCGCGGCTAATACCGGTTCAAACACTTTATCAGCTTGCCAGAGACGACTCACCTCATCTAATGACTGATAGACACCAGCACCGAGTCCAGCTAAGAATGCCGCTCCTAATGCCGTTGTCTCTGTCACTTCTGGCCTGGCCACACTGACTTGATCAATGTCCGCTAAGAACTGCATCAACCAGTCATTGACAGCCATGCCGCCATCAACGCGCACGGTGCTGATCCCATGTCCTAGATCATCAATCATCGACAGCAACAAATCACGTGTTTGGTAACAAACCGCTTCCAGAGAAGCTCGCACAATGTGGGCGATACCTGTGTCGCGCGTTAACCCTAATATCGCTGCCCGTGCATGTGGGTCCCAATACGGCGCCCCAAGCCCAGTGAAAGCCGGCACCAAGTACACCCCTTCATTAGAGCTAAGCCCGCTAGCTAAAGACTCACTCTCTGCCGCATCTTGAATTAAACACAGACTATCGCGTAACCACTGCACCGACGTACCGGCATTAAAGATACTGCCTTCTAGAGCATACGTGACCTTACCTTTAAGTTGGTAGCCTATAGTGCTGAGCAATCGATTGCTGGAGGTTACACATTCGTTACCTGTATTCATGACAACAAAACAACCGGTGCCGTATGTACTTTTTACCATGCCCGGGGTAAAACAACATTGTCCGATTAAAGCGCCCTGTTGATCGCCTATCATCGCCGTAATAGGAATGGCTTTGCCCAATAAGGCGGGATCGATTTCACCAAATTCGCTAGTGTTATCACGCACCTCAGGCAATAGTGAGTCCGGCACCCTAAAACACTCACATAAGTCATTATCCCATTGCCCTTCATGAATATTATACAGTAAGGTTCGCGCCGCATTAGTCGCGTCCGTCGCATGCACATTGCCGCCGGTCAGGTGCCATAATAAATAACAATCCACAGTCCCAAACGCTAACTCTGCGCGCGAGGCTTTCTCACGCGCCCCGTCAACATGATCAAGTAACCACGCAACTTTAGTTGCGGAAAAATACGGATCGAGTAACAATCCTGTTTTGGCTTGGAAAAAACTCTGCGCATGCGTTTCAGATAATTTTTCACAGGTATCACTGGTACGCCTATCTTGCCATACAATCGCTTTGTGAATTGGCTTACCTGTTTTGCGATCCCACACAATAGTGGTCTCACGCTGGTTCGTGATCCCGATGGCAACCACATTATCAACTTTTACTTTGGTGACAACTTCACGGCAAACCGCTAACGTTTTGTTTATGATCTCCTCAGGGCAATGCTCTACCCAACCCGGTTGTGGAAAGTGTTGTGTGATCTCTTGTTGGGAAACCGCAAGGATCGCCCCTTGCAGAGAAAAAGCTATTGCGCGTGTGCTAGTTGTCCCCTGATCAATCACTAATAAGCATTGTTTTGACACGTTATCCCTCTTCGCTCAAACTAGAGTGAGTAGTATACCACGGCTTAGAATGTAAGGGGGATTAGCGCGCAGCGCGTAATCCACCCATGGTAGGTTACGGCCTGCGGCCTAACCCTACTTAACTAAATAGCTACGCTCCGCGGCTTGACCGTGGAACGTAGAGAACAAACACTGCGGAACACTGTAAAGAAAAATAAAAGGATAAACACAACAAATCATGAGCACCTCACAAACACAGATAGTCGACCTCTGCATCATTGGTGGTGGCATTAATGGCGTAGGGATCGCAAAGCAAGCCAGCGAGCAAGGCTTATCCGTGTGCCTACTCGAGCAAGGTGATTTCGCTTGCGGAACATCTTCTGCCAGCACTAAGCTTATTCACGGGGGACTACGTTATTTAGAGTATTATGAATTTCGCTTAGTTCACGAAGCCTTAAATGAGCGAGAGACATTACTTGGCTTGGCCCCTCATCTTATCTGGCCACTGACATTTGTGATCCCGCACTCAAGACGTTTACGCCCCGCTTGGATGATTCGTCTTGGCTTGTGGCTCTACGACTGCTTAGGCAAAAGACAAAAGCTTGCTCGTTCAAGCAAACTCAACCTTAGCACCCATCAAGCAGGCACACCGCTACTGGATAAATATAAATTTGGCTTTAGCTATGCCGACTGCTGGGTGGATGATGCAAGACTCGTGATTAGTAATGCCATTAGTGCACGCAATCATGGCGCCACACTCTTGCGCGATCATGAAGTGCTTAGCGCCTGTGAGCAGAATGGGCAATGGATCGTCACAGCCTTTGATAAGCAACAGAAGCAAACCATCACGGTACAAGCCAAAGCACTAATCAATGCCTGTGGCCCTTGGCTTAATCAAGTCAAAGACAAAATTTCAGGACATCCAACAGATAAAATCACCCTCATCAAAGGCTCACATATCATTGTACCGGCCTTGTATAGCAATCCAGAAGCTTATTTATTACAAAACGATGATGGCCGTATTATTTTCACTATCCCTTACGAAGAAAAATTTACCTTAATTGGCACAACTGATATTCCTTATACCGGCGCCCCCAGTGAAGTCGCCATTACAGAGATGGAAGTGGATTATCTGTGTCATATCGTCAATTTATACTTTAAAACAAAGATCAACGCGCAAGATATCGTTGCCAGCTATGCCGGTGTACGCCCATTAAAACAAGATGATACCAATGATCCCAAAGCTATCTCGCGCGATTATGATGTGCAACTCAGTCATCATCAAGGCGCGCCACTTGTCGTCATTTACGGCGGCAAACTCACCACTTATCGTAAGCTCGCTGCGCATGTGTGTGAATTGCTGGCGGCAACTTTCCCCACACTAGCGCTCCCTTATCAACCCTCACCACTAGCAGGGAGTTTCGAGGAAGCGTCTATCGCTGACTACCAACAAAGCTTAAAACATCGGTACCCTTGGTGTGATGAGGCACTGCTTTCGCGCTTCGCGCGCAGCTATGGGACTTTGTGTGAGAAAATTCTCGAAGGTAAACAGTCCATGATTGATCTAGGGGAACACTATGGGGGTGGATTAACACAAGCTGAGTGTAACTACTTACGTGAGTTTGAGTGGGCCCGTGCCCCTCACGACATACTCTTACGCCGAACCAAGTGTGGGCTTCACGGGGCAACTCTTTAATGTCACATCCTACTGATAAGACTCTTTAGAGCTCATGCAACCAAAGAAAACGCCTTTGCGATCACTTCCATCCCATTACCTTCACCATGTGAGTGTTCGGATAAGTAACGTCTAAACGCGCGCGCACCCGTCATGCCATTACATAAATTCAACAATGGATTACATAAGCCCTTTAGCTTCGCCCCCTGGGCCAGCTCCCTTTGCGCATAATGACAGTAAGCCTTCACGACCTGCGCTAACGTCATCTTTTCGCTATTGTCGCCATAGAACAACTTATCTACTTGCAACAGCTCACGCGGCTCATGATAGGCAAAACGCCCTACCATCACACCGTCACAGTGTCCTTTATGCGCCAAACACGCATCCCAAGAGGTTAACCCGCCATTGATGAGAATGCTCAGCTGGCTAAAGTCACGTTTTAACTGATGCACGCGCTCGTAATTGAGTGGAGGAACATCACGATTTTCTTTAGGGCTTAACCCGTTCAACCAGGCTTTGCGCGCATGTAAGGTAAACTCAGTGCACCCAGTCTGCGAGACGATATCAATAAACCGATAGGCAAACTCGTAACTGTCTTGCTCATCAATCCCTAACCGTGTTTTCACTGTCACCGGGATGCCGACCGCCGCTTGCATCGCGCTGACACACTCAGCCACCAGCAAAGGCTCTGCCATCAAACACGCACCAAAGTTCCCACTTTGCACTCTCGCACTAGGGCACCCCACATTGAGATTCACCGCATCGTAACCGGCATCTTCTACGTGTTTTGCCGCCTGGGCTAACGCCAAAGGATCGGAACCGCCTAACTGACAGATAACCGTATGCTCGGATTGATCAAAACGCAGTAAGTTTTCTCGTGGACCATGGATTAACGCATTAGCATGGATCATTTCGGTATACAATACCGCATGTCGCGTCAACAACCGAAACAAATAACGACAATGGCGGGTGGTCCAATCTAGCATTGGCGCAATATGTACAGGGAAATGCTCTGGATTAGTCATTGGGGAAGTGTGGCCATTCGTTAGGTAAAACAAAGAATTTATGTTGCTGAATCCACATCGAGTCAGTCTCAACCAATTCTATGACGCAGGTTGCTACCGGGGTAGCATTAAAATAATCAAACAATTCTGCATTTAACGTATCCCAGTTAAGTAGGCTCGCCGTTTTAGTGGCATCCACGGATACCGGTGCTAACCATTCAAGCCGCGGCAAAATCAAAAAGCGTGAACGACTGTCATAGCGGCGCTCTAGCCACTCATCGATATGCGCCCAACGCCCTTGCCGATGATTCAGGGATATCGGTGATTCATACTCGGTTGGGATAGTCTCATCAATATGGGTAAACAACATCCCTTTAATAAACGCCATGCTCGCGACATCACGTTTACCCACCGCTTTTATTGCTTCCGGTGTTTGCATCATGGGTAGCTGATGCTGAGCCAAATGACTGAGCTTTAAGTCAAGTCGGTCTTTGGCCGCCGGTCCAATATAACTCGCAAGCCCAGACTCGCCTTTGGCTTTCATGTAGTATTTAACTGCAAGCTCCCAGTGGTACACTCGCTGCCCAACACTAAACACAATATCGAGCTCTCCCAACGTCTGCTTATCTCGAATAATCGGTTGATGTTCAACAATGACGTCGAACTTAGGGTGTGTTTCTAAGAAAAAAGATATTAAGTTTTCAAAGTACAAACCTAAACGCCGACTAAAACGACTGGTAATATACTCATGTAACGGCTTGGGATTAGCATCAAGCTCAAGTAACCAAGGCCACAACAACTCTATCTCTTTTAAGAAAGCGTCATCGGGTACCGAGGCTATCGGATAGGCCTCACAACTTGTGATCACACTGGGTGAAAATAAACACCACGCTAAATCACGTACAGTTTTATGGGTTAGATCATAGAGATTAACAGCGGTCGTCAGAGTCATACCTTCTCCATCTGCCGGATAAGTAACTGCAGTTTCACATTACCTCGAAACTCATTAATATCAAGTTGATACGCCGCATGTATTTTTCGCGTACGATTGTCGGGCCATTCGCTCAAATCAACAAAAAAACAAATCGCTTCTATTGTTTTCTGACTGCCTTCAGGGGAGAGAATCAACTTTAAGTGCTTTTCACCGACTAAACGTTGATCACGAATCATAAAAATATTATCAAACACAGGCTCTGGAAAGGCTTGTCCCCACGGTCCTGCTTCACGCACGAGTTTGGCAATATCATAAGTAAACTCTTCTTGTGTTAATGGCCCATCGCTTAGCAACTCACCTGCCAGCAAGCTCTCATCAATCATCGCTTTGACCGTACTATCGAATGCCCGTCGAAAATCCTCGACACGACTCGCTTCAATAGAAAGCCCTGCCGCCATCGCATGGCCACCAAATTTGGTAATAAGCCCAGGATTCTCTGTCGCTACTCTATCTAACACATCACGGATATGACATCCCGGAATCGAACGCGCCGAGCCTTTAATTTCTGTATCACTCACTTTGGCAAAAGCCACCACGGGGCGATGAAATTGTTCTTTTATGCGTCCTGCGACAATGCCAATCACCCCTTGGTGCCAATCTTGTTCGTACAAAGTCAATGCATATGGCAAACGACTGTGTGAAAGGCGCTCTTGCAATTGCTTAATCGATGCTAATGCCTGTGTTTTCATGTCATCTTCGATCGCACGGCGTTCTTTATTCAGCTCGTCGAGTACTTTCGCGGCTTTCAATGCATCATTTTCATTGGTACTCAGTAAACAATTAATCCCCAGCGACATATCTTCTAAACGACCCGCGGCATTAAGACGCGGCCCCACGGCAAACCCTAAGTCGCTTGCGACCAATTGACTGGCTTGGCGTCCAGCAACTTTTAACAAGGCGGCAATACCGGGGCGCATCTTCCCTTGACGCATCCGCTGTAGACCTTTTGCTACCAAGATACGATTAGTCTGATCCAGTGCGACAACATCGGCGACCGTACCTAGCGCAAC
>JAUHZG010000003.1 GCA_030425845.1 Gammaproteobacteria bacterium
TTATTACCACAGTACGGCGATTAACTATATTGCGAGTTTTTTTATGTTTCTAGGTGGAGCAAATTTCACATTACACTTCGTCGCACTTAGGACTCACTCGATAGGAAACTATTTTAGGGATTATGAGTTTAGAGCGTATTTTATGATCTTGCTATGCTCTATTATGGTGTGTGCTTTGGTATTAATGCTCCATGATCAATATGCAAGTTTCTCACTTATTCTGCAAAAGAGTATCTTTACCGTGGTTTCGATGTTTACTACCACCGGATTTTCAGTAACGACATTCCACCTTTGGCCGAAACTGTTGCCTATTTTGATTATGTTTGGCGCGGTGATGGGTGGTTGTGCGGGGTCGACTACCGGTGGAATTAAAGTGTTACGTTTATTATTGATGTACAAGCAAAGTGGCCGTGAGATAAGGCGCTTGATTCATCCTAACCTAGTGGCTCCTATTCGCTTTGGTAAACAAGTCTTATCGGAGGATGTGATACAAGCAATGTGGGCATACATTGCTATCTTTGTGACGCTTTTTATTATGCTGATTTTGATTTTAATGGCAAATGGGGTTGGTTTTTATGATTCGTTTGCTGCCCTAGTGGCAACCCAAGCAAATGCCGGTGCGACAGTTGGAACGTTGTTCCATGGTTTTGGTGGGCTCTCTGTGACGGTGAAGTGGACGTTGATGTTTGCCATGCTCGCAGGGCGTTTAGAGATTTTTACTCTATTGGTGTTGTTCACGCCCTGGTTCTGGCAGCGATAAAAAGCGCTTAGTGTTACTCGTCTTCATCCAGCCAAGGATCATCTAACTCTTCATGTTGACGTTTTTCTTCTAACAGATCTTCTATCCTCTGTCTCGCGGCAGCTTCTTTAGCTGCACCTTCATCAATGACTTCATCGAGGTCGTCGAGGTTTTCGGGCTCGTTACTCGCTTCATCAGAGAAGTCTTCTTCCCAAGTGGATTCTTGATTTTCGCCGGACATGGCAGTCTCCTTATCAACCTTCATAATAATCCTAGAAATGTGCGCTCAACTGCCGATTCTAGGATAGTTATAAAATTAACGATTTTTGATGAAAAAGCAAGGAGATTTTTAGTGAGATTGTTGCGGTGTTTGAGGGGGGCGCCGTTTGGTATGGGGAGGGGGACGTAGGGTAGCTTAGCGCGCAGCGCGGAAGCTACCATGTTGGTATGTCTTATAAGTCTAACAACTCTTTTAATTGCTCGCTGAGAGCCACATAGATCGAACGAAGTTCTGGTGTTGCATCTAATGCGGCCAGATGCTTATCAATGACTTGGGTATCGCCTCTGGCAAGTGGGCCGGTCAGAGCGCTTTTTAGATCAAGAGCATCTTTGGCATTGGTGACGACTCCCTGCATCAAGCTATGCGAGATATGATGAGAGGTCTTGGCATTGATCCCACACTCGGCATAGAGTTTTTGTGCTATATGATAGAGTGCAATAGGAAAGTTCGCTGCGAACACAGAAGCTGCGTGGTAGCGCCCTTTGTCTGCGGGATCAATGGTGAAGGGGGTTGCCCCAATTTGGGTAAATAAAGGAATAAGTACACTAAGAGCTGCGTTATCGCCATCGGTGGCACAATAAGTTCCTGAAAAGTGGGCGATGGCTTTGTCAGGATCGGCAAAACTGCGTAAGGGGTGCACGCTTGCGATGAGTGCGCCCTCAGCTTGTAGGGGGGCCAGAACATCAGAGCTGTAGGTGCCACTTAGATGAAAGACGATAGTTCCTGCATTGACAACACCTGCTTGACTGAGTGCGTGAGCTACCTGTGCGATGCTGCTGTCATCGACGGCGATCATGATGATGTCACAAGGCTTTATCTCATTAAGATCATGATAAGCGTGCAATGCGCCGAGTTCTTCTTGCGCGCACTGCGTACTTTTGTGACGCCTGTTGAGAATACCGGTCAGTGAAATTAACTGGTTACCAAGCAGTAATTTGGCAATGCTTTTACCAGTTTTACCCGCGCCAATTAACGTCAATGAATGTTGGTTCATAATGTTCCAGATTAGAGTTGAAAAAAATTTATCGACTGAGAGGTCCGAGGTTGGTAATTAATTTTCCGAACTTCTCACCAGTTCGATAACTTCATGACTATTATGACATTTTTTGATTATAAGTTTTAACATTTTACTAAAAATTTGCTATAAAAATTGTCGCAAGCTGTTGTTAACTGATTTGCTGTTTTTAGGTAAGTTGCAATTTGCTTGTGATTGGATTAGTTTGATCAATCAGGGGTGCGTTTTATGGAAGAAGACAGAAGCTGGCATTTAGCCGATGACTCACAAGAGATGGCTCTGACTGAGTTTGAATTTCTGTTGTGGCGTGTATTCTCCTCTTTCATTCGCTGGCAAGAAGATTGTTCTGCGGCTATTTGTGACGATGAGCTCAATGGCCACGAGATTGCAATCTTACATATTATCGGCATTAAAGGCCGCCCCAAATCGAGCTACGAAATTTGCCGACTGCTCAATCGTGATGACACCGCTAATATCCGTTATGGGATTAAGAAGCTGGTGAAGCAAGATCTGATAGAGAAGGTCGACAATGGTAGCAAGAAGGTAACGAACTATACTGTTACTAAGAAAGGGCTAGACATTATTACGCGTTATACTGTTGCTAGGAAATCATTGCTAGCATCACGTTTAACAGGAGACGATGTCAAACAATTACAAGATATAACTAGACAACTTACGACATTAAGAGGGTATTACGATGAAGCTGGCCGAAGTGCTGCGTCCTATACCCCAGAAAATAATAAGGAACAGGAAGTCGCTTAGGCGATAAGCTCTTGCCAGACAAGAGCTTGAGAGTGCTACTGGTTTTATGCATTTTTCCTGTGTTTAGTTCAACTGCATTGGAACGCAGGAAGGTGTGTCATGGATAAGACAATTGCAATTATCGGTGCTGGACAAGCAGGTTTGCTGCTCGCCGCTAAACTTCTCAACGTCGGCTACGACGTGACTCTTTACTCAGAAAAAACACCCCACGAAATACGCCACGGTTATGTGACGTCAAGTCAAGGCTTGTTTGCGAGCTCCTTGGCAATGGAGCGCGAAGCGGGGTTGAACTGTTTCGAGCAAGCCGTGCCGGACAATACCACTATCAGTTTCACTACGGCCGATCCAGAGCATCATACTAAACTGAATGCTTGGAAAGGGCATACAGACAGTTGCTATCAAGCCGTCGATCAACGAGTAAAATTCTCAAGATGGCTAGACGTACTTGAGCAACGCGGATTAAAAGTAAACTATCAATCGGTGTCAAAGCAAGCGTGTGAGAAATTGGTTGATGATTATGATTTAGTCGTAGTGTGTACAGGTAAAGGTGAGTTATCGCGTTTATTCAAACGGGATGAGGCGAAGAGTTATCACCAAAAGCCACCAAGAAAGTTAACGTTATTGTATGTGCACGGTTTACTTGGTGGTGATAACTCTAGTGGTGTGGCTGCCAACTTTATTCCTGGGGTAGGTGAATACTTTGTGATGCCTGGACTGACACTATCTGGTCGTTGTCACATGATGTTATTTGAAGCGGTCCCTGGCGGTGCTTTTGATTGTTGGGATGAGTGTGACAACAATGAAGCGATGTTGGCAAAAGCAAAAGAGTTGCTAAAAGAGTATTTGCCTTGGGAGTATGAGCGTTGTTTGGGAGGTATTACCCTAACGGATGAAAAGGCCGTTATTCATGGTGAATTTACGCCTGAAATACGTGAACCCATTGCCACTATCAAACCAGGTAAAGCGATATTTGGGCTGGGTGATGCCGTGATGCTAAACGATCCTATTACTGGTCAAGGTGGTAATAACGCGACGCGTTCAGTACAAATTGTATTTGATGAAATCTTAAAGCATCAAGGAAAAGCATTTGATACCCAATGGATGCAACAGACTTCCGATAAATGCTGGGAAAAAAATGCTTTCATCATTGCATGGACTAACTCATTTTTTGAGCCACCGACAGAAGCGGCCATGTATTTAATGACACAAGCCCAGCGCCATCAAGAAATAGCCGATAAGCTGGCTAATGCGTTTGATAACCCCAATACCCTCGCGGGTTGGACAGAGAGCAAGCAAGCCATCGATCGAGCTGTGTTCTTCCTCAAAGCACAGAACAAATGCCGTGATAAAGTGACGTCCTTTAGACGGCCTTTGCACTTGGCAAGAGCGAGGCTCAAAACGCGGCTGCCAAATTAAGCGGGTACACTTGCCCTTGCTTGCTCAAGGTAAGTGCTAATATCTAGCGACGCAATTTCAGCTTGGTAAGCTTGCTTTTCTTCCTCGATTCTTGCATGGTCAACAGCATTAGTGGCTGTTTGTAGTATCGTTTGTCTGCGATCCCAGGCGGCAGATGACGCTTCGTCTGTTGTGATCTGTGAGCAATATTCTCTACTGAGTTCTTCGCGCTCTAAAGGTAGCCTTGCTATAGCCGTGTAATAATGTTCATACAAAGTAAGTTTGGCGGTATAAGTTTCTCTTCCCGGTGTCTGAAAATGGTGAGCAAGGTGATCACGAAGTTCGGTATAGGCACTGGCTCGGGAGCCACCTTCGGCCTCCGTCGCTGCATCGAAAAGCAATTCCTGAAACTGTTCTTTCAATATTTGAGGGACTTGATCTTTCAATAGCCCTTTTAGTTCTCCTACAAATCGATTGATACAGCGATTCTTTTCCAATTGATACAAAGCGGCTTGTGCCCTATCAAGTGGCTCACTAAATAGTGCAGCAGCTTCTCTTAGTTTCTCATAATCCTGTTGGGTCAGGAGTGAGTTGTCATCAGCGCGTACCCAATTGACTAGCGCTGCTTGCAACGAGCGAATATCTTGCAACGACTTAGCATCAGCCGCTTTAGCGAAAAAAAGACGGACCGTCTCAAAAGCAACGGCACTTAATTGGCGATTGTTGTTTTCTAAGAAACGAACAAAGTTTTCCGAGAGGGTCTTTTTAACATTCGTCAGAATAGCCTTTTTGTGTGAGATGCTTGTTTTAGTTTTTGCATCCAATTCCTTTAACGTGGAAAAAATAGCTTTTGCTTGTGATAAATTTTGCATATGCTTCACACTTAAGCACAACGGATTGATGCTCTTAAGGGCTTCGTGCATGACAATCTCGCTTGTTTCATTAAGTTCGAACACAGTTGCATGTAAAAGATCTTCCATCAACTCTTGCGTTTCTTGATGACTTTTGAGTTCACGATAAAAGGGTAAGTGCTCATCACATAATGCGACCAACGTATTCTCGGTAGAGTCTGATAATTCTAGTACGGATTGCACCAGTCTGAGCCCTATGACATTCATTGAACGTGCGATATCACTTGATGCAGCTAAATGCGCATTTTGCATCACTGTTTTTAAGATTTTTCGATTACTTTCTTCTTGCAAGAGTTCCAATACGTCTGATGAAAATTGATTTGACCCAGCTAGCAACCAACCCGCATTTAGTGACATGTCAGAAAAGTTAAAGGCGATATAGTCAGTATGAGTGGCAAAAATGACAAGATAACATAGCTCGAAACGGGCACCGTAGTGTCCTTGTTTTGCAAGCTCAAACATCGTCGCTAAGTGTTGGTACTCAGGACTTGCGTTGTCGAGCGATTCTGCCAATGCACCAATTAACGAGGGAACTTCATTACTTTCATAAGTGAATTGGTGAGAAAACGTTTCATGTTTGTCGCGTTGATCTAGTGATAATTCTTCTTCGTCAAAAAAGGGCTCCCCACTTAGGCGCGCGCTCATGCGCCTTGCAAAAGCACTGGGTGAAAGGGATGCTTTTTGAGTTAAGTGCTGATGGGAGGAGCTGCCAACACGACGTAGCATTTTATAGCGAGCTTCGTAAGTGGCCTCATGAGACGGTTGCGATCCGCTAAGTTCCCCTGCAGGATGAGGGGCAACGGAACCTCGACGGTGTTTAACCTTCGTATCTTGCTCGATACGACGAGATTTCTCCGCTAGAAGGTGTCTACTGGCATGCGCGAAATCATCATCAGGTAACAGATCTAGTAGCAGATGGCACTCTTGCTGAAAAAGTTGCTCTTGTTCACGTTGTAAAGCGGGGTTTGCGCTTAAACTGGATTTGCTGAGGATGAGGGCGTTGCTAAGTAATTCCCAACGAATTTCATTAAGCAATTGCAGGAGGTTGTTAGTGGTCTCGCTGCTATCCTCAAAATAACGATGACTAAGTTGACTTTGCCGAGCCAGATGGAGTTGGTAGAGTTGCTGCGCTAGTGCAGCCTTTTTCGAAAGCATCAGGTAACGCACAAAAAGTGCATGATCAGCGACTTGCTTTAATCGTTCAGCGGTGAGGTTTTGCCACACTCTCTGCAGTTGATTGTAAAGCAACGTGACGCTATCGACTTGTGAACTTGTGTCGTGTTCTTGGGCAAGCGTTCTTTTGCGGCCAAAACTAAGAAGTCTGGATAAACGAGAAGGTTGAGATGTTAACGGTGCAGCCATAGTACATTCCTTGTAAGTGTTTTTTCACGCGACTTAAATTAGTCGTCATGTTGTTTTAGTGATCCATCACCGGCGATTCTATGCCGTTAAGCTTAAGGCTTTCTTAAGAAATACCGAAATATTTGCTCAGTGTAAAATAGAAAAATGTTAGTATTATGTGTTTGCGAAAAAGCACAAGATAACGTAGTGATTGCAGTGCGATGATGATTTCACCAGGCTAGCCTCCTATGAAAAATAGACAGAGTAAAACGAGTGAGCTTTTATTACGCGACTATGCTTTGTCTGAATTAGGAGTGACAAATAAGCAATCTGCTATGATCCTAGAAACGGCAGTTGGTTCACCCATTCTAGCGCAACATCTTGATTCATCTAGCATTACAAAAAAAGTCTTCATCACCAACAAGGTGACTTCAGATTTTTTTGAAAAGCTACCTAAATCAATCTGTTACCCTAGAAATGCCCGCCCAACAGCCGTTTCTAGGATGATGAAAAGAAGGCAAGCGCGTCATTTCCTAGGGCACGCTTCACTAGTGCCTGATTAGCTGAAGCGACGCTTTAGCTAGAAAGTTGACACTGAGCGAGCATGCCTTGTGTATCGACGGCGCGGGTTAGTGTGTTTTATTGTTTCGCCTGATGTTTATGGTGTTTATGGATGTACTCTTTGACCTGTTTGCAATAGGTCTCAGGTACAAACCATACGATAACTGCACATAAGGCTATCGACACAGGCAATATCGACAAAGCGATACGGTAATCTGCAGCACTATAAACATGAACACCATTGATCACCGCATGATTTATATCAAAATGCACAAGTAGCAATCCTGCGACCCACTGTACGGCGCCACCAAACATCGTAAACATGTTGATGAGGGCAACCGAGGTCGCCGACAGGCTAAGTGGGCTGAGCTCACTGGCAATAGGGAACACTAAAATTTGCACCGAGCAAAATGCACCACTTAAAAATAGTAATACAGCCAGTGAGACATCCGATAAACCGGGTAGGTAAATAACGGCACTTACTGTGATAGCCGCGAGAATCGAGCCGACGAAGAGGGGTAAGCGACGACGATTGATTTTGTTGGAGAGTAAGCCGACGATGGGGCCCCCGACTGCCCAGCCGATATAAATCAGTGAGTTGATTTGACCTGCTCTCACGTTGCTCAGGTGATGAGTGGTTTCTAAGAACGGGATGCCCCATAGGCTACCAAACAAAGCAACCAACAAAAATAAGAAGCAACCAATAAAGCCGATGAACCACATTTCTTTACGGAGAATCAGCCGACCTAAACCTGCAATCGCGCCCCACAAGCTTGGGATGTGTAGACGCATCTTGCGCGAAAGAGGACTTTTACTACGTGGTTGGATGAAAAACACAATCAGTATACCAAGTATCACGCCAAGGGCGGAGGCGATGAAAATAGTATTTTGCCAGCCATAACGGTTCACAAAAAAAGTTAACGTATTATCGCCGATGATAGGGCCTAACATTCCGATAGTGGTAATAAGTCCGGCGGCAAAAGCGAAGCGCTCGCGAGGTAACCAAATGGTAGCAAGCTTCATTGCTCCGACAAAGGCAAAAGCAGAGCCAAATCCGACTAAGAAGCGGCCGAATTCTGCGATGGAGACTGTTGTGGTACTGGCAAACAAGTAGCTCCCAAAAACACAGGCGGCTACAGCAAAAAGCAGTAGTCGTCTTGGGCCGTAACGATCCATTAGCACACCTACCGCAGCTTGCATTGGGGTATAGGCAAGATAATAGAAGGTGGAGAGACCGCCCAGTGAGGCAGCAGAAAGGCCAAACGCTTTCATCAAATCTTGTGTCATTACGCTGGGTAAAATACGCAGGTAGAACTCATAACCATAAAAAAGTGCTCCAAGTCCGCAGACAAACCATGCGTAAAAGATAGCTTTACTATCCAGTTTTTTGTTGGCTTTGCTCACGGTAGCACTGTTAGTAGGGTGATCCGACATAAATTTCTCCATAGAATACTGTTCATAAGCAAAATGCAATAGATAACAATAGCATTAACTAGAGCATTAGCGCTAATTTTAGACAAGCCAGTAGTTGAGAGGCGCCCGGAATAGGGCAAAGACGCGGTGGATTATTTAGCCGCGTCGTTTTTTGCTGAAGAGCGTTGATATTTTTGTTTGAATTTATCAACACGTCCTGCAGTATCGATGATTTTTTGCTTACCCGTGTAGAAAGGATGGCATTCAGAGCATACATCAATGGTCAAATCGTGACCGCAAGTAGAGCGGGTTTCGAATGTGTTACCACAGCTGCAGTTTACTTTGACTGTAGCGTAGTTAGGGTGAATAGCTGTTTGCATGGCTTACCTCAAGCGTCTCTATAGTTTCATCTAAACATTTTGTCGGGCGCATATTATCCGACAGAGACCTTTTGATCAAGTTATTTGCGATATAAGAGGACAAAGCTAGCTAAGATCGTATCGCTTAAGTAGGGTGCGGGTCGAATTTAGGTCGATGTGCCTGTTATTCGAATACTGCAACGACCGGTGCGTGGTCAGATGGGCGTTCTAGCTTGCGAGGTTCCTTATCCACAGCACAAATTGAGCAGCTTTGGGCCAGTGCTTCACTCGCGAGGATAAGATCAATGCGTAAACCATGGTTGCGGCGAAAACCACCGCCACGATAATCCCACCAGCTGTAGGTTTTTTCTTCTTGAGGAAAAAGGCGAAAACAATCTTTAAAACCTAGCGCTAGTAGGTTTTGCAGTGCATCTCTTTCTGCGTCACTGACCAATACCGAGCCTTCCCAGGCTTTAGGATCGTGAACATCGTCATCCTCTGGG
This sequence comes from Gammaproteobacteria bacterium, assembly GCA_030425845.1. Taxonomy (GTDB): domain Bacteria; phylum Pseudomonadota; class Gammaproteobacteria; order JAUHZG01; family JAUHZG01; genus JAUHZG01. The sequence goes on from JAUHZG010000003.1 coordinate 9,280, forward strand.
GCGATGTTGAAATCGCCTAATATGATGATTTTATTATGTTTCTTAGTGAGTTCAGCGACGGTTTGAGTAATGGCGCTAAGCCAGGTGAGCTTATAGTCGTACTTGTCTGAGCCAACCGCACTGCCATTGGGTACATAGAGGTTGAGAACATACACCTCATCTATCAACGCTCCTAAGATGCGCCTTTGTGGATCATCAAGGGCGTGTGCCTCAGTAATCACTTCGTGAATAGGGGAGCGGCTAATGAGCGCCACACCATTGTATGTCTTTTGACCGCTAAAGCTCACGTGATAGCCTAACTCGGTGAATGCTTCTTCCGGAAAGTCTGCATCAATGACTTTCGTTTCTTGTAGTGCCAAAATATCGGCGTCATGCGTGCCTAACCAGTCCAAAACGTGGGGTAACCTAACGCGCAAAGAGTTTACATTCCAGGTAGCAATTCGCATTGGGGACCTCCATTTGGTCTATTATATAAGATAAGAGTTAAGCAACGGCGTAGGCGTCACGCCAATAGGAGGCATTATGTCTGAAAAGGAGTTAGTGACACAACTGCTTAAGAAGCAAAACATTGCGTTTAGCATGTGTGAGCCGGAGAATCTCATGGCCAGTGCATCGACGAATTTGATGTTATTGGCAACGGGTGTGTTAATACAAGATGATTATGCACCGGTTATGCTGTATGTACCCGCTGACGCCCTAATTGATATTGAGCGATTGTCTGCAGCGACGAAAAAATCCTATAGCCCCATTGCAACGAGTATTGTCGAAGCGAAGTATGTGAGAACGTTCCCGCAGAAGTTTCCACCTGTTGCAGAGTTGTTCCAAGCAAAAGTCATCGCGGACGAGAGTCTAAAGCGTTGTGATGATTTATGCTTTGCGTTGGACAATGGTAGTTGCTTTGTTCGCATCCCTAAAGACGAGTTTACTCAACTTGTACCGGAAGATGGCTGGTATGACTTTGTCTTTAACCCGTTAGAGTATGCGGCGCGATCCACAGAACAAAAAAACGAAGCGTTGACCTCTTTTCTTGGAGTGACTCATTATACAGAGACAAGTTTAAAAGAAGATATCGAGCAGACGCATGAATTGCCGGTAATGTCACAGACAGCGCGTGAAATTCTACGTATTCAATCTGATCCTGGGGCAGAGATTGAAGATCTGGCTAAGGTTGTGGAGCAAAGTCCAACGTTAGCTGCCCAAGTCATTAAATGGGCGAACTCGCCGTATTATGGTTATCCTGGTGGCGTGAAATCGGTAGGCGATGCCATTATCAAAGTATTGGGTTTTGATTTGGTATTAAACCTCGCTTTAGGTTTGGCCTTGGGAGATAAGTTTAAAACACCGATTGATGGGCCCATTGGTCTGAATAACTTCTGGAAACATGCGTTATATACGGCCGCATTACAGGAACGCCTGGTGAAGCTAATGCCAGCAAAGTGTCGGCCTAAGATGGGGATCGCGTATCTTACCGGACTACTACATAACTTTGGTTACTTGTTATTAGGAGAGCTTTATCCTGCGCATTTCGATAAGTTGAATACGTTATTGGAAGCGAATCCTCATCTAACGCAAGTGCATATGGAAGATTATGTGCTTGGGGTGCGCCATACTGAACTAGGGGCTTGGCTACTAGAAGCGTGGAGCATGCCTGACGAAGTGATTGATTGTAATCGTTACCATCATCATGGATTGGAGCACTATCCTGAGGAAGCGACTTGCTTGGTATTGGTTAATACGGCTATCACGATTTTACGTCAATATGAAATAGGGGATGCGTCGACCAATGTGATCCCAGAAGAAAACTTGAAGTATCTGAAAATTTCGCGCGACAAGCTAGAAGAGTCACTCACTGAGTTTGAAGAAGAGTTCGAGTGCTTACAAGAGATAGCACAGCAGTTGGTGAAAGCGGCGACGGCTTAACGCGCAGCGCGTGCTCTACCATTGTCTGGTAGGTTACGCACGTTGTGCTAACCTACTGGCGGTTTGACACTAAAGAGTAATCCTTCGATAATCCCTCATTATCCAAACCACAAGACAAAGGCAATCATATGAACTTCGATGAACTTGCGTTAAATGCAATCATGGGTATTTGGGATTATCATCCTGACGAGCAAACCTTAATTTTTAAAATGAGCACAGCGCCTGAACTTCGTGAAAAAAAGTTGCTAGTTGAAGATGATTGCCTATCCCCAGCGTTTAAACTAGCGGTAAAAAAGCAACTGGGTAATACAGTCTTGGCGAATGTTGTTGGGCCTTTTGGTGATGATGACATTTTTAGTGGTTATGAGTCGGGTGGCCAAGTCATTTACTGTATTGAGCTATGCGGCGTGACTGAGTCTAATGTCGACGCACTGAAAAGTATTGATGGGGTGACCATTCGTCGTCTTGTGGAAGAAGACGACGAGTAAGCTAGCACTACGCGCTAATGGACTCCCCTTTTCTTACTAACCTAAAACTGCTCCGGTCCATAAGCGATCACGGGGCGGTTGCGTAACTCGGGATTGTTTTTGTACAAATCGTATTTCCCGAGAAAATCGTAACAATTACGGAACCCACTTCGCCAAATGCAAACTTTGCCGGCTTCGGTATGATGGGTTTGCATGTCACGTTGGGTTGGGTGGTGAATAAAACTAGCGCCAACGTACAGGGAATCGGTCAAATCTTTTTGGGTTATACCCATGGTTGGGTCGTAAGGGGGTAAGTTATAGTTATTGTGGTACCACTTAACACAACCGCTGAGTGAGAAAGTGGCGAGAAGAAGAAGAAGTGCTTTTTTCACAGGTGTTAATCCCTAACTGACAGTCCTTTATTCGGTAGTGTAGCACAAGTACTTATGAGAGTGTCACTATCTTATGCTATGCTATTCCCTTTGCTAGAGATCCCGCAAATGAAAGGTGAGTGGGAACATAGCTATCTGTTTCTGTGAAGTTTTTTAAGGATGACAATGGAGCTTGAAGCGGCATTACAGAATGCAGGGGTTGAGTCTTGTGAAGCGGTGCGTTTGTGCCAAGAAGTCGCTGCATTATCGGATAAAAAATCACCAGAGTCCCTCTGGCAAGCGCTGTGTGAAGGTTCTCTCCATCCAGCATTACCTTTTACTGCGCACTTGGTGCTTTATGAGTATGTCTATGGGCAGGATAAATCCAAGGAATTTACGGCTCCGATTTGGTTGCCCAAAGAAGCGCAGAGTTCACGAACGCATTTACAGGCCGCAATGAAAGAGTCTGGTGTCTCAACGGTCGTGGCCTATCAACAATATATAACTGAGCAGCGCGGCGCATTTTGGGAACAAACATTAACGCGCCTGAAAGTTGTGTTGAAAAAACCTTTTTTGCAGATCATGGGAAGTGAGCACTCGGTGGATCAACCCGAGTGGTTGCAAGGTGCGACGTTAAATATCGTCGATTCGTGTTTAAGACAAAGCGATGAGGTGGCTATCGTCTCTGCGTCACCTGCTGGCCCACTGACGACGATGAGCTATAGAGAGCTTAGTGCATTGACGAATCGGGTTGCTAATGGACTGAAAGAGGCTGGCTTTACGCCGGGCGATGCTATTGGTATTGATATGTTTATGCATGCAGAATCAGTGGCTATTTATCTTGGGATCATCAAAGCTGGCTGTGTTGCGGTATCGATTGCCGATAGTTTTGCTCCTGATGAAATTGCCACACGATTACAGATAGCGAATGCTAAAGGGATCTTCACTCAAGATGTGATTGCGCGTGGTGGTAAGATGCTCCCGCTGTATGACAAAGTCATTCAAGCGAACGCGCCAAAAGCGATAGTGATTCGATATGATAGTGACAGTTGTTTGCGTGACGGTGATAGGTGGTTTGACGATTTTCTTAGTGAGAATCCCGAATGTGAGAGTGTCGCCTGCCAACCTTGTGAACCCTGTAATATTTTATTTTCTTCGGGGACGACAGGAACTCCTAAGGCTATTCCCTGGACGCATACGACACCACTCAAGCCGGCCAGTGATGCGTATTATCATCACGACATTCATCCTGGGGATGTGTTAGCGTGGCCGACGAACTTAGGATGGATGATGGGGCCGTGGTTGATTTTCGCAGCCTTGATAAATCGTGCCAGTATCGCTTTGTATGGGGATGTGCCGGTTGGTGAGAACTTTGGACGCTTTGTCGAGCAAGCGGGTGTGACGATGTTAGGCTTGGTACCAACTTTGGTAGCGAATTGGCGCAACAGTGGTGCGATGTTAGGGTGTGACTGGTCGGCGATAAAGTGTTTTAGTTCTACCGGTGAATGTTCTAGTCCTGAAGACATGATGTACCTTTCTATGTTGGCGGGGTACAAACCGATTCTCGAATACTGTGGTGGCACTGAAATTGGCGGGGCTTATGTTACCTCCACCTTGTGTGAGCCAAACATTCCTTCGTGCTTTTCCACCCCAACATTGGGTTTAGATTTAGTGTTGCTTGATGAACAAGGTAAAGAAAGCACGCAAGGGGAAGTCGCGCTGATCCCGCCGTCGATAGGTATGTCAGAAACCTTGCTAAATAGGGATCATCATGCCGCTTACTATGCGGATATGCCAAAGAGCGCGCAGGGAATGATATTACGTCGTCATGGTGATGAGTTAATTCGACTGGAAAATGGTTATTATCGTGCGCTGGGTAGAGTGGATGACACGATGAATTTAGGCGGTATTAAAACCAGCTCAGCTGAAATTGAGCGTTGTACGATGACGGTTGCCAGCGTGCAAGAAGCGGCAGCGATTAGTGTTGCGCCCAAGGGGGGCGGACCTAGTTTGTTGGTCCTGTATCTTGTCTTGACCCAAGCGGCTGATGTGGATACAAAAGCTCTCCACCAAACAATTCAGCGAGAAATAGCAACACATTTAAATCCATTGTTTAAAGTGCACGAATGCAAAGTCGTTGACTCACTGCCGCGAACGGCGTCGAATAAAATTATGCGACGGACCTTACGAGAGAGTTATGAGTCACAAAGACAGTGAGTTGCGTAAAGGGATTTTCTTTATACTACTTTACGCGATATGTTCTGCGAGTTTTGGGACGGCGATCAAAGCGGGGTTACACACAACCACATTCGTACCATTGACCTTTGTTTGTTACTTGACGTCATTGAGCTTTGCCCTCGTGTATATCATCGTCACGGGTAAGCTTGGCGATCTATTTTGTCGGGCTAATCTTCGCTTGCTAATCGTGCGTGGGGTGCTAGGGTCCTTGCAAGTCTTGCTATTTATGGCCTCATTAAAGTCTATTACCTTGTTACAAGCCTTATTGTTACGAAATACCGCCCCGCTGTGGTTACCTCTTTTAACACGTTTGATTTTGCCGCATGAGAAGTCTCAAGTGAAATGGCTGGCCTTGTTGGTTGGCTTTGTTGGTACAGCGCTGATTATTCACCCGCATGCATTGACTCAAAACGTGGGAGTCTTGTTAGCGTTGCTTGCTGGTTTGACAATCGCACTTGCATCGATATTTACGCGCAAGCTAAATAACCATCAAGAGTCGTTTATTAAGATCATGTTCTACACTTTTTTGATGCCGGTGGTGGCACTCGTTCTACCGTTCACCTGGTTGACGGTACCCCCCTCATTTACCGGAGTGTGGCTAGCGCTTGTGGCTGGCGTCGTTATGTTTGTGATGTTACGTTTTTTCATCGAGGCTTACCGGCATGCTACTCCCGTGGTGCTAGCGCCGTTTGCTTATAGTTCGTTTTTGTTTGCTGGGATGTTCGACTGGATATTTTTCAACGATGTGCCTTCTTGGCTTACCCTGGGGGGCGCCGCGCTTATTATCACTGGTTGTTTGCTAGCGAACAGCCAAAGTGGTGAAGTCTGACTCGATTAATCAATGGGTTAAGAGTTGACCCTAATCATTTTATCTCAAAATCAATGACCTGCCGGTCGAATGTTGCAAGACACTGTGTTTTCAATTAAATTGCGTGATATTAAAGCAATAATGCAATAAAGCGATGACATAAGCGAGTGTGCCATGGCAGCAGATGGTCAAATTACACAAGAAATAGGTGGGAATATCCACACAGACGGTGGGGGCGTTGATCTTGAAAAAGTTCTTACCGATCTACAGTATTGTGTAACCTGTTTTACTCAAGCGGAGATGATAGATTGCCTTATGGTGGGTGAAGATGGTGGGGATGGTTGTTCGCGAGCCTCCAAGAAGATAAGAATTCCACAGCTAGCTGATGAAGAATTACTGAGGCAGTTAACAAAGTATAAAGCTTTTTCAGATGCTCTGTATGTAGAGCAGTCCTCGCAAGTTGCTCCGATTGAATTCACTGTCGATGATCAAACTGTTACATGTCATGCAGTGATGATGGGTAGTACTGTATTTGGAGCGACTTTAATTTTACTTGAAGATGACTGGTTCGAGCGGTTAGCGAACAAACTCCGCTTATGGCTTGAGCAGGCAGCACATGACTTCAATGAAAATACGAATGAGCACACTTCATTACGTGAAATGACTGAAACGTTAAATAAGGAGCATGATGAAAGTGGTAGAGCGATACCCACTAAAAAGAGAGTTTTACAAGTTGCCAAGAAATTTACTAAAGATTTTTCAGATCATCGAACGAATCGTTATATTCGCTTAGCTTTGCTCGTTTTGGCAGGGCTTCCTGCAATAGGTTATGCGATAGAGTCTCAAATTAATTATGGGACGCTTAAATTTTGGAAGACTGCTCCGTTTAGAGATCTCCATAGTGAGGCAGAGGAAAAGCTTGGTAAGTCTCCAAAAACGCTTTGCGCAGGTTAATTTGCTGGCCACTTATTCCAACTCATAGTCCATCACCAACGGCGCGTGATCGGAGAACTTCTCCTCACGATAAATACTCGCATCACGTACCGCTTCGCGTAATCCAGGCGTCACGATTTGATAGTCAATCCGCCACCCAACATTATTCGCCCAGGCTTGGCCGCGATTGGACCACCAGGTGTACTGTTCGGGTTCTTGGTTGACAACACGAAAGGCATCGACATAACCAATATCATCAAAGAGTGTATCTAACCAGGCTCGTTCTTCGGGTAAGAAACCGGAGTTCTTTCTATTGGAGCGCCAGTTTTTCAGATCGATTTCTTTGTGGGCGATATTCCAGTCGCCACAGATAATAAATTCACGACGTTTACGTTTGGCGGCTTTTAAGAGCTCAGCATAGGTGTCGAGAAAATCGTATTTGAGATTTTGCCGCTCTTCCCCGCTAGTGCCAGAAGGCAGGTACAGAGAAGCAACGCTTAATCCATCATAATCAAATTGTATATAACGTCCTTCCGTATCGGCCAAATCAAACCCAAGCCCAGTGTGGATTTTTTTCGGTTCTTGCTTGGAGTAGATGGCAACACCACTGTAGCCTTTTTTGATAGCATCGAAGTAATGGCAGTGGTAACCCTTGGGGTGGAAGATGTTATCCGAGAGTTGGTCAATTTGTGCCTTGGTTTCTTGGATGCAGATGACGTCAGCTTTTTGCTTTGGTAACCAGTCAAAAAAGCCCTTTCGCGCTGCAGAGCGGATCCCGTTTGCATTGAATGAAATGACTCGCATACTGATCTCCTGTGAAGTTCGTGTAGGCGCCAGTAAACACTGTGCTAAACAGAGGGTCAAGTGCTTCGTATTTTTTGCGTCTTACAACGCTTTGCTTTACAGTGATCAGGAGAGAGGCCGCTGTTATCGGGGAGTACCTTTAGACTCGCTTCAGCGCAGGGGATTGATGTAGAGTAGGTTAGCCGGTAGGGCGTAACCATGGTAGCTCAAGCGCTGCGCGCTAATTCCTCCCTACGTGGGTAGTGTTGTTAATTGTGCCAATAGGTATAGATGTAAGCTACCAACGGGTGGTAGCTCTCAATCAAGCATAATAAAGGAGAGTGGATGTGAAAGGAAAAGGTGTAATTCTTATCATGACAATGGTGTGTGCATTCATCACCGCCAATGCTCAAACGATAGTGTATAAGAGTATCGATGCATCTGGTAGTGTGGCTTTCTCCGATAAAGCGCCAGCACAATCTGCACATGCCACACAGGTAGTGCTAAATACGCCACCTGAAGCGGTTCAGATGCAACAAGCTAACTCTAAAGTAACGGCCAAAGAGCTGCAAATCGGCCCATCATCCACGACAGCGCTTTCTCATGAACAAAAAGCTAATCAAGAAAAGCTCTTTGAACTTAAGTCCTTGGTCAAACACGCGGAGACAGTACTTACTAAGTCCGTCAACAGCTATAACGCCGCGCGCTCACAATACCAAGTGGCGCGTGAACACTATGTTTCTAATACTAGCGTGAATGCGCAAGACGAGTTATTACGGTCGAAACGCTTGCACTTGATGACAGAAGTGATCAGGCTAGCCAAGCACCGAGTGGATGAAGCGAAAGAACAATTACGTTTAGCTCGACGTGAGCTTAATGCCAATATTCACCGCCAATAGGAGCTCCCATGGTTTTTTTGATTTATTTACTCGTTTTTGTTGTCGTCCTTTGGAACATTAAGCTCTGTGCAAAATGGTTAGGGGCGAAACGTACTGGCTGGGGCTGGTGTTTCTTGGCAGTGATTGCCACGATGGTCCTTGGCTTTTTAGGGCAAATTGTTGTTGGGATTGTCGCAGTCTTTTTAGGGCCATTGGCGGTGCCGTTTATTTTAGTCATGAGTGTACTTATCCCCTCGTTTATTTATGCGATGGTGCTAGACAGCGGCTTTGTCGCGGGGATAGGGATCTATTTGCTGAGTACGCTGATCTCGATAGTGATGGGTGTCGCTTTATTCTTTATCTTAATGTTTTCTTCGGTGATTTCAGGGGTTAGCGATTTGAAAACCGCTGATATTAACTTCCAAACGTTACAAAAATTTGAAAAGCGTGCCGAAGGAAGCTTAACGCTTAAGGAGCTTTCGGCGGCAAGTGATGCGGTTTGTGCTTGTGGTGAAGACAAAGCGTGTTTTGATCAGAAGATGTTAGTGGTGAAATCGCTGCATGTGAAAGCGAGCAAGCAGGAAGGGTTAGGCGAATTCGACAAAATGCGAGTGGAGCAAGAGCTAGAGAAAGCCGAAGTTTGTGTTAAGACACCAAGCAAAGATAACCTTAGTTACCAGCAAGATGACGAAGACGAGTTAGTGAATAACCAACCGAAAAAGAAAGATCAGCGCTTTTTACGCAAAAAAACAGTCTATCAAGATATCGCGGTAAAAGACTTCCCGGTATATAAAGGCTATCAAGCCAAGATCACTCTCAAGAATGGTCAAGTGAAGCAGGGGCAAATCGGACGTAGCGTGGATAAAATGATTGAGATCAGAACTTTTGCACACGGTGGTTCGATGACAACGTATGTGGGTTTGTCGGATGTGCGTAGTATCGAAATACAAAAGACAGTTTACGAGAAGCTTGATGATGGAACAGCAAAGAAGCCGTCTGTCGAAAAAGAAGAGTCGAAGTCAGAGTCCTTGCAATGACAAGAGACTGGGTGGTTTAAGCGAGTAAACCACCCGATATTTCTTTATTCGCCAATTGCGCGCGCCGAGCAGCGATAAACGTTCCCCATGGTCATTACACTTGTTTGCGTGGCGCCACCACTGCCGTAGCCGGCACCGCCAGAGAAAGCGGCTCGGTTTGTAATGAGCTGTACGTAGTTACCACCTTTGTCTAATGCACGGTTGCGTAAGTCATTCTGTGCACCAATTTCTAAATTGCGGTTAGACGTGTAAGAACCCGTGAAGAAGTTGCCTTGGCTGCCAGAGACTTGACCTAAGAACTTACAGCCTCGTGGTGGTTTGTTTGGCGAGACGATGACTTTGTCTGCGCCTGGTTTAAGTGCGATCGATGCACAGCCGGCTAATAGCAATGCGGGTAATAGAAGAGCTGTTTTTTTCATAATATGTCCTTACCTATTGAAATTACCATTGTCTGAATCGAGGCGAGTATAGCGTGGATGTTACTCGTTTACAAAAAAACGCAGTATGCAATTTTGTCTATAAACAAATCAGCGAGGGTCGCTTTTTGGCTAATGGTAACAGCGTTTTCGTAGAGAGCTTTGTTACAGTTGGCCACCATGTGGCGGTTATATGTAATTTTATAGTCGCTATTTAATAATTCCTTAAGGTTAAACTGTTATCGTTTTTGCTATCTATTCAAAATACAAATGAGTTATACAATGTTAGATACGACTAGAGCTATCTTAGTGGACTTGAGGACGGACGTTGCTAATTTTTTCGAGCAATGGGCGATATACAATACAAGCGATCCGTGTGCTACAAGTTGTTCATTTTATTTCTTTACAGCAGTTGATACATTAACCGGACAGAACTCTTTCGCATCTGGACTGGATTCACTTAACGTAAATTTGCACAGCAAGGCATTGATCAGTCTGCTCGATAGGTTATACGTGATTAATGACCGTCAACTTCCCATCAAGGAACAAACCGATCAGGCCGTGCTCGATCATATTAATGATCTGCATAGACTTTTATCTGACACCACCCTTGGCGAGAAGAAAAGTTGGCAGCCAAATAGAATGTTCGAACCCATTCGCGCTCTACTAGCGAAGCTTGAGCGCGCTCACACACAGATTGCTGACTCACTAGGGATATCAGCTAATTCCCACACTCCAGGTGTTTGACAACATTAATAAAGATGAAAGCCCATTGGATGGGCTTAAATTATCTAAGCCACGCCACTTGAGCCAAAGCCGCCTTCACCACGGTCGGTTTCTGCGAACTCTTCAACTACTTCAAATTGCGCCTGTACCACGGGCACGATGACAAGCTGTGCGATTCTGTCGCCTGGGTTTACTGTAAAGTGATCGTTACCGCGGTTCCAGACGGAAATTTTAAGGGGACCCTGGTAGTCGGAATCAATTAAACCGACAAGATTACCTAACACGATGCCGTGTTTATGCCCCAAGCCGGACCGAGGTAACAAGACGGCGGCTAAATGTGGATCTTCTAAATAAATGGAGATCCCAGTATCAAGTAACTGTGTTTCACCGGGGGCGAGTTGCAGTGGTTCATCTAATACAACCCGCAAGTCCATCCCAGCAGAGCCTTCGGTAGAATAGGTAGGTAGTGGGATCTCGTTACCGATGCGTTTATCTAAAATCTTCACTTGTACTTTATTCATGGTTCTCACTCTCTGTTGCAATAGAATCTATAATGGCGGCTGCACACTTGGCCTTGCTCATCCTTGGTAGTGCTTGCTTGCTATCTTTATGATAAATCGTAATAGCATTCTCGTCACTGGCAAAGCCGACGGATGGTTCACTTATATCATTGGCTATCAACATTGCCAAGCGCTTCTCGCGAAGTTTACGTGTGGCATGTTTGTCGTGATCCTGGGTTTGTGCACTAAAGCCTACACACATCACATCTGGATACTCGTGACTGACTGTGGCAAGGATATCTTCAGTGCGCTGAAACTCTATCACAAGATTGGCGGTTTGCTTGGGACTCTTGTGTGCGTTTTTCTTTATGGGAGTGTAATCCGCTACAGCGGCGGCACTGATAAAAATATCGGTTTGTGGCATGTGCTGGTGAACGGCTTGTGCCATGTCAGCGGCACTAATGACATCGATGCGCTCAACGCCGCGCGGAGTTGCTAAGGTGACAGGCCCTGCGATCAGGGTGACACGTGCGCCCGCGTTCACCGCTTCGCGCGCCAAGGCAAAGCCCATCTTACCGCTACTCGGGTTAGATAAAAAGCGTGCGGGATCTAAGTGTTCGCGTGTCGGGCCAGCGCTGATCGTGACACGCTTGCCGGCAAGTTTGCCTGTGAGCAGTGTGGATTGGATATGAGTGAATAATTCCTCGGGCTCTAGCATGCGCCCAGGACCCACATCACCACAAGCTTGCTCACCACTGGCGGGTCCCCAAATGGCGACACCATTTTCCGCTAAGGTAGCTAGGTTTGCTGTGGTTTGTGGGTGGCGATACATGGCTTGGTTCATGGCAGGTGCTACGGCGACTGGAGCTGGGGTAGCGAGCGCTGTGGTGAGTAATAGATTGTCGGCTTCGCCCGCGGCAAGTTTGGCCAGTGTATCGGCGGTGGCGGGGGCGATGAGGAACAGATCGGCAAAGCGTGCGAGCTCAATATGGCCCATGGCAGCTTCGGCTTTGGCGTCCAACAGGTCTTCGTGTACAGGATTACCACACAGTGCCTGCACGGTGATGGGTGTAATAAAGGCTTTGGCACTTTGGGTCATGATCACTCTGACACTAGCCCCTGACTTAGTTAACTCCCTGATTAATATGGGTATTTTGTAGGCGGCAATGCCGCCTGTGATGCCAATTAGGATGTTTTTGTGTTCGAGCATGACCACCGCCTTTTAACTGCTGCAGGTTTTGCTTGCGTGAGAGTGTCAGATCTCTTATCATTAGCGCCCTTTATATCAGAGCTGTGAAGCGATTGGAATACGGAGCAGAGTATGTACGCGGTAATTAAGAGCGGCGGGAAACAATACCGAGTGGCACAAGGCCAGGTATTACGTTTAGAAAAATTAGACACTGAAGCGGGTGCAGACGTGACTTTTGACAACGTGTTATTAGTCGCTGATGGCGAAAACATTAAAGTAGGTAAGCCTGCTGTTGATGGCGCGAAAGTTGTCGCTGTTGTAATGGAGCACGGTCGTCGTAAGAAAATCGACGTGATTAAATTCAAACGTCGTAAAAACTATCGTCGTACCAAAGGGCACAAGCAGCATTACACGCAAGTAAAGATCAAAGAAATTCAAGCATAACGAGGATTTAGACAATGGCTCATAAGAAAGCAGGTGGTAGTACCCGAAATGGTCGCGATTCGAATCCACAGTTTCGTGGTGTGAAACGCTACGGGGGCGAATTCGTACAAGCGGGCAACATTATCGTGCGCCAAGTGGGATCAACTTTCCACGCTGGTGACAATGTTGGTACCGGTAAAGATTACACACTATTTGCGCTTCACGATGGTTTTGTTAAGTTTGCTGTTAAAGGCAAAAACCGTCGTAAGACTGTAGAAGTGGTTGCACAAGAAGAAACAAGCGCATAAGTCGCGAAGAATTTTCTTCTGCAAGCAAACATTAGTACGAAAAGCCTCGATCACAATGATCGGGGCTTTTTCGGTTAGGGATTAGTGCGAGCGCGTAGCAGGTTATCCAGCAAGGCAATAACATCGTGTGGTAAAACACAGATTGAATGAAATAGGTAATACATGAAATTCATCGACGAAGTAATGGTACAAGTCAGCGCCGGTCATGGTGGTGACGGATGTTTGAGTTTTCGTCGTGAGAAATACATTCCCATGGGCGGACCTGATGGCGGTGACGGTGGCCGTGGCGGTAGTGTGATTTTAAAAGCAACCAAGTCACTTAACACGCTTGCAGACTTTCGTTACATGAAGCACTTTAAAGCCAAGCGTGGCCAAGGGGGAATGGGGCGTCAACGAACCGGATTAAGTGGTGAAGATCTTTATATTAGTGTGCCAGCGGGTACCGTTGTCTACGATGCGGATACCGATGAGTGCTTGGGCGATCTGACTACTCACGGCCAAGAGTTGATTGTGGCGAAAGGCGGTCAACCAGGTTTAGGGAATATTCATTTTAAAAGTAGCACCAATCGTGCACCTCGCCGCGTGACCAAAGGCACCCATGGTGAGTATCGTGTGCTTCGCATGGAGCTGAAAGTCCTTGCGGATGTGGGCTTATTAGGGGCCCCCAATGCCGGTAAATCTACTTTGATCCGAGCCGTTTCCGCCGCGACGCCTAAAGTGGCCGATTATCCTTTTACTACGTTACACCCTAACCTTGGTGTCGTACAAGTCGGTGGCCATCAAAGTTTTGTGATGGCGGATATTCCTGGTTTGATCGAAGGGGCAGCTGATGGTGTGGGACTTGGGATCCAATTCTTAAAGCACTTATCACGCACCCGCGTGCTCTTGCATGTACTTGATGTGATGCCCGCTGATGGCTCTTCACCTGTTGAAACCTTTCATGCCATAGCAGGTGAAGTCGCGAACTACCCGGACGATTTAACCCAAAAACCACGTTGGCTGGTGCTAAACCAGCTCGATAAGATCGCACCCGATGAGCAAGAGGCGTTTTGCAAGCAACTAGTGACAGAGCTTGAATGGGAAGGCCCTGTCTATTCTATTTCGGCCCTAGCCAAATCTGGCACTGAGCAGCTTTGTTATGATTTGATGCAAGCGATCGAACTGATGGATGAAGCTTGACACGTTACGCACTAATTGATTACATGTGCATTAGATCATTACTACTAGGCAAAAATTACTATGCAACGGCTGCAACCAGTCCGTCAATTCGATCCCGCTAATCTGTTACTCCTCTCGTACGCGGCTTTGGCGCCTGTTTTGCAAATGCTGATTTTATTCAATAGCGTCTCAGGACATTACAACGAGGCTCTTGAAGAATATGCCAAAAGCCATTGCCCACAGGAGAAAGCTTTTTCTTTTCCTGTTTTAGGATTATCACCGGAGAGGCCTACTTTTTGGATCTCCTTCTTAACTTATTTTCTTGCTAGCACGTTGGCCTCCATCGTTATGCTTGAATGCGTTGTCGATAATAGGCTGCAAACAAATGCACAAGTAGGAACACTCAAAGCAAAGCTAAATGCGATGTATATGTTGGCGAAGAGACGTTATTACGAGCTAGTTTCAATGGCTATTTTTATGCTGACAAGTGTTTTGCCCGCGATTAGCTATTGCTTTAACGGTCAAGATGACGGGTTGCTATTCGGTGAGAAGAAACAATTAATTAAATGCGGCGAACAGAACCGATATTTCGAACCGCTACTTCCTGGTTTCCTCTTTGATTCGTGGACGGCTTGGCCACTCAGCTTAGTGAGTACATTATATTTACCCTGCTTGTCACTGACTTTTTTATACATGTTGCGCCCGTATTGTAGTGCTAAGATAGAACATGACGGTGTGATGTATTATTTAAGGGGGGAGCACCCTGCACAGGCTAGTACTTATCAGTTTAGCGACGATGGTGAGGGAGCTGTTTTTCTGCATACCCCTGAACCTGATCCTGCTTTATGTGGTGCTTTACAATGGCTCGAAGATGGGCAAGTTAGGCAAGTATGGCCTATGTTGGACTTAGAGTTGGGACATGAGGCTGTCGACGCGCAAGCAAGTGCTGAATGGAGAGCGCTGGTTGCTGAGGCGAATAGGGTGGCTAATCTTAGAGGTATACCTATAGGGGTAAGAGGCGAAGGACCTTACTTTATTCAGGGACGTTGTGATGGTCGCGCCCTTTTGTTGAGAGAGTACAATGACGGTGGGGAGCTTGTGGTGACTTATGAGTTGCAGCGAAATGCTGTTACAGCGAGATTTGATTGGCAGGTACGCTACCCCGATCATGGCGCGGGGATACCGCTGGCACCAGGACGATGAGCAAGCGTGATACCCCTCTCAAACTGCCGCAAAGCACACTTGAAAATAATCGAGTGTTGATGCAAATAAAGATGGTCAAGTTCCTGAAAGAGGCTTATATTTATTCTCAGATAAACTTAAATTATGGAGAGTAAAAATGAGAAAACTAATCTTGACGGCCGGCTGGGTTGCATTGGTCTTTGGTCTGAGTGGAGTTGCTAGTGCAAGCCTAGTTCAGCATCAAGCTGATGCTCTAAGTCTTCAAGCGGCAGCGCCTTTAGTTAAGTTGGTCAGTGATGATCAAGACGATGCAAGCGCGGCGGATACCCAGGCTGATTCTCAAAGTGCTGACAGTGATAGCGATCAGAGCGCTAATAACGACAGTGATAGTGATAACAGCCAATACAGCGATGACGATTCTGATTCACAGGCAGCAAGTGCAGATGACTCTAGCAACTCGGCAGCAAATGATGAATCTGACGACTCTGATTCTGACTAAAGCGGATCTGGCATGATAGGGTTTGGCCTTTTTCCCTTAAAAAAGGCACTCAACAAAAAAACCGCCCTAAAGGCGGCTTTTTTGTCAGCTAATCAAACGCTTAGCAGGCGTGGATTAAGCCATTTCTTTGATGCGCGCGTTAAGACGGCTTTTGTGTCTAGCGGCTTTGTTCTTGTGAATTAAGCCCTTACCAGCCACTCTGTCGATGACAGGGACGGCTTCTTTGTAGGCATCGTTAGCAGCGTTTTTATCGCCTGCTTCGATAGCGTTAACCACACGCTTAATGTAAGTTCTGAGCATAGAACGAACACTCATGGTACGTTGGCGGCGCTTAACCGCTTGTCTTGCGCGTTTACGTGCTTGAGGTGAATTTGCCACGGATAAACTCCAAATTAATCAATTAATCTACGTGCGCCATCTGGCAACACATCTGGGGTGCCGATCATGCGCATTATTGCTCCCATTGTCAATATAATCGGGCGAAATAGGTGGCGATAGTGAAAAAAAAATTGGTAAGCTATAAAATACAATCCGTCACAAGCAAGTTAGTTTAAAAAAAGGACACTATGATTAAAAAAACCTCCCGCCCTAAAGTGATTACACTTTTTATTTTGTTATGTGTTTTGGCTTTCTTCTGCCGGGGTTGGTGGTTGCATAATCTAAGTTATTGTTTGCCAGTTCGGAACGCGTCTGTCCATGCGTCTGGCGAGAAGCACCGCTTACTT
The DNA here is from genome assembly GCA_030425845.1 of Gammaproteobacteria bacterium. GTDB lineage: Bacteria > Pseudomonadota > Gammaproteobacteria > JAUHZG01 > JAUHZG01 > JAUHZG01. The sequence continues at coordinate 25,841 of JAUHZG010000003.1, forward strand.
TTCAAGCCCAAAAATCCAAAATTGATACGCGTGCTTGTGCTCTCAGGGGGCGGGGTGCGTGGCTTGGTGAGCTTAGAAGTGCTCAAAGCGATCGAGAAAAAAGCTCATGAGCCCATTGCTGATTTGTTCGATTTATTTGTGGGGACCTCAACCGGGGCGATAGCAGAGGCATCACTGCTAAAGCCTAATGAGAAGGGACAGCCAGAGTACACAACAGGCCAAGTGATTGAGTTCTATCACAGTCTTAGTAAGGAAGTTTTTAGACGGTCGTGGGTGTATCGGCTAGAGACGTTGAATGGGCTGCTAGGGCCTAAATATCCTTCGGAGCAGAAGTACCAGATTTTCAATAACAGGTTTAAGGGTTTAGAATTCAACCAGCTAATTAAACCGATGCTGATCCCGACGTATTCGCTTAATAGCGCAATTCCGATTCAATTTAGCAATTGGGGCAAAGAGTCTTATCGTTACTATGTTAAAGATTTATTAATGGCGGCTACGGCACCACCAACTATTTTTCGACCTATTTATATGCATGTCATGAGGCGAGATCACGATGAAGAGCTGGTGGATGGGGCGATTTATGCGAACAACCCGTCGTTAATTGCGCTTGGAGTTGTGCTGAGTCGTTTTCCTCACGCAAAGTATGTGTTTGTTCATGTGGGGACAGGAATAAAGGCGCCGCATTTGCAGGTGGCACAAGTGAGTCACTGGGGATTGTTTAACTGGTCTACAAACATTATGAATGTTGTACTAAATGCAAATTCCATCAATGCGGACAAAACAATGGAGTACACAGACTCTCATCTGAATACTCTTCGCTATGTGGATTTTAACAGTGCGCTGCCAGAGAAATTGTGGGCTATCGACGATACCTCGAAAGGCACTCAGAGAGCACTGAAAAAATTTGGGAGAAGTATAGTGCACGCACACCAAAAGCAGCTAGATGCTGTGGTTAAGCTCCTCAAAAGAGATAAGGCTTGATCCAATGAATCAAATTTCAGATAAACACTATTATCAAACGGCACGCACTATCACGCTCATTAGCCTTGTCTGTAATGCGTTGCTGAGTGCGTTTAAGATCACCTTTGGGATTATCGGGTACTCGCACGCGTTGCTATCAGATGGCGTTCACTCACTTTCTGATCTGTTAACGGATGCGATTATTATCTTTGTGGCGAAGGTATCGACCACCCAGGCGGATGAGGACCATCCCTATGGGCATGGGCGCTATGAGACGATAGCGACGATTTTTCTGGCGATGATAATCATGTTCGCCGGTGGTGAGATTGTCTATCGTAGCATTATTAATTTCTCTTTGCCGGTGACACATCTGCCCAGCACCATGGCCTTAATCGTCACGCTGGCCTCCATCGCGTTGAATGAAGGCTTGTATCATTTGACGTACAAGCGTGCAAAAGAGATTAACTCAACTATCATCGAAGCCAATGCTTGGCATCACCGTGTCGATGGGTTTTCATCCATTATTGTACTGATAAGCATACTAGGTACCTGGCTGGGGGCGGCACACTTAGACTCGGTAGCCTCTATATTGGTTGCTTTCTTCATTTTTCGAATGGGCTTTCACATGGTGTTTGAGAGCGTAAGCGAGCTCGTTGACACGGGGCTAGACAGCGAAGAGCTTGCGGCTATTCATCAGCATATTCTTTCAGTAGAGGGCGCCCAAGCGGTTCATCAACTGCGCACACGTAAAATGCGTGGCCAAGTGTTTTTAGACGTGCACATTATTGTTTCAAGTACTATTAGTGTTTCTGAAGGGCATTTTCTTGCAGATAAGGTGGCGCATGCATTGCTAGATAATATAGCGAATGTGACGGATGTCACGGTACATGTCGATCCTGAGGATGATGATATTATCACCGAGGAACCACAGTTTCCGATGCGCAGTGAGTTGCTTGACCAATTGAAACCGCTAATCGAGCATTTGCCCGGAGGGAAGTCCGCAGAGATTGTCATCCATTACCTCGATGGCAAGGTGACACTGGAGCTGGTGCTGATGAGTAGAGATTTACCAGGCACACTCGATCTAGCCTCTCTCAAGCCCGAGTATGATAAGGCGCTTGGTGCATTGACGTCAGTGGCAGGCTATAGCTTACGGGTTCTGCTGTAGCTATTTGCTTTGTCCTTGGGTTAGAATATTGTTTTAACTTTATTCGTTTTACGACGCCAGGGGGCATGCATGTCAGATATCTTAGAACACATCAAACAAGAAGAAATCAGCTTCATCGATTTACGTTTTACCGACACACTCGGCAAAGAGCAACATGTCACTATTCCAAGCGGTGTTGTCGATACCGAATTTTTTACTGAAGGTAAGATGTTCGACGGTTCTTCTATCTCTGGTTGGAAGAGTATCCATAATTCTGACATGATCCTAAAGCCCGATGTGGATACTGCGGTTCGCGATCCCTTCTGTGAAGAGGCGACGCTCAATATACGTTGCGACATTGTTGAGCCTAGCACCATGATGCCTTATGAGCGCGATCCACGATCTCTGGCCAAAAAAGCCGAAGAATACTTAAAATCTACCGGGATAGCCGATACCTGCTTCTTTGGGCCTGAGCCTGAGTTTTTTATTTTTGATGATGTTCGTTGGAATGTTGAAATGCGCGGGGCGTCTTATTCGGTTGATTCGGCTGAAGCGGCATGGAACTCGAACAAGATCATCGAAGGCGGTAACATTGGACACCGTCCTTCGGTCAAAGGCGGTTACTTTCCGGTGCCACCGGTTGATTCGTCGCAGGATCTGCGCTCTACCATGTGTATGATCCTAGAAGAGATGGGGCTTAAGGTCGAAGCTCACCACCATGAGGTGGCGACCGGTAACCAAAACGAAATTGCCACTCAGTTCAACACATTAGTGAAGAAAGCGGATGAAATGCAAATCCTCAAATATGTCGTCCACAATGTTGCGCATGCCTACGGTAAGTCAGCCACATTCATGCCTAAACCTTTAGTTGGCGACAATGGTAGTGGTATGCATTGCCATCAGTCATTGGCGAAAGACGGCAAAAATATCTTTGCCGGGGATAACTATGCGGGGTTATCGGATGAAGCGCTTTATTATATTGGTGGTATCATCAAACACGCTAAAGCGATTAATGCCTTCACCAACTCAACTACCAATAGCTATAAGCGCTTGGTACCTGGTTTTGAAGCGCCGGTCTTGTTGGCTTATTCTTCTCGCAATCGCTCAGCGTCTATTCGGGTGCCTTATGTTGCTAATCCTAAAGCAAGACGAATTGAGGTGCGCTTCCCAGATGCCGCATGTAACCCATACTTGGCGTTCACGTCAATGTTGATGGCGGGTCTCGATGGGATCAAAAACAAAATCCACCCAGGTGAAGCGATGGAGAAAGATCTTTATGATTTACCTACTGAAGAAACACAAGAGATCCCACACGTGGCAAGTTCATTAAAAGAAGCCTTGAACGCACTGGATGAGGATAGAGCCTTTCTGCTAGAAGGCGATGTGTTCACTAATGATGTGATTGAAGGCTACAAAAAACTCAAAGAAGCAGAGTGGTTGCGCTACATGATGACAACGCATCCGGTCGAATTTGAGCTTTACTATAGTTTGTAAGTGTTAACTATTACAGGAGTATACCATTGAGGGTAATTGGGCTGATAAGTTTATTATTGATTTTTGGCGTAGGGGGGGCCCAGATTTATCGCCATGTTGACAGTAATGGCCGAATTACCTTTAGTGATATTCCCTCCGATGGGGCAACAGCTGTACGCCTTGACAACTTGCAAGTGATCACCAACCCCAACTATACGCCTAATGAGACCGAGGAAGGTGATGTGGATGACAATGGACAAGCCACGGATGAAGAGACACCACAGTTATTTACTATTACCTTGACCAAACCCGCGGAAAAAGCCACGGTAAGAGAAAACAACGGTAACGTTGAGGTGGCTTGGAAGCTAAGCCGTGCACTCGGCAAAAATGAATCGGTTATTGTCTTGTTAGACGGTAAAGATATGGGGATCAAGATAAAATCTAACGGTGCAAAGCTCACTAACGTCGATAGAGGCACCCATACTTTACAGGTTGAAGTGATCAAAATGCTGGGTGACACACAGCTGTCGGAAGTGAAAAGTGACACGGTTACTTTTTACATGCATAGAATGATCAAGCCTAAGGCACCAACACCCGTCCCACCTGCTTCGTAGCATGAGCGTTGTTGTCAAATCTGTGAATAGCGAGGTGCGCCTGTATCCAGGAATTTTTTCCTCTGTTGAATTCAAAAATTTGGAAGTTGCTATTGATTGGCAACATGAGAGCTTGATGCTGTATGGCAGGCAAGTACGTGTACCAAGACTCGTAGCCTTTTATGGTGATGCTGGCGTTCATTATCGTTATTCGGGACTAGATCATTTAGCCTTACCCTGGCTGCACGATTTGCGTGAAATTCGTGATACACTGCAAAGCGAGTTTTCGCAGGTATTTAACAGTGTTTTGGCGAACTTCTATCGAGATGGCAGTGATCACATGGGATGGCATCAAGATAACGAACCAGCATTAGGGAGCAATCCTGTGATTGCTTCAGTTTCGCTTGGGCAAACAAGACGTTTTAAACTACGTCATAAACAAACACGTGAGGTGATGGCGATTGATTTAACACACGGAGATGTATTGCTCATGCAAGGCGCGTGTCAGCATGAATATGAACATACGCTGACAAAAACAGCTAAGCCAGTTGCCGGTAGAATCAACTTAACATTCAGACAGATAAACAGGTGAGAAGATGAGTGAACAAACAATTGTTTTAGCGACGAGTAATCAAGGTAAACTAGCCGAATATCAAGCGCTATTAGATCCTGTGGGGTTTAGCGTAAAGGCACAAAGCGAGTTTGACGTGACTGACGCCGAAGAAACCGGCAAGACCTTTGTTGAGAATGCCATTTTGAAAGCGCGCAATGCGTGTGAGCAAACGGGTTTAGCGGCGATGGCGGATGACTCGGGTTTGGTGGTTGATGCTTTAGGCGGGGCGCCTGGGATTTATTCGGCTCGCTATGCAGGAGTAGGTGCTGGCAGTGAAGCGTGTAACGCGAAATTACTTGAAAGCTTAGAAGGCGTGCCTGAGCAAGAGCGTCGTGCGCATTTTCATTGTGCTTTTGTCTTTATGAGTCATGCAGACGATCCCGATCCGGTGATTTGTCAGGGGCGATGGTTTGGTTCGATTCTGTTAGCGCCGATGGGCGAGAAAGGGTTTGGTTATGATCCGTTATTTTACGTACCAGATCATCACTGCTCGGCTGCGGAACTTGAGCTGGCTGTTAAGAATGAAATCAGTCACCGCGGACAAGCGATGCAGATGTTTTTAGGGATGTTGCAAGGAGCATAGGGCGTAATCCACCGATGAAAAATAGGTAGTCACGCACGTTGTGCTAATTATCCTAGAAACGGCAGTTGGGCGCACATTTCTAGGATAACAGATTGATTTAGATAGCATTACAAAAAAAATCTGAAGTCACCTTGTTGGTGATGAAGACTTTTTTTGTAATGCTAGATGAATCAAGATGTTGCGCTAGAATGGGTGAATCAACTGCCGTTTCTAGGATTATGATAAAACGAGTAAGAAAACATAAGCTACCATGACAGAAGTAAAATCACTCTTACAGCAAGCCTTACATTGGCACCAGCAAGATGAACACGAGCGGGCACAATCGTATTACCAAAAAGTGCTTGTACTCGCCCCTGATAATACCGACGCATTACATGGTTTTGCATTTTTATGTGCACAGCTAGGTGAGTACGATAAGGCAAAAGTACTACTGGAGAAAGCATTAAGTGTAGAACCGCACAATCCTACTTTTCGTAATAGTATGGGCAACATCTTGATGCGTCAAAAGGATCACCGCGCGGCGACTGAACAGTACTTACTGGTGACCGAGTTTGCTCCTGACTATCCAGAGGGCTTTAATAATTTAGCCAACGCGTACTCTGCGCGCGGTTTATTTGATGAAGCATTAGCGGCATATGCGAGTGCGACAGAGCTTGCGCCCGATTATGTGGAGGCGCACTTCAATTTGGGACTGCTGTTGATGCGCTTTAAACGCTATCGTGAAGCTTGCATCTCGTTCAACAATGTCATCCGTCTATTTGAGCATCATAGTCCGGCACACTTTCAGTTAGCGAGCTGCTATTACTTAGAGGAGCAATATGGCAAGGCGCTTGAACATTATCAAATAGTGATGGATAAGCAGCCTCACAATATAGAAGCGATCATCAACAGCGGGGCATGCCAACTCAAGCTTGGTGACAAAGACGGTGCTCTTGGGTTATTTAATCAAGCTGTCAATTTAGATAAAAGTCATGCCGAAGCCAGAGAAAATCTCGCCGCATTATATGTGGATCTCGGTTTTTTCGATCAGGCACTTTATCATTATCATGAACTTTTAAAGCATCATAAAGCCTCAAATGACATTCATTACAACATGGCACTTTGTTTCATGGGGCAGGGACAGCTTGAGCAAGCTATCCACTTATATCAACAAATATTACAAACCACACCTAGACATGTACCGTCATTAATTAACTTAGCAAGTTGCCATCTACAGCGCGATGAGCAACAAAAAGCGATGTCGATCTTTGAGCAAGCACTCTCAATCGAGCCAAACAATGATTATGCTCTTTTTATGCTAAAAGCCTTACGTGGCGAGTCCTGTGATGCCCCTCCGGCTAGCTATGTCACGACGCTTTTTGATAACTATGCGGATCATTTTGAGCGTCATGCTGAGCGTGGCTTACAGTATCGAGTACCAGAGTTAATCCGAGATGAACTAATTTCTCTTTATCCGAACAAACAATGGCGATTGTGTGATCTAGGTGCAGGAACCGGATTAGCTGCTAAGGCATTACATGATTCAGTACGTGAAGCAGTTGCTATCGATCTCTCGCCTAAGATGTGTGAAAAAGCACGCGAGAGTGAACAATATGACTCGGTGATTTGTGGCGATTTGCTCAGTGCGCTGACAACTTTGACGAAGCCATTTGACTTATTTGTTGCAGCTGATGTCTTTGTTTATCTTGGTGATCTTGAGCCCGTGTTTACTGAGATTCGTGCGCTCAGTGAGATGGGTACAGTCATTGCGTTTACTACAGAGATGGCCGATGACCGTGCGGGTGTGTCACTCACTCCCTTTGGCCGCTTTGCGCATAGTGAAGCGTATTTGGTTTCTGTGTTAGAGGCGAGAGGTTTTGCTGTGAAAACTTTTCGCGAGGTGATATTGCGTATGCATCGAGATAAACCGTTGTCTGGGTATTTGGTAGTGGCTGAGCTACAGCATTTACACTAGAGCACTCTACAGCTTGAGAGATATCTCATTTGTTAATTCATTAAGCTGCGTTAAGGGTATAAATTTGATGGTGGTGTCTTTCACTTTGATTGTGTCTATGAATGACTTAGTGACTACTATAGCGCTTTTGGGACTGTAAGCATCGATGAATGAATGGAAACCCCTTGTTAGCTTGGCTGACTTCATGTTTTGGTATTTGACTTCGATAGGCAAAAACTGCTCTTGATTTTTAAAGAGTACAAAATCGACTTCGGCACCAGATTTAGTGCGCCAATAATGAATGTTGTAGTTCATGAAGTTTTGAACTTTAAACTTGAGAATTTCTTGAAAAACAAAATTTTCAACTAAGAGTCCATTGTCAGTCCTAGCCGAGAAGGCTGAAAAGTTATTAAGAGCACAATTACGAAAGCCATTATCAATAAAATAAAAAATGGGATTGCTAGTTAACTCAGTACGTTTGTTTCCGACAAAGGGGGACGTTTTTTGTATAACGAATGTTCGTTCAAGTATGTCTAGATGGTTCCTTATGGTTGTAGTGCTGACGTTGCAATCTAAAGCTAATTGATTGTAATTGACAAGCTGGCCAGAACTATGGGCAAGTAACGTGATCAATTTGGTAAACACATCCGGTTTACCTACTTTAAGGATCTCTATGATGTCTTTTTGTATGTAACGAGAATAAATTTGCTCTAGCTGGAATTGCTTCTTTGTTGATGAGACAACTTGTGGATAGCAGCCATATAGTAGAGCATCACCATCATTAAGATCTAAATCGCATTCTTTGACGCTAAAGGGATAGATGGTTGCAGTGATCTGCCTACCTGTCAGGTGTTCTTGAATTTTACTTTTTATTTCCAGCTGAGACGATCCGGTTACAATCAGCTTTAAAGGGAGACCAAGATCAATGATAGATTTAATGAGTAATCCAGGATAATCTAATCGCTGAATTTCATCAATGAAAATCAAAGGATGATCCATCGTAAACTGTTTGCGTGCTTCTTCGATAAATACGGGCGTCTTCAACCATTCACGGATTGAAGCATAGTCACAATTTAAATAGAGTAATGTGTTAAACCTTTTCTGATTAATTAACTCTTGGCACAAGAGTTTTCCCAAGGTGGTTTTACCTGCGCGCCTCGGGCCAACAAGTACAGTGCACAAAGAATCCCATTCTGGGTCCATTAAAAAAGACAGCTGATGCCTTTGTATCATAGCTGTGCTATCGATGGCTTTTACGTCGGGATTGCTAAGCCATGGGTTCAGCTGGTGCAACTCTTGGTATAACTTTGAGTCCATATAACCCTACTAAAATTACGCATAAGTAATATAAGTAGGGTAGCACAGTTTTTATATGATAACAAAATCGAAAAAATCAACAGGTTAGAATTTGGCGAGCCATTCAGCCGTTATCAAGTTACTCGCCGGGATTGTTGTGTCATTGAGCGTGACTTTGTCTTTACCCAGTACTTCAGTGACTTTCTTCGCCAAGATCTCACATTCACTGACAAACTCACGGGCTTGATGAGTGTCTGGTTTGCAGGCTTTAACTAAGACAAAATCGTGATCGCTCACGCGTCCAGCAAGGTCGGCATCTTGGATTAAAGTGCTAAACAAGGGAGATACCTTCATGAACTCTTGAACATCCAAACGTGGATCGAGTCCAAGAATGACCTTGGCACAATCTAAATCTGACTCATGACAATAATGAATGAAATGATGGGCTAATAAAATAAAGCCCGCGCGATTACTAAGACTAGTCACTTCATCGGTGATGTCGTGATGGAAGCTAACCAGTTCGTTCTCGACTAATTTGGCGATGTCATCCAGTAGCCAAAGTTGCTCTTTACATAATTTTTTGGGGTTTTGAGTCAATAAGACAGAGCGTTCCCATTTTAAATCCGTCCCCAATCGTTAAGGGACGTCCTGCGTAAAAGCGAATATTGGGCTCGCCTGTGACCAAAGGGTTATCCGCAAAGCGCTCGTCCAGTAGCGCATTCTCAACGACAAAGGTTTCATCACCTAAGATAGAGTATCCACAAAAAGAGGTATCACGAGACATCTCACTCGCGCTCAAGCCTTGCTTGGACTTAAACCACAGTCTATTCGCATCGACTAAGCTGACTAAACAAATATGCACATCGAATAGTTTCGCTGCTAGCTTGGTGAAGCGATCAAAGCGCTGTTCAGCGGCAGTATCTAAGACGTGTAGATCTTGTAAGGCTAACAAGCGAGCTTTTTCGTTTTGCGGTGCTTGTGGCGCTAGCATTGTTAGCCTCCCTTCTTTTGCTCACTCCATAGTTATCGTCATTGGAGTGATTCATCTGAAGTGATAAGCTGTCCAAATCACGGATAATTTTATGTTGCTTGGTGTCACAGGAGGCGAATTTGGCTCGAAAATTTATAGATTTATCTATACCTATTGAGAATGAAGTGATTTCTGATCCTATTCCTTTTAACCCAACAGTGACTTACATGGATCACAAGCAAACTCTACCGCAATTGACAGGGTTTTTCCCGGGGTTGACCGAGCAAGATCTTCCGGATGGAGAGGCCTGGGCTATCGAGAAAGTAGAGCTGATCACACATAACGGCACACATCTTGATGCGCCATACCATTTTCATTCGACAATGAATCACGGTGAGCGAGCGATCACGATTGATGAAGTCCCTTTGGATTGGTGTTTTCGACCCGGGGTGAAGTTAGACTTCCGTGATTACGAAGATGGTTATGTGGTGACACAAGCCGATGTGATAGCGGCGCTTAAACACATGGACTATAAGTTGCAGCCTAAAGATATCGTGGTTGTTAACACCAGAGCTGGCTGTGCGTATGGGGACGAAGACTACATTCATGCGGGCTGTGGTATGGGGGCAGAAGCGACGCGTTATCTGTTGGAGCAAGGTGTCGTCGTGACAGGGACCGATGCATGGAGTTGGGATGCGCCGTTTAGCCACACCAAGGCACGTTATGAAGAGACGGGTGATGCCGCGCTTATTTGGGAAGGGCATAAAGTGGGGCGTGAAATGATGTATTGCCATTTAGAAAAATTGCATAACTTGGAGAGCTTACCGCCAGTGGGCTTTACAGTTGCGTGTTTTCCAGTGAAAATAAAAAATGCCTCAGCAGGTTGGACACGCGCCGTAGCCATAATCGACGAATAGGATGACAGACACATGATCAGGACTTTTTTGCTTTCAATGCTTATGATCTTTTTATGCCAGCTTGGTTTGGCAAGCAAAGGTTCGGTGACCTTTCCTTTCAAAAACTTCTCTAAGATTGATAGCCAGGGTGATATTAATATTTTTGTCAGCTATGGCAAGCATTACTCGGTGTCTGCACCTCGTAAAGATGCTTTGCTGTTTCAGCTCACACAGAAAAAAGACACACTGTCAGTAGCGCTTATTCCTGAAACCAAAGTGCGTCCCGATCTTTTTATTACTTTGCCGCACGTAGAAAAAATCAGTTACAAAGGCGATGGGGACTTGGTGGCGAACAAGATCCACAGTCATCATCTGAACCTGTTAGTGAATAATGATGGTGAAACGTGGATCAGTGGCAAGAAACTTCCTTTGCACTACCTAAAGGACTCTGGACATGGTCCTATCACAGTGAGTCACATGTTAACCAATGATCTGATCATTCACATGGGCGGCAAAGGTGTGGTGAACTTACGTGGTATAGCGAACTTGCGCCGTTTAGTTTACGACGGTGAAGGGGCGCTTAACATGTATTGGCTCAGCAGTTGTGATGTGGATATCATCGGCTCCGGCCATGCTAGTGCTTTTATTGCAGGCGTAGCCGATCATGCCAATATCGTGTTGAGTGGCAAGGCTTATCTTAATTCACGTTACTTACGAGCCAAGAAAGAATACATCAAAACACATGGCTATTCGCGCGCTGATGTAACCGCACAGCGTGTATTAAATGCGTTGGCAACAGGACACAGTAACGTGTATTACTACATGCGGCCTGAAGTAGCCTTAGGTCGTTACATGAAAGATCACGGCGCTATACTGTCTATGCATAACTTGAAACGTACCTGCACCGCGCCTATGCCTTTTTATCATCTAGCGCATTGTCCCTTGCCTAGGGTGGGTGGTTTAGCTCGGGCTTAACATACGCAAAATACCCGATTTTAGGAAGCTCTTATAGGGAATAACGTCAATGCCATGATGGTGGTAAGCTCTCTCTCCACCATATAAGCAGTAGCATTTTGCTTCAGGGTGATCTTTTGCGAATAAATTCAAGCCAGAGAAATCTTTTTCACTTAAATTAGATTTACGTTTGATCTCAATGGCATTAAAACCGTTCGGTCCATAGAGGATTAGGTCCACTTCTGCGCCAGCTGTTTTTCGCCAGAAATAAAAATTGTAGTCTAAGTCATAGTAATCATTGAGTGCTCTACAGTTTTGCAGCAATAAAGTTTTAAGCGCAGGCCCATCTATTTCTTGGGTACTATCGAGTGGACCTTGAGGGCGTAGGGTTCTATAAATACCTACATCAAAAAAATAAAACTTAGGTGAATTTTGCAGACGTCGCTTAGCTCGTTTTTTAAAGACAGGAAGTCGAATAGCGATAAGCAGATCATCTAAGATGTCAAAAAAGCGCATAATAGTTTGCCGATTACTCCCTATCTCCCTTGCAATGGCTGTATAGTTAAGGGCTTCGCCTTGTGAGAAGCTGGCACATTCTAAGAAATTTGTAAATAAAGCTAAATTTCTGGTGAGGCTTTCTTGTAGTACCTCTTCACGTAGGTAAGTAGAGACATAGCTTTTGAGGTAATGCCAAGGCGCTTCACTTGTGATGGCTTTTGGTAGTAGACCCGATTGTAGTACCTTATCAAAGGAACAGTCCTTATCGATTTCACACAACGTCAGTGGGTGCATGGTGTGGGTGAGTGCTCTCCCAGCTAGGAGGTTGATGCCTTTCTTGCGTAGTGAGCGAGCGCTTGATCCGGTGAGTATGAACTGATAACGATGGCTTTCTATTAGTCGGTGAACTTCATTGAGTAGGGCGGGAATTTTTTGGATCTCATCGATGATAATAGGTTTATCATAATCAGCTGGAATCCTCGATGCGAGTAGGCTAGGTTTGGTGAGCAGTTACATAAAGTTAGGGTTGCTAACAACTAAAATAAAATCAATAAGTTACATTCTATTATGGGGTTAACTTGTAAAAGTGTGTAAAATTACACGAAATAACCTGCAAAAGCGTGTAATTTTACACGGAATTGTCTGCAAATCCGTGTAAAATGGTACGGTGATCGTTTGAAAGAGAGGTAAGTTAGTTGTGGAGCGCAGTATTACAAAGAAATTGATTGACTGGAAAAGTAGCTCCAGGCGTAAGCCCCTGCTTGTGGCAGGCGCAAGGCAGGTAGGTAAGACACATAGTGTTAATGCGTTTGGGCAGTCACACTATGACAATGTTGCTTATTTTAATTTTGAAGCGACTCCCCAGTTGCGAAAAGCATTTGAAGGTGAGTTAAATCCCCCAGAGTTAATTGAAAACTTAACGATAGTGGGGAATGTTTCAATAGTTCCGCATAAGACATTGATCTTTTTTGATGAAATACAGTTGTGTCCCAATGCGTTAACATCACTAAAATATTTCAATGAAACTCATAACGAGTACCACATTATCGCAGCCGGTTCATTATTGGGCGTTGCCCTATCTCAATCGATGAGCTTTCCTGTTGGTAAGGTGAATATCCTTAATTTGTACCCATTGTCTTTCCATGAATTCTTACTGGCTGTGGGGGAAGATAAGCTGGCACAATTACTGTTTCAGCAAGAACTCAAGGTCTCTTATTCAGCACTGATTCATGAAAAGAGTGTAGAGCTATTCAAAAAGTACCTGTACGTGGGAGGGATGCCCGAAGCTGTTAAGTACTATAGCGCGACTAGGCAACTCAACGAAATCAGAACGATTCAACAAGAAATAGTCTATGCGAATGAACGCGATTTTTCTAAGTATGCAAGTGGTGCAGAGGCTGTTCGTGTAGCGCAAATATGGCACTCAATGGTTGCTCAACTTGGCAGAGAGAATAAAAAATTTATTTTTTCTGTAATAAATGATTCAGCCCGTGCACGTGAATATGAGCGAGCCATACTATGGTTGCTTAATGCTGGTTTGGTGCATAAAGTCGCTGCTGTGAAAAAGCCTGGTTTGCCCCTTGCCACTTATGCAAATACAAGCAGATTTAAGTTGTATTTGGGTGACGTTGGACTCTTAGGTGCACTGGCCGAGTTACCTGCGTCAATTTTACTTGAAGGTGACACACTATTTAATCATTTCAAAGGTATGCTAACAGAAAATGCAGTTTTGCAGAGCCTTGTGGCTGAGGGGGCGGGAGATCTGTACTACTGGACCTCGGGTCGAACAGCCGAGATAGACTTTGTTTTTCAAGCTGGGGAGACAACTCAGGCGCTAGAGTGTAAATCAGGGAGGCAAGTTAGTAGTCGTAGTTATACTCAGTATAAAGAAAAATATCCCACAAGTCCTATCACAAAGACCTCATTGAACAATCTTAGTTTTGATGACGCGGGCAATATTGCTAACTACCCGCTGTATCTTGTGGGACGCTCAGTATCAGGTTAACTCTTGGTTAACAGTACGGTGTGCGCATCAATGATCGTAATACGCGTCTTTTTATAAAGACTTTTCATGGTAAATTGCCATTGATGCGCTTTATTTTGAGCGTATTTAAATAAGATATTATCGACATAAGCGCCCGGCTTTGTTTTATCGAATACCATGATGTGCCCATCAATTTCATGTGAGCCAGGATCGGGCAACATCTGAATATAGCCGTTGGCGGGCATGGGATTGTTAGCACAATAGCCGCCGATAACTTGTGAGCACTCAATGACATTTCCTGTGCCATTATTAATATTACCGTAGTAACCGGATTCGGATACAGCAAAGCGTCCTGTGGCACAGGCGCTAAGCGTGACGGCAAGTCCTAACAAAGCAGTGGCAAAAGTTAATTTTTTCATCGTTTTCTCCTTAAATTGTTAACCTGGTTCAGTCTAGAGAGGGAATGCCAATAAGTCTCATTGGAATCGTCTATCAGCGTGATAGTGTGAAGCTTAGTCTAACGAATGGAATTAAATCGGACACACAGTTGAGAGTGAAGCGGATTTCAGTGCAGTGATCACCGCATCAATGGCTTTCGTACGTGGGAAGGAGTTGCGCCAGGCCAGCGCGACCGTACGTTTAGGTCTTTTAGACTTGAAAGGTTTCACACATAAACTGCGTGTGTAATATCTCACGGAAGTCGCTGTCGCGGGCAAGATAGTGATCCCCATGCCGGAGGCAACCATGTGACGTAGCGTTTCTAACGAAGTACCGGCAACCGTTTGTTGTAACTCATTAGGGTTATAGCATTGCGGACAGGTTTCTAAGATATTATCACGAAAGCAGTGACCTTCGCCTAGCAATAAAGTGTTTGAACCCACTAAGTCATTCGCATCGACAGCTGATTTCTTGGCGAGGGGGTGGGATTTTGGCATCAGTACTACAAAGGGCTCTTCATACAATTGTCGTGTGACGACAGCGGGCTCACTAAATGGTAAGGCAATAAATATCGCGTCTAATTCGCCATGCTGTAACTTCACACGTAAGTTGCGGGTGAAGTCTTCTTGTATGATGAGCGGCATGTTGGGCGCAACCTTTTTTAACTCTGGGATCAGCGAGGGAAACAAATAAGGCGCGACAGTGTAGATCCCACCGAGTCGCAAGGGGGTGTCGAGCTGATGCGTCGAGCCTTCGGCGATGTCTTTAAAGGTTTCGGCTTCTTCTAATACGCGCTTTGCTTGCACGATAAGACGTGCACCGATTTCAGTGATACGTAAGCTATTTTTTTGACGTTCGAAGATGGCGACGCCGAGAGACTTTTCCAGTTTGGTGATAGCGACACTTAAGGTAGGTTGACTGACAAAGCAACGTTTAGCGGCCTTGCCAAAGTGTTTCTCTTCGGATAAAGCTAAGATGTATTTGAGCTCGGTGAGAGTCATTGATAGTCCCCGGCTATTATGAAATCTCTATTGATAGATAATAGCAACCAATGGCTAATTCTTGCAAGAAGATTGACGCTTTATTTTTGAGGTGATAACGCTGTAGAATAATTAGATTAAAATAAGCCAGGGCCTGCGATGACCGATAGACAACAATTTTCACTTATATGGCTGGCAGTGCTTAGCATGGTCGCGATGGTCGTGGCAGATACCCTGACCTATAAGCTCTTTACGTTATTTGGCTTAGTGCTTTCTGTGTCGTTAGTGGTTTTTCCTATTACTTATTGTATTAGTGATGTGGTGGTGGAAGTCTATGGCCAGCGTGTGGCGATGATGTTGATGGCGGCAACGTTGGTGGGTGATTTATTATTTGATGGTTCGCTTTCATTCTCTAGCCTCTATTCTTCGGCGGCCAATACACAAGCTTTTTCCCATGCGTATTATACAGTGTTGCATCCACTGTGGCGTGTGTTCACTGGTAATATTATCGCGCTTATTGCAGGCTTTGTGATTAATATTAGCTTAATGGATAAGCTTCGACGCCACGCACATTTTAAGTCATTTATCGCGCGCAGTATCTTCTCTACATTTTGTGGGGAGTTGGTCTTCACGTCTATTGGTTATTGTATTTGGTTTTATCACAAGCGCTCTGACTTACAGATTGCGTTTATGATAGCTGGCTCGATGGGCTTTAAGGTGGTGTTTGCCAGTGTGATGGCGCTACCGGCGAGTGCGATAGCGCGTTGGGTGGCAAGTGGTGAGCTGTCAATCCAAAGACCAGATTAAGTTGAGGCTACCTAAGTAAGTGGTAAATGGTTTCTTTGCGAAGAAAGCGTTAGCTTGTGTTGCTAGAGCTAGATTTTGGGTCAGCTTAACGCTAAGAGCAATCGCAGACGATAGCCCGGCGGCCGTTCCATCAAATTTTTCTCTGTCAGGGAGCTGGCCTGGGTTGGTGGGGGCACTATTGGTGATCACCACATCCCGCTGCATAAGCCCCGGTCCTAGTTTAACGATAAAAGCCGCATGTCCAGGTAGTGTCAAGTCTTGTGAGAATAGCGCGTCGAGTGTTACAAGCCAGGCACAAGACTTTTGTACGGTTGTGACAGGGAAGCTTGCTATGTCAAAGGTGTTTCCCTTGGTTGA
>JAUHZG010000075.1 GCA_030425845.1 Gammaproteobacteria bacterium
AGGCACTCTTCTCGGGGTTTGGCGCCGACTTACCGGGACCGACTAAATTTGTCGTCGTGTTGTCAGAGTTTTTCACCACCTATTGGTGGCTAATGTTTGGTGTTATATCCGGTGCTATTTTTACCATTCTCCACTTTAAGAAAACATCCACCAAGTTCCAATACAATTGGGATAAGCTCATGTTAAAACTCCCTGTGATTGGTATCATCATCGAAAAAGCTACAATTGCGCGCTTTACCCGTACGCTTGGGATCACCTTTGCCGCGGGTTTACCCTTAGTAGATGCGCTAAATTCTGTCTCAGGTGCCACCGGTAATTTGCTGTATGCGCAAGCCACCCAAAAAATCAAAGACGATGTTTCCACCGGTACCCAGTTACAAATCGCGATGCGTAGTGTCAATCTATTTCCTAATATGGTGATCCAAATGGTCTCCATTGGTGAAGAATCAGGTTCACTGGAAGAAATGCTGTCCAAGGTCGCTGACTTTTATGAAGAAGAAGTCGATATCGCGGTCGATAACTTAAGTAGTTTATTGGAGCCTATCATCTTGGTGTTCTTAGCGGTCGTCGTCGGTGGCTTAGTTATCGCGATGTATTTGCCGATCTTTAAAATGGGTGCGGTGGTGTAAACACACAAGGAACCTATTAATATTGCCAAACAATTATTAGCCCCTATTGATATTTGCAAGTGATCACTATTTAGCTTTCGACGCTGAAGAAGCAGGAGCTTATGGCGGCGGCTATGCGCCATCTCACTAATTCAAGGTTGAGTCGCTTAGGGTGAGCGAGTTGCGTGCACGTCTTACTCTTTACCCTGGCCGTCACCTATGTCAGGATAAAGCAAATGACAACAATGGAACTTGCTATGCCCACACTGAAGCTACTTCACCTTTACCCCTTCGTATACCTCTCTCTTGTCGCCCTATTTAGTTTGATGATCGGCAGCTTTCTCAATGTCGTGATTTATCGTATCCCCAAAATGCTGAATCGCGAGTGGCGTTGTCAGTGTGCCGAATTTCTAGAATGTGACAATCCAAAACAAGCTGAGGACGATAAACCCTTTAATCTATGCACTCCTGCCTCGACCTGCCCGCATTGTGGCACCAAGATCACCATCCGTGACAACATTCCCGTGCTGAGTTACCTCTTGCTACGGGGACGCTGCCGCGCCTGTAAAGCAGGCATATCTCCCCGCTACCCGTTGGTTGAATTGCTAACGATGGGTTTGGCACTCTCCTCTTGTCTAGTCTTTGGCTTAACCGCGCAGATGGGCTTTGCCCTAATCTTAGGCTATGTGCTGATCGCCCTCACCTTTATAGATATCGATACACAACTGCTTCCCGATAACATCACGCTACCTTTGATGTGGCTCGGCATTGTGATCAATTATTTTGGCGTGTATACCTCACTGCAAAGCGCGGTAATGGGAGCCGTTGCCGGTTACATGAGTCTATGGACAGTGATGATGCTGTTTAAGTTAGTTACCGGCAAGGATGGTATGGGGCATGGTGACTTTAAATTATTCGCCGCCATCGGGGCGTGGTGTGGCTGGCAAATGCTGCCGCTTACCATCATGCTTGCCTCTTTGCTGGGTGCAATTCTAGGGACCATCATCCTACGCCGCCAAAAGCAATCGAATGCAACGCCTATCCCCTTTGGCCCTTACCTTGCGTTAGCGGGCTGGATTGCCTTACACTTTGGCCATATTATCAATCATGCCTATCTCAGCTACGCTGGGCTAGCGTAAAATCTCTTAGGAACTACTATGCTGATCGTTGGATTAACCGGAGGCATTGGCTCGGGCAAATCAACCGTGGCAAACCTATTTGCCGAACGAGGGATCCATGTCGTCGATGCCGACGTCGTCGCACGCGAGTGCGTCGCCCCAGGCTCGAAAGCCTTGGAAGCCATTGTGGCGCGCTTTGGGGAAGGTTTCCTACAAGCAGATAGCTCACTGCACAGACAGAAACTTCGTGAATATGTGTTTGAACGTGAAGACGATCGCCTTTGGCTAGAGTCATTACTGCATGAACAGATCCGAAAGCGCATGCAGCTCGCCCTGACATTAGCGCCTTCTGCTTATGCAGTCGCGGTGATCCCATTGCTTGCTGAAAATTACCCTGTAGAGTATCTCGATAGGATTTGTGTAGTGGACGTAAGTGAAGAAACGCAGCTCAAGCGTGCCTGTGAGCGAGATAGTGCCGATCCTCAGTTGATTGAAGCCATTATCGCTGCGCAAGCGAACCGTGAGGAGCGTTTGGCCATTGCCGATGATGTGATATTTAATGACGGTGAACTTTCACAGCTTGAGCAACAAGTTGAGAAAATGCACCAGTATTACCTATCCCTGAACGACTAGAAAGGTACTAGGTTACGGTCGCGGGCCCAACCTATCCTACACTAAGTAAATAGCCAGCCATATCGCGGTGTCCACCAACAACATGAGTTACCCCTACATGATGGCAACAAAATAATCAATAATTTTAGCGACAGAGCAAAAACCACTAAATTGGGTATAATGGACATGTCTGTGGTACAATTTTTGGTAGTAAATGATTAACACTGCCAAGGAAGGAAGTGACATGACTGAAGTAGCAAACAGAGCTGTACAGCAACAATTCGATTTTGAGAGTTTACTCTCTTCGATCAAAAATCCCAGCCTAAGCAAGCTCAAAAGCGTGGAAGCGAACTCTTCAACCGTGCCGCAAACTCTCGTCTACGAACAACCTGTTAATGAATTAGTCCGGACCTGTCTACGACTTGAGTATCTTTTCAAGCAAATCGACAGCCATTTGGATGCCAGCAATGTTGACTCTGCCCAGACCTGTTTACTTGCCATCATCCAGGTCATGCAGTTGCTCGACCGAGGCGATATCAAAGCAAAACTCATTCAAGAGTTCAAACGCCAAGCCGGTGTACTCAAACAAATGGCTGTTAACCCACAGATCAATGAAAAAGCCCTTAACTCCACTATCGATGAAATCAACCACGCCGTGAACTTACTCTATGCCGTACCAGGCAAACTCGGCCAAGAATTACGCGCTAATGACTTTATCAATGCGGTACGCACACATGCGAATATACCCGCCGGCTTTTGCAGCTTTGATGTCCCCCATTATCACTACTGGTTACAAGCCTGCCCAAGAACCCGACGGGTACAACTTGCACAATGGGCCTCATGCTATGCCGAAGTGAAAAAAGCTACCTCACTCATGCTCAAGATCGTTCGTGATTGTGGCGTAACAAAACTCGTGAAAGCCCACAGTGGCTTTTACCAGCAATCTTTTTCTGGAAATGCCCACGTACAACTGATTCAAGTCTGTTTACCGCTTAAGCAGAGCACACTACCTGAAATAAGCGCCGGCAGACAACGCTGTACAGTACGCTTTATCGAGCCTAACTTCGAAGGAAAAAACAAAACCTTGAAACAAGATTTGACTTTCCAACTCACCTGTTGCGCACTTTGAGCCCAACAGCTCCTCTTGGCTTAGCCCCACCTCGTTGCTATGGTAATCTTTAATATGGGTGGATTAGCGCAAAGTGCGTGTTCCACCATTGGTAGGTTACAGCCTTTGGCCTAACCTACTAGAGTCCTGAGACAGACGTTAGACACTACGAGTAAGGAAAAAAATGGCACTGGGTAAACGTTCATTAAACTATCAATGGCTCTCTCAAGTTTTCATCGGATGGTTCTTCTTTCTCGCTATCAACCTTATTTTTAATATTGCTTGCAAAAACACCTTAGTACATTTCATTGGGATCCCCTTATTACTTAAAGTCAGTTACTTTGCAAAGGCAAGCGTTTACACCCTGCTATTTGCCGCCCTCGTAGCGCTATGTTTCATTCCTCGCTTTATCAAAGTCACTGACAACAAAAAACTTGCGCTAACCATTAGCGTTATCGGTAAATTGCTCGCCTTTGTACTTATCACTTTTTTCTTTCTCAGTTGGGGCTTTTACTCGCATAGCGCGCAATTTCTAGGGATAGTCCCATTACAGAGCATTGGTACAGAGTCATTCGCACACTTTTTATCGTTAGGACATATTGAACCCGCTGAGTGGAACAGCATCATTATTGCCGCGATCGCGACTACCGTCGTACTGGGAAGCTTCTTTCCCTGGCTGCTAGAGTCACGCCCTTATGAAACTCGGCAAACCCTGTGCCTATATTCTATCTTGCTTATTATCGCCATGCTGTTTATTGGTAATTTAATTGGACTAGAAAATACTATCGATCTGAGTCGTGAAAAAATCGATGTGAGCAAAGTCAAGCAAGCTCTCAGTCACAAAACGACGCCTCTGATGTTCTTACAGTCTGACATCAAAACAACGTTACTGATTAACCGTCTAGCATCATTACCTAAGGGAAAATTGGAACTTACTCGACGTCCAGTGATCTCTATGAAAAATTATTTCAAAGGTTACAATGCCAAAACACACAAACGTCCCAATATCATCGTTATTCTCATGTCATCCCTTAACGCTAAAATGCTTAAAAGTTTTGGGGGTGAGCAAAGCGTTATGCCTAACCTTGACAAACTAGCCATGCAGTCCACGCGTTTTACCAATGCCTACACGCAGTCTAGTCAGCTGCATTATGCCAGCCTTGGGATCATGAACTCACGCTATCCTATGTACAGCTTAAATACCTATTACTACCCGATAGCAACCACTTACCCCAAAGTCTCATTGCCCTACCTATTAACTCACATTGGTTATCAGACAGCGCTTATCTCCTCACAGAACGAATATTGGGGAGGCATGCTACGCACGTTCCGTCCTACAGCGTTCCATAAAATCATTCATACCGAAGTCACAGAAGAAGGTAAGCTCTACAAAGACGGCCTGGCAAACCAAAAGCCAGAGTACCTAAAACGTATGCTCGGCCCCTATAAAGTCGGTAAGGTTGACGATGCAGTTACCACGGACATGGCGATTGACTTCATTAAAAAAACGGACAAGCATACACCCGTGATGCTCATGATGACACTGAAAAACAGTAGCTATCCCTTCCGCTACCCACGTCGTCCCAAAGATAACCCCAAAGCCACTATTATGAAAAAGTTGGAAAAGCTTAAGCGTGATCACCGCAAGAGTTTACAATTTGTCGATGTACAAATAGGCAAGCTACTTAAAGCACTTAAAGCCACTCACCGGTTTGACAACAGTATCATCATTGTCAGTGGTGAAACGGGTATTAACTTCGATAATACCAATGCACTAGAACGGCCTAGCGCACTTAGTCAAGCCGTGATTCATCTACCGCTAATCATTTACCGCTCAGGCGCTAAGGCCAGCGTGAAAACTGAGCCTGCCATGCAGCTTGACGTGCCGCCAACCGTACTGGCACTACTAGGCTTAAAACCCCATCCTTCTTTTGAAGGTGTGAATCTCTATGCGAAAGACTTCAACTTAAATCGGGCGATGTACTTCGTCACACAAACACAAAGTGCCTATGAGTATGCCATCATCAAGAAAGGCTACAAGTTTGTCATTAATGCCTTAACGAAAATTAATAAGCTCTTTAACCTCAGCGACGATCCTAATGAAACAATGAATCTGGCGACACGCGAGCCGAAAATAAGCCGCGCCTATCATCAACAGCTCTTAGGGTTTATCAGTGCGCATGTCGACTACTACCAAACACCCGCGCTACATGATCATGATTACCCTCCGCGTTACAAGGGAATCAATCGCTAGTCAGTAGTACGCGGGTCATAGGCGAACACTATGAGGCTTTCAGTCAATGGCGCGATAATGCACCGTAGGCACGTATTCATCAGCATGCATAGCAGGTTCTTGGTAATACTCAACATGCGAAGTAAGCCAAGTGAACAGTGCTGTTTTTAGCTGTTTATCTAATTGAGGATGTTTAGCCGAAACATCTTTTGACTCAGTTGGGTCATGCTTTAAGTCATACAGCGCATAGTGCTTATCTTTTGGGGTAAACAGTAGCTTAAAACCATCTCTCATCACACCATACTGAGTTGCGAATGGGCTCTGAGCAACGAAAAATAAATATCGACTTTTGTTCGCTTTAGCTTGTAGTAAATCAATGCCTTCAAATGAAGGATGTGCGGGCAAGCCAATCAAGCCTAATAGCGTTGGCGGCACATCAATTTGCCCAGCTGGACTTCTCGAGTTGCGTTCCTTTATGCCTGCGCCAGAGAGTAATAAGGGCAAGTGGACAGTCGCTTGGTGTAGATACCAGGCATTGCCAATTCGCTTATGCTCTCCCATAGCAAAACCAGTATCACCTGAAATAACAAAGACGGTATTCTTAAGACGGTGTTGTTTTTTTAGGTTTTTAAGCAGTAGTGCAATTTGTCTATCGATATAAGCAAGACTCTCGTCATAACGTGCGCGCAGTTTTTTCACTTGGGTGAGCGGTATCATCCCAGTTGGCTTCCAGCGTAATTTATTAAATTTGCGAATACCATCGCCCGGCTCGCGAAACGGGTAATGACTACTCTGTAAGTTCATGTAGATAAAAAATGGTTTTTGCTTAGGTAATTTATTTATCCATTGGTTTGCTGCTAGCACCGTTAAATGATCATCTATCTTGCCAGCTTTTTTGTGGCCTAGCATCTGCTTAACTACCCCCTCATTAAACGCGCTGTTACCAGTTTTCTCTAGATAGATCTTACCTTTGTAATTTTGTGCGTGGATAATGGTGTCTAATGAACCAGTATCAAGATAGTTGAGCATTCCGCCCCAATGTTCATTTTGTGAGGAAATAATTGCTGTCGCATAACCTAATTTTTTTAAAATGTCGTAAATCAATACCCGAGGATAGCTGAACTCTTTGGGATAGTAGTATGTTTGTAGACTATACATAGGATAACGCGAATTCAGCGCATCCAAGTCAGCATAGTTCGAATGACTTGACTGTGCATAAGCTTGTTGGAAGCGTGCACCTTTTAGCGCAAGGCTCTCTACTGTTGGCATCACCACCTTCGAACCACCAAAACTCTTGAGCGCATCATAGCGCAATGACTCAATTAAGATCACAATGATATTAGGTTTTTTGAGTTTGTTTATATCAACCTTGCTAAGGTAAGTCTTGAAGCTGATTGCAGGATTGCGGGTAAAGTTAATCTTGCCACTGGGTAACATCAAGCGCGCCTGCATCTGTTGCTGTTGTTGGTAGTCTTGGTACAGCGCCCCCGCGGGTTCTAGTCCTTTTACAGGTTGCGCTATCATCAAACTTGCCAGCACACTTGTACAAAGGGAGATTATTCCCACGGCAATACACGCTTTAGTGCTAAACGCCCGCATAGAAGTGACATAGCGTGGTACCTCGATTATTAAAGCAAACGTAAAAAGCCCAAGCCCTAGTATAAGCACCACCGTGCGCTTAAGATCGATGTCCACCGCATGCTGCATCACTTGCCATGTGTCGTGACTCAACATTTGAAGAGCAGATACCCCGATGAAATGGCCAGTTTGAAAGTATAAGTTCCAGCTTTGCGCAAAGAAACCCAGTATCATCAAGGCGATTAAACCAATCAGAGGATAGAGAAATATTCTCGCACACTTCATCTCGACAAGGGTGCCAAGAAAGCCAATAAGCCCAAGGCCAATTGCCGGCCAAAGTAACAAGCACCCCGTTGTCAGGAGTTGTCCCAGTGCTACTGACTTATTTGTTAGTAATATTAAACCTGCGTTGACAAAAATCAGCAGTAAATAATAAATTGCGGTTAACGTTAAAAACTGTCGAAGACGTGATGGCTTATCCATTGCTAATCCTTATGCATTTTTTCCTGCTAGCGCTTACTGCCTAAGCCACCCTACATGCAATAGCAGCCGGCAACCACTACACATTAATGTCTTTCCTGAGCGCCTCAATCAAGGGTCGATTGGCCTCAGGAAAATTCGCTTGCTCTAACTCTTCAAGAGACAACCAGGCAGTCTCTTGTCCTTCATTGCCGCAAGGTTCGCCTTCATATGCGCTCACCCTAAAGCAATTTAGCTTCACGCGACGCTCAGGATAGTCGTGAGTTATTTGGGTTAACGGCTCAGCCTTGCCAACAACAATTGCTAACTCTTCTTTGAGTTCACGCACCAGTGCATCCAAAGCCGCTTCACCGGGCTCAAGCTTACCACCTGGAAACTCCCAACAACCTGAGAGATGACGGCCACTTTGTCGCCGAGCAACGAAGACCTTTTGGCTTGATTCATCAAAAATCACCCCTACGGCAACCTCAAGCGCTTTTATCTGTTGTTCACTCATCCTAGCTTGCCACAGCACTGCTTGAATTTCTTGCCCGAACCGCACGGACACGGGTCATTACGTCCCACTTTGGGTGCCTCGCGGATAAAGGTTTGGACGCTAGGCATCGCCTCGCCATCATCAAAGCTCCCTTGCGCCCCCTGCTCAGCCGCCATCATTGCATTCACATCCGCGACCGCATCGTGTTGGTACTGTAGTTCACTTGGTGTAGACATACGACGCTGTTGTTCCAGTGCATCCATCTCTTCTTCAGCTACTTCAACCAATAACAAGATAGACACCACTTCTTGTTTGTAGTTATCCAAAAGCTCAGAGAACAAGTTAAACGACTCACGCTTATACTCTTGCTTGGGATTTTGCTGTGCGTAGCCTCTAAAGTGGATCCCTTGTCGCAAATAATCCATCGCGGCTAAATGCTCACGCCAGTGTGAATCGAGTGTTTGCAGTAGAATTGATTTTTCGAACTGCGCCAACACCTCACGTCCGGTTAACTCTTCTTTTGCCCGATATTTTTTGAAGGCTTCAGCAATCACTTTTTGTTTAAGGGCTTCTTCATCTAAAGCATCGTCTTGCTCTAACCATTGGCTCAAGGGTAAATCTAAGCCAAACTCATTCTTGAGTAATTGCTCAAGCCCAGGTACATCCCACTGCTCCTCAAGCGTTTCCGGTGGAACGAAACGCGTTAAGGTCTGTATGAGGACATCTTCGATGATGGCATCAATCACGTCTTTAAGATCAGTCTCACCCAATAGCTCATCACGCTGCTTATATATCGCTTGACGTTGTTGATTCGCCACGTCGTCGTATTCGAGCAACTGTTTACGTATATCAAAGTTGCGCCCTTCAACTTTGCGCTGAGCATTTTCAATGGCTTTGGTTAGTAATGACGACTCTAGTGCTACCCCTTCTTGCATACCAAAACGTTGCATCAGCTTCGACATCCGATCCGAAGCAAAGATCCGAATCAAGTTATCTTCAAGTGACAAGTAAAAACGTGTCGAACCCGGATCTCCCTGACGACCCGAGCGTCCACGCAACTGATTATCGATACGACGTGACTCGTGGCGCTCACTCCCGATAATATGCAAACCACCCGCACCAA
>JAUHZG010000076.1 GCA_030425845.1 Gammaproteobacteria bacterium
TGCGCACCGAAGGATGAGAGCGAACAGGTTGCCGATACAGCACAGGACTGGCAGCAAAGTACAGAAGTTGATGACGTGTATGCTAAAGCCGAGTCTGCTGTTGTGGTAGAGAGTGAGGCGACTCACACCGATAGCAAGCGTCCCTTATTTCCGGAGCGTAAAGACACAGAGCAAAATTTAACGAAGCTATCTGGTTTATTACAAAGCCAACCTAGCAAGGGCATGAGTGCCCCCTCACTTGAAAGTGAGGTCACCATCATTTTGCTCATTGAAAACAAATATGCTCTCATCGAATATCAAAATGCTTACACGCTGGTTGATCTGGTGGCGTGGATGCAAGCCTGGCTAGCCCATTCATGGCAACAGGCACATGCACGTGAAGGTAAGTTACCCAGTGCTCCTTTGTTATTACCCATGAGTTTTTCAGCTGATGAAAGTAGTGTTGAGAGTGATTATTGGCAAGATTTAGGTTTTACCCTAGAGCAAGTGGGGCCGAACCAATGCCGTTTGCGTGAAGTGCCGACTGTGTGCGCGCGTTTGGACTTTAGTCGTTTGATTGACGATATACAGCTGTGGTTTGTTAAAGCCTCGAAACAAACCACTGATAAGGTGATCACTACTATGGCAAAAGTCTTTGCGCCGTCCTTAGTGGAAAAATACTCGCGTGCTGAGTTGGCACAGTGCTTAGAAAAAGGCTTCGAAACTGGACTGATTGCACAGCATGCAATAACCCTGACCACCGACTCGCTTAGCCGCCTTTTTAAATCATGAATGAGTTACCCTTAGTCACGTGCTTGATGGGGCCAACCGCCAGTGGTAAGAGTGCACTCGGTTTGCAAATGGCTAGTGACGAAAATGCTGAGATCATCAGTGTGGACTCCGCCTGCGTCTATCAAGGCATGGATATCGGCAGCGCTAAACCGAGCAAAGAAGAGCTTGCCAGTATCCCTCATCATTTGATTGATATTCGTGAACCTGATAACCCTTACAGTGCGGCAGACTTTGTTGATGATGCACTAGAAGCAATTGCGGCAATTCATGCGCGTGGCAAACACGCTTTGTTGGTCGGGGGAACTATGCTTTACTACAAAGCGCTGATCCAAGGATTAAACCCCATTCCGCGCAGTTCGCCAGAGGTGCGCGAGGCTATCTTAGCGGAGGCGAGCGAATTAGGTTGGCCTGCCATGCATGAGAAACTTGCCTGTGTTGATAGTGAAGCGGCAGCGCGTTTACACCCGAATGATAGTGCGAGAATAGAGCGCGCACTTGCCATCTATCGTATGACCGGCAAAACTCAATCCACTTATTGGCGTGAAACGACAGAGCATAAAGCGCCGTATCAGTTTCGCTGTTTAGCCTTAATGCCAGAACGTGCGTTGTTACATGAGCGAATTGCGAAACGTTTTCACCAGATGATAGATCAGGGCTTTCTCGAGGAAGTCAAAGGCTTGATGGCTCGCTACGATGTCAGTGCTAACCTGCCTGCGTTTAAGTCAGTGGGCTATCAGCAAGCGATTGATTATTTATTAGGGAAATTCAGCATTGACCAGATGATCGAGCGTGGTATCATCGCCACCCGACAGCTCGCGAAACGCCAAATTACTTGGCTGCGTAGCTGGCCAGAGCTGACAATCTTGGAGTGATCATGACCGAATACAAAAAATACATGTGCGTGCTGTGTGGCTTAGTTTACGACGAAGAGCAAGGCTGGCCAGAAGATAATATTGCCCCGGGTACTAAGTGGGAAGACGTGCCCGAAGATTGGATTTGCCCAGATTGTGGGGCGGGGAAGGCGGACTTTGAGATGGTCGAGATTTAGGGGGGGAGGGCTTACGAGAAACGCGCTATACTGCGTTAAAAGCTCGCTCAAAGTCGGTCATTTACTAAAGTAAACTCCCTCCTTTTCGTTCACTTTTGCCTTGTCTAGCATCGTTTCTCGTAAGCCCTCTAGTTTGGTGGAAGTCGCCAGCCCTCTAGTTTGGTGGAAGTCGCTATTTTATTTATGAGGTGCTTTTCTTGGTGGATTACGTCCTTCGGGCTAATCCCCCCCTACCTACGTCAAGGATCGCTGCGAGCTATATATGTAGGGTAGCTTAGTGCGCAGCGCGTAAGCTACCAAAAACTTTGCTTGCAAAGACCAACTGTCAAAACGGCTTCACTACCGCCAAAATCACAATCGCCACCAACAGCAGCGTAGGCACTTCATTCATAATACGGTAATAGGTCGACGAATGCGTATTGGCATCACGCTTAAAACGCTTCACACAATGACCGCAATACAAATGATACACCAGCACCAAAAACACCAACGCCAGTTTGACGTGTAGCCACGCAGCTGCGCGATAGTAGCTAAGATTAAACGTCATCAGCCACACACCAAAGCCAACTGTTGCCACCGCACTAGGCACCATGATGCCGTAATATAACCGGCGCTCCATGGTCTTAAAGCGAGTATTGCTGATCTCATCTTTGGCATCCGCGTGATACACGAACAGGCGTGGCAAATAAAAAATACCGGCAAACCAACAGATAACCGAAATAAGATGAAAGGCTTTGATCCAAAGCATGCTAAAACCCTAATAAATGGAATGAGCTGCCACTCTATTGTGATAAGAGGGGGCGGTCAAGCGCTTATAGGGTTTGACAAAACGCTGAGGCGTGGCCATAATTCAACCATAAAACAGGAGAGCACCATGTCTGAACTTGCAACACCAACCATCAACTTCACTCAAAATGCCGTGGATAAGGTGTGGTCGTTGATGCAAGAGGAAGGTAACCTTGCTTTGAACTTACGTGTCTATATTACCGGTGGTGGTTGCTCAGGCTTTCAATATGGCTTTACCTTCGATGAAGAAATCAGCGACGATGATTTCGTGATAACCAAAGACGCCGAGCAAGAAGACGGTGGAGATGGTGAAGGTGGCGATGGCTCAAAAGCGGTAAACCTGCTAGTCGATCCTATGAGCTTTCAATACCTAGTCGGTGCCGACATTGATTTCCAAGAAGACCTACAAGGTGAGCGGTTCGTTATTCGTAATCCCAACGCGAAGACGACATGCGGTTGCGGCTCCTCATTCTCCGTTTAAACGGCCGTGGGCGGGCAATCTCGCCCGATCCCTTACTTCAAAAAATACTCATTTACCCACGATGTAAACTCCGTTCTTTCTTACAATGCATTTATAGACACAAACAACACACCAAACTTAAGATAACCTTAAGCTTGCTCTGTTAAACTATCGTACAACAATAACGAGAAAGCGAGTCACTTATATGCCTAATACTGAGAATGATGGGCTCCGTGCTCAGCACGAGTCAAAACAACCCGAGGAAAAGCGTGCGCCTGGCGACGTCTTACAGCAACAACTCAGTGCGCTTACACAAAGAGTAGACGCAGGTGATACCGATGCCATGTATCACTTGGGCCTTTATCATGAGTTTGGTGAACTCTTTGATGAGACTCCTAGTGCACTTGCCCCTGTGCTGATCAACCTAGAAGATGAACGCAGTGAAGTTGCCGCGAGTGACCGAACACAATGGACAGCCATTCCAAAACGTTTGCAACAAAGCAGACACTCGCAAAGCGCTAAGTCACTTCGCATAGCGAGGGGATATTATCGACAGGCGATGTTGGCGGGGAATGAGGAGGCGACGCTACGCTTAGTCGTGTTGTCTTTGCGAGACGTAGGACAGCGAGAAATGCCATGGGATTTGCAGCGCCGATTAAAAGAGCTGAGTAGGAAGGGAAATAGTGGGGCCACGGTTCTACAAAATGTTAGTTTGCTTGCGGCGAATCGAAATTCACCTAAAGCAGTTAGGCTATTAACTAAGGCTGTTCGCCAAGGAAGTGCCAGTGCGTTACTTTGCCTAGATGAAGATTTTTTCAGGGATGCCTATCGCCGATTGAGTCCTATTGAGTCGGCAATACTCGATAATGATAGGCTGCATGCTGAGTTTGATACAAGAGCACAGACAGGTCGACCACTCACGCTGACACAAGAGAGGGTGCGGGTTCGCCGAACTCAAGACGACTTTATCAAAAGAAATGTTGGTATGGCATTAGAGCTAGCGGGCATTCGCGGCGTGTGTATTGGCTGGATGAGCCTGGCTTCTCGCACACTAAGGGAGGCCGCTGATGACAGGGGGGGGGATAGAGCTAAGATACTCAAGGTACTGCACTGTTATGAAGAAGCTATCGCGTTAGGCAGCACTTACGCAAAGTTACTTTTAATTCTCACACAGTATGATCATCAGCAAGTACTGGGTATTGAGTTGTCGGATATTGGCTATGTGAGTAAGGTGCGTGAATTGGCAGCCCAAGGTTGCCAAAAAGCTTTGTTTACTCTCGCACAACTGACCGAACAAGGCCGAGGTGCCCATAAGGATCTAAACCGAGCAGTTCGCCTCTACCGGCTAAGTTATCTTGGTGGATATGCACCTGGTTTTGACGAGTTGCGCCGCTTATGTACCACTCAGCCAGATACTTTGCCTGAGCAAGAGGAAGCGACACGAGCCATTTTACACGATAGGTTGTATAGCTTTGCGATCGGTTGTCACGACATACTAGAAGAAGATGAACCTATTCAAAGCTGGATGAGCTTTCCTCATTTTACGCATTTTCGTCGCGCGCTTACTGAAGCTATTACGCAAGCTGAGTTTGCTTGCATAATGAAGCAAGTGCTAACGGGTGAAGGCACAGACGAGTCATGGCGCGCACGAGTGTACTCGACGTTCTTAGTTAGGTTGATGACAAGTTATGACTTTGTTAATTGCAGTGAAGCAGCAAGAGGGTTATTGAGACAATTATTTTGCGAGCCCGCTCAGTCAGGTGATACATCAAGGTGGTTACAAGCCAAAGAATCAATTTTGAAACAAGTTCCTCTGCTGGCAGCATTGCGACGGACGCAACAGGCTTCTTTGCTGGCGGCTTATAGTGAGAGTGAGCTTGACGAGAGTCGCAGAGAAGAAATCGCTAGGCTTGCTCCATCCTCTCATAGCAGGAGTAGCAGGAGTACCCAACGATTTTTCCATCCTCTGTGTGAAGCAAGGCTGACAAGGGAGAGTGAAGTAGCCACGGGCAACTTGGCTGGCCTCAAGGCAGCCTTATTTCTCCATTTTAATTCTAAAGAGCGGGCAAATCCTAAGCCCGACATCGCAAGCGTCTATAGAGGCTTGGGCTAGCAATTTTTCACTCACTCGATTAGCATAAGCGCTTTAATTGATAGCCCTCATAGGAGCGAAGAGTGAGTGATTTTCAGGCAGCTTTTGACTTAATCAAGCGTGGAACCGATGAGATTTTAGTCGAGGATGAGTTTCTTGACGCCTTAAAAAGCGGTAAGACGCTGCGCGTGAAAGCAGGCTTTGATCCCACTGCACCCGATCTACACTTGGGTCACACGGTGCTTCTCAACAAAATGCGCCAGTTTCAGGACTTAGGACATGAAGTGGTGTTTTTGATCGGTGACTTTACCGGGATGATTGGCGACCCAACCGGCAAGAATGTCACGCGCCAGCCACTTACTCACGAGCAAGTGCAAGCTAACGCTGACACCTATGCTAAACAAGTTTTTAAAGTGTTGGACGAATCAAAAACTAAGGTGATGTTCAATTCACAATGGATGCGTGAAAAATCCGCTGCTGACATGATTGAACTCGCTTCGACTCACACGGTAGCACGTATGCTAGAGCGTGACGATTTTGCCAAACGCTTCTCAGCCAATCAACCGATTGCGATTCATGAGTTTCTATATCCTATCTTACAAGGTTACGATTCGGTCGCGATGCATGCGGATGTGGAGCTTGGCGGTACCGATCAAAAGTTTAATTTGCTAATGGGGCGTTATTTACAGAAACATTACGGACAACCTTCACAAACAGTGATCACTATGCCATTAATAGAAGGCTTAGACGGCGTGAAAAAAATGTCAAAATCACTTGGCAATTATATTGGTATTGACGAACCGGCCGATGAAATGTTTGGCAAAGTGATGTCGGCGTCGGATGAACTCATGTGGCGTTATATTGATTTGCTGAGCTTTGAATCTAATGACACCATTGCCAAGTGGAAAGCTGAGGTGGCAGCGGGTGCAAACCCACGTGATGTCAAAGTCATGTTTGCCAAAGAGATCGTCGCGCGTTTTCATGATAAAGCTGCAGCTGAAAAAGCCTATGAAAACTTCGTCGCTCGTTTTAAGCAAGGGCAGATGCCGGATGAGATTGAGGAGGTTGCGATTGATAACCAAGGTGAAGCCCTTGGGCTCGCGCAGCTGTTAAAGCAAGCGGGCTTGGTCTCGAGTACCTCAGATGCAAACCGTATGATAAAACAAGGCGCCGTACGTATCGATGGCGAAAGGCTCAGCGAACCGCGCGAGATAAACGCGGGCACCGAGGCCGTTTACCAAGTGGGGAAACGGCGCTTTGCTAAAGTGAAGCTAAACTAGCCAGTTTGTAGTGGTGGACTACGCGATGCGCGCTAATCTCCGCTACGGCCTGTCATTCTCTGGCTTGACCAGAAAATCTAATCATATTGGACCCTTTGGTCAAAGCCAAAGGGTGACAACTGTAGCAGGCCGTAACCATTGATACGGCTTCGTTTTAGCCTGTAGCTTTAAGCTAAACGCTTTAGCTCACTTAACACACGCGCCTGCCAACGCTGCTCTCCTTTGGCGACAAGCCTCGCGGGCAACGTCGTTTCTGCCACCTGTTGTTGCCACTTGATAGCCCCTTGCAGGATTTCTCGTGCGTTGGGGAACATCACTTCGGCGTTTTGTAACGCTAAGATCAAGGTCGTATTGCGTTGTCGCCAAGCGTTGGACTTTAGGCGCAGTGGCTTTTCAACCTCAACATAATCACGGTTGACGACCGCAAACATTTGTATTGCCTGTGTACGCAGCCAGCGATGATAAGCAAAATGCTCACTGACTAGCGGTTTAACGCAGGTCATGACCAAGGTTGTGGCGATAGTCACTAGGGCATGGTTAAGGGTAAATTTGCTAGTGTGTCTAGCATGGGTAGAATGGTGTAACAACATGGTTTCTCTCCTTAGAAACGGGCAACACTATCAACGTGTTACGCATGTTTCCCAAAGTACTGCTTTGGGCGTTAACTACCAGGATTGCTCGTTGATGAGATGAGCCTACAAGCTCTCCTGAGCCAAATTGATAGTCTCATGAACATCTTGTCTACGGAATATCAACTTGTTACGACATAACTGTTCGCAACTTGAGCATTTTGCCATAAAATTGTGTGATGCGCAACATTCTCTTGTTTTGGTACTTTACCCACTTACTCTAAGTGAACTTCTGTCATGAGCTGAAGTGCTGTCTATTCTAGCATCAGCACAGAGCTGCCTGCGGGCCCACAAGTAAGTGCGCTGAAAATTGACGTTGGCAGGAATGGCTGTGAAAGCAAGCGCTGACACCGCAAAAACAGCTAACAGGCCAAAGCTTGTGCCAACGATAGCGTCGTTGTCAGAGTCCAAGCCTAAGTCTTCATGACACAGCTTATAAAAGCCGTTACCAGCGGCCATACTAGCGTTGTACGCATCAAATAACTGTGCTAAGGCATAGATTAATTTTGCCACATTGTGTTCTTTGATTCTGGCTTGGCCACACAAGTTGAGGGTAAGCTCATTTGTTTTGTTGATGGATTGATTGAGTTTTTTTATGTCGCCGTCATTAGCGAAATGTTTGCTAGGGCTTTTGATTAAGCTAGCGGTCTGTGAGCCACGCCCGAACAGGTTGGCTAAGAAAATAAACGGTACGGTGGCCACACTGATAGCAGTTGTGACCGTTCTATTTAAGCCGAGTTGCTCATTCAGCAAGATGAGTAGTGCTCGCCTTACATTCAGGTAGACGATACAGGTGAGGGCAAAGTTCGCTAACCCACCAACGGTCCAAGGAATCGCTTTCCAGATGCCGCTTAGGATAGTCGACAGTGACGAACAGCAGTCACCGAGCCGCTGACGAAGACTTGGGGGCACTTCTACAAGTGCACCGTGTTGTGTTTTGTTAGGTTCAAAAATGTTGTTAAAAATATTTCTTTTGATGTGCCAATAGATATAGCAAAGAAAGTTTGCTCCTAGACCGGCTGCTGAATAACATCCTAAGGCAATCGTCCATTTGAAATAATCGCCACCCGGTTGATAGTCTTCGCCATACTTTTCTCCCATCATGGTATAGACAGAGATGTAACCTGAGAGTAAGCAAGTTAGAAAAGAAATGAATGCGGAGAAGATAAAGAGTCCTGCAACCGCTCTGTAACGCGTTTTTACTTGGAACCTAGCGAAGTTAGCAATTGTGAGGCCGGCTAGTGTGTCCTCTTGGCAGCCATTATAGGATATGGGGGTGCCACTGTTATCAAGAGAGTCATGAGCTTTTTGACATAAGGTGAGAGTGCGTTTTTGGTAGTGGCTTTTAGAAACGTCACTATCCGCTATGCCATCGTAGTGTTCGACGGTAATAATGCGCGGGTGACTGTGAGCCTCTTCAGGAACATCATGAGTATAATCATCGGGAGGCACAAACTCATAGAAGCTCAGCTGATAAAAAATGCCACTCTTTAAGATAGCCATGTAATTCGTATGGTGATAATACAGCTCACTGTCAGTGTGCTCTGGGATCCACCAGCTGCTAATGATGGGTAAGTCTTTTTTAACGAAATCAAGCAACTTTTCGGAGCGTGTGAAGAAGGTATTTGGCAGACTAGAGCCTAGCCCTACGGCAAGTACGTAATCTGGGTTTGTCTCAATCTTAAAATGCGGCAGGGCCTTGGTTGCGGTTTTTCCGACTTGTTCTTTTTGTTCGCTTGCTCGAAATGATGTTTCACTGACGGTGTGCACGTGTCTTGCGGAGAGAAGTAATAAGAAAACGAAATAAGTAATGCCTTTTTTGGTTCTACGCTCCCATGTAGGCATCAGCTCGATAGGGCTTGGGTGGGACGTTGAAGGTATGTGTAGATCGCCACCTGCATGGGCTGATCCAGCAGGCCCACCTCGGCCGCAGCGTCACCGACGAAATAAACCACCAGCCGGACCAGATCTTCGACGCCCCCGCCCAAATCCGTCAGGACATCCGTCATGTAGCGCATTGCAGCGTCACATTGCCGGTGGATGTCGCCAGGGTTACGCACCACGCCTTCGGTGTCCAGATCAACCTGCCCGCCGGTAAAGACCATCTGCCCGGCACGAACCCCGTGCTGATGGGTGAGGCTGACCGGCCAGTTCCAATGCCCCTTGGGCCAGCTATAGCGTCTTGTCATCCAGCGTACCCGGTTGTCGGCTGCGTCATGCAGCACGCTACACGACGCTGAGCCGACGTCCAGTGAGTGGATGAGTTTG
>JAUHZG010000077.1 GCA_030425845.1 Gammaproteobacteria bacterium
CCTCTATCAAAGCCACTGCTACTCGCTTCATTGGTTTGCCATTCACTCAAGCCGTAAGTGGCATAGTCCATACCGCACACATCGATCAGGGTATCAAAACAATAATCCGCGCCATCACGCAATGTCACTAACACATCACGTGCCGCTTTAGCGCCTAGCTCGATAGTCACTTCCCCGTGCTCGACTGTTAAATTAGACTCAAGCTCAGGCCAACGTAGCAACAAAGAATCAATTACTTTTTGTTTCATGCAGGCTCTCCCTGACGGAAGATTGTCGTCGTGCGGTTAATTTTATTTTTCAGCTGTAAAATGCCGTATAGCAAGGCTTCTGCAGTCGGTGGACAACCTGGTACATACACATCGACCGGCACAATGCGATCACAGCCGCGTACCACAGAGTAAGAGTAATGATAATATCCACCGCCATTAGCGCACGAGCCCATAGAAATCACCCAGCGCGGCTCTGACATTTGATCGTAAACTTTACGCAAAGCCGGTGCCATTTTGTTACAAAGTGTCCCAGCGACAATCATCACATCGGATTGCCGAGGACTAGGTCTGAAAATAATACCAAACCTATCTAAGTCATAACGTGATGCGCCGGCGTGCATCATCTCTACCGCACAACACGCCAGTCCAAATGTCATTGGCCACATCGAACCACCACGCGCCCAGCCGACTAAGGCATCAACAGACGTCGTGACAAACCCTTTTTCTTGTACTGACTCGGCTACTCCCATTCTAGCGCCCCTCGTTTCCACTCGTAGACAAAACCAACAACGAGCAAGGTCAAAAAGATCATCATTCCCCAGAATCCAGGTGAGCCGATTTTACGTAACACCACAGACCACGGGATAAAAAACGCTGTCTCGAGATCGAAGAGGATAAACAAGATAGCGACCAAGTAAAACCGTACATCAAACGGCAAACGGGCATCTTCAAACTCTTTAAAGCCACACTCATAGGGGGCTAGTTTTTGTGCGTCGGGACGTTTAAGACTGACAATCCAGGCAAGGACGATAGGCGCAATTCCAAGCGCCGCTCCGATCAATAAAAATATTAAGATCGGAAAATATTGTTCTAACACATTTTCCCCCAGTGTGTTGGTGCCGAAGGCCGGACTCGAACCGGCACGGTTTTGCAACCACTACCCCCTCAAGATAGCGTGTCTACCAATTCCACCACTTCGGCTAGTAAACTTATTGTTGTTTTGTTGGTAACGGTGAGGTTTTGTTGTTACCAGGTAATGGCACGACATTATTATCCGTGTTTGTTGTCTGTGGCAGTGTCTGTGATATCACACTCCCATTATCTTGATGATGATAATCCATCGCGGCCATTCGGGTAAGCACGAGGCTGGTGAGCAAAAAGATAGCTGCAAGCCCTGCTGTTAGTTTAAATAAGAAAGAACTAGAACCTTGGCTCCCAAAAACTGTCTGTGATGCCCCACTTCCAAATGCCGCCCCCACTTCTGCGCCTTTGCCTTGCTGCAATAGCACTAAGCCTACTAAGGCAATCGCGACCACGACGTGGATAATTAAGATGATTTGTTGCATGAAGCTATCCTCATAAACTGATCAGCGTCTAGTGATGCGCCGCCAACAAGGGCACCATCAATATCAGGCTGTTCGAATAATTGCGCGGCATTATCACTCTTTACGCTGCCGCCGTAAAGTACTGAAACACTATTCGCGTTAATTTGTCCGATTTCCGTCAAAAATTGTCGGATCTGGGCATGTACCGCTTGCGCCTGTTCAGGAGTTGCACTCTTGCCTGTACCGATGGCCCAGACGGGTTCATAAGCAATCACCGCTCCATCAAACACCGTGGTATCACCAGGCAAAGCCTCACAGACTGATTGCAACTGGGCCGCCAGTACGGTACTAGTCTTGTCCGCCTCGCGCTCTTCTAGGGTTTCGCCCACGCAAAGGATCGGGGTTAACCCCATTTGCTTGGCTTGTTTGAATTTCGCCACCACCGTCTCCAAGGTCTCACCAAAGACATGGCGCCGCTCTGAGTGGCCGATTAAAACATATTCGCAACCACTGGCTTTGAGCATATTGATTGAGATTTCACCCGTATAGGCGCCTTCGTCGAATTGACTGACATTTTGTGCGCCAAGATGTACTTGTGCTCCCGCTAAGGCGGCTTGTACTTGAGATAGATAGACAAAAGGAGGAAAGACGATGAGCGCACACTCGGGGGCACTCGCATTCACCCCATTGACTAAGCCTTCACACAAACTGGTAACAGACTCGGGGCTGCCATGCATTTTCCAGTTACCAGCAACGATTTTCTTGCGCATGCCCTACTCCTTTTAGTGGTTTGCGCAAAAGTGTACGGGGAATGAGGCAAGGGTTCAAGCTATGTCTGGCGACTACAACACCTCATTAGGATTCACACTATGCTAGCGGCACTTTCGAGGATAACTTACGATAATGCTTCAACCAGCCATACCCATGCTACTTGAAATAGAGACACTCGGAGCATTACGTATTCTTTTCAAGTGTGACATAGTCGACTTTACCACTGCCTAACAGTGGAATATCGTCTTTGACTTCTACCCGTTTCGGCAGGTAAATTTCGGCGAGGCCTTGTGCCTTGAAGTGCGCGACAAGTTCCGCACGGCTTGCTTGTGTATTTTCAGTAAAACAAATGATCTGCTCACCCTTTGTGTCATCAGCCACAGCAAGTACCGCGTTAATTGAATCCGGCCATAGTTGGTTAATGGCCACTTCAACGGCCGTTAGTGACACCATTTCACCGCCAATTTTAGCAAATCGCTTAGCGCGACCTAAGATCGTAACAAACCCTTGTTCATCAATATCGACAATATCACCGGTATCGTACCAACCGTCTTGTGGCGGCACTAAAGCCCCCGGATTATCCGCTAGATAATACCCTAACATGATATTCGGGCCTTTCACCCACAACCTACCGCCTTGTGCCACCCCATCCACCGTCTCAAGTCTATATTCAATCGCAGGCAGTAAACGTCCAACAGAACCTGCCTTATGGTGCATCGGTGTATTCATCGATAAAATAGGCGCCGTCTCAGTGGTACCATAACCAGCAAAAATAAATTTGCCAAATTTATCCATCCATTCATGTCGAGTTTCATCGGTGATCACTTCTGCCCCGGCGAAAATATAACGTAAACAGTAAAAATCATACGGATGTGCCGCCTTGGCATATTTTTTTAAGAAGCTGTTCGTGCCAAATAAGATCGTTGCATTAGCATCGTACATTAACTCTGGGATCACACGATAATGCAGTGGCGAGGGATAAAAGAAAACGCGCACGCCTGACAACAAGGGAGTAATAGTCGCCCCAGTGAGGCCAAAAGAATGGAAGATAGGCAATACGTTAAACACCACATCCGTACGATTAAAATCAATCATTGAATGGACCTGGCCAATGTTCGCTAAGATATTGCTATGGGATAAGAGTACGCCTTTAGGTGCACCTTCAGAACCCGACGTAAATAAAATCACTGCCGGATGCCTGCCTCGAACGCGTCTTGCCGTGTAACGATAGGCCAACATCGGCAATAAATTATAAGTAGCACCCAACAGTTTATCTCCCAGCGAAAGCTGGGCACGAATATCTTCAAGGTAAATAAAGGTGATCCCTTCCCCTTCGAGTAGCGTTATCACGTCCGATAAACCGGCTTTGTCAATAAACTGCTTGGACGTAACCACGGATTTGACTTTTGCTGTTTTGACTGCCGACAAAATCAAACTAGCGCCCGCTGAGTAATTAAGCATGGCCGGGACCTTGCCATAAGCATGTAAAGCAAAAAACGATACCACTGCTCCCACGCTATTGGGTACCAATAGTCCTACCCGCTTCTGACGTCTGGTGTGCCTTGCAATCTTATGTCCTAGCACAAACGAGGCGCGTATGAGCTCACTATAGTCGAGTGGATGACGATTAATATCTTCAATGACCGGTGTGTTCTTTCCATGAACCCGCGCCGCTTCGATTAAGCTAGGGAACAGACGTTGACGGACATTGGCACTGACATAGTTCAAATAGCATAATTCATCATATAACCTTAACGAAATCCATTCTCGCCGTCTGCGTCCACGTAATCCATCAGGTACGTGAAACTGCTTTGCAGGCAAGATAGTTAAAGTGATCTTTGGGAAAAGACGTAACCTGAATTTCCCACGCATGCGCGAGAAAGGAGTAAACTGTGCCCCCTCGATGTGTATGGGTAACACTTTGGCGTTGGCTTTATCAGCAATCATGCCTGGCCCTTCATACACTTTCATCAGAGCCCCGGTCACCGTAATACGACCTTCTGGAAAAACAATACAATGTTTGTCATTGGCAATTTCTTTAATCAGCGATTTGAGTGAAATCGGATTAGTCGGGTCGACCGCAAACACATCTCCCCAAGACACTAAAGGACGCATCCACCAAATTTGTGCCACATAGGTATTAATAGCAAATAAGGTTTTGCCGGGTAAGAATGCTGATAATAACATCGCATCGATAAATGAAACATGATTAGCGATGATCACTAAGCGCGGCCCTGCTTGATGGTAATTCTCTATTCCTTTCACTTCTACACGATAAAGTAATTGGAGTAACCATTTTAGGAAAGACTTCACGATAGCTTGCGGCAAAATCTTGATGACAAAGTAAAGCATGCATAGATTAGCCAGCCCGGCTAATAAAAACACCCCGTTCACAGAAACACCCAATGCATACAGTATGGCAACCACCACAGCGGCAACCACCATAAAAAGTGCATTGAGTACATTATTGGCCGCAATCACTCGTGAGCGAACAGCTTTTTCAGAATCATGCTGTAAAATAGCGTACAGCGGTACGATAAAGATCCCACCAAAGCCCCACAGCATGACCATATCAATCAGTACTCGCCAGTCATTCCAGTACTCGAGAAAACTTCCTATCCCGCGAAGTCCACCTTGTGTTTTCACTAGGGCTAACTGACCGGCGAAATGCAAATCTATCAAAAAGATCGTCATGCCAATCACTGCGAAGGGAACGTAGTTCGCATTAATTAACCCCTGCTGTAATTTGTTACAAATAGCCGATCCTAAAGCGATCCCAATGGCCATTGTCGCAATCAACAATGCGGTGACGTGTTGATCGCCCCCAAGTACTTGCTTAGAGAAAGTGGGTACTTGGCTTAAAAACATCGCGCCAATTAACCATAACCAGGAAATACCGATAATCGAATAGAAAACTGAGCGCGACTCTTTGGCAAAATGCATGATCTTTTTGGTCTCACGCCAGATATTCCAGGAGACCTTCAAGTCAGCTTGATTCGGAAGGGAGCGCGGAATATAAAATGCGCTAATCAAACCGGCTACCGCTGTTGCCAATCCGATAAAAGAAACTATCTCCGGTGACGTGGGTAAAGGCATCACCATGCCCGTGACAATCACCCCGAGCAAAATAGCCACAAACGTACTGGACTCGACTAATGCAGTGGCAAGCACCAGCTCATGCTCTAGCACATGTTCTGGCAAAATAGAAAACTTGATGGGTCCAAAAAAAGTCGAGTGCGTCCCCATAATAAACAGCGTAATGTAGAGCACCGTTAAGTTATGTGTGAGAAATCCGATCGCGGCAGCTTGCATAGCAATGACTTCAATCACTTTCACAAATCGTGTCAACATCGCTTTTTCGTATTTATCAGCAAGCTGCCCTGCGGTGGCACTAAACAGGAAAAACGGTAAGATAAATAAACCACTGGCGAGTAGCACGTAATATTTAGAATGGTTCGCTGAAAAACCAAGACTGTACG
Source organism: Gammaproteobacteria bacterium (assembly GCA_030425845.1). GTDB lineage: Bacteria > Pseudomonadota > Gammaproteobacteria > JAUHZG01 > JAUHZG01 > JAUHZG01. The sequence goes on from JAUHZG010000077.1 coordinate 5,785, forward strand.
TCACTAACAGCATTAAGGAATTTTTTAAGACATTATCATTAAACGCCTCTAAAAATTGCGTGATAAAAAGTGGTAAAAACCGCCTTGAGGTCAATAGCGTTTTTGTTGTGGCTTTCACGACCCGTCCCTGCTGCTTGCGTAGCGCTTAACTCATTTTCATTCCATTGTGGCATAGGTAGCCGTGCGACTTCAATTTGTAGGTTTTTAGTTTGAATATCACGCCTTGTGCGAGTACCTACTCTGCTGAGCACCAAGATTGTGCGCACCAATGAACGCTAGACAAAGCGCACAACCACACAGTTATTATCTCTATATTAAATGCTACGAGAATAGCCGCCTCGACGCTGCTTGCTCCGTTGCTCTAACCGTTGTCGCTTCTGTGCTTCTCGCTTTGCACGCATGGCGGTTGTCTCAGACGCTCGTGGCGACGTTCTTGCCGTTGCAAACAAAGGCGAGACTCCTTGCAATCCACCATGTGCTCGCACTTCTAACCTCACTTTTCGCTTCACTTCTTTTAGCACTTTACGAAGTGTATTGAGTACAGGAGTCCGCTCACCAGCATGGAACGCTGCAGCAAATGCTTCATCTGCTTGAAAACGCGCCCCGACTAAAGTGCAGCCCTCTAGCTCACCTAGATCGACCTCCGCCATAAGACCCTGTCGCTGGCCACCTAGATCATGCATCAATTCTGGCATAGGAGAACTAAATAAAGTTAATGGATTGCTGCGGAAACCTAGCCCAGCGGGTTTAAGGACCGGCAAATTGTCACCAAAATCCACATCCGATGTGTCGTCTATATAAAAATCAATGGGATTTTGATGACGACAGCGTTTGTCTGCCCGCTTCCGGTCTAACGTTCTATCCAAGTGCAAATTCACTTTAACCAAAAGAGGAACAGTCACCCCCTGATGAGAGTACGTTGTTCTAATTAATAATGAGTCTACTCTACCTTCACCTTCTAATTTAGCAAGGTACACCAACATGTCAGTGGTTAAGTATTCCTCTAGCTTTGATTCTGCAATTGAAGCCACTCGCTCTGTCTGCACCTGGCATCCCTCACCGGCATGGCAATATGTCTTAGAAAAAGAGGCACCTATGATGACTCTTTTCTCTTGTTCATTCACCACCGTCGCCGTAGAGGCAACAGCTGCAAATAATGAAACCCATAGCAGGAGAGTTTGGGTGGCTGTCACAGGGGTAGAAAGCTTTGGGGCACAGTTTCGCGCTTGACTAGGCATTGTTTGATTCCTCATATTATAAAGTGACGTTGTTATATATTGTGTATTTTATGAGGTATTGTAACTGATAAATATTAAGACAAACTTAAATCCTCCTCCCTATTTGATCTTTTTCCAGCTCAATGCCAGACTACCCTAATGAAAATCAAACACTTATTTTCCCTTTTGATTCTTGTATTTTGCATGTTGGGTGGGGCTCTGATGCTCTATGCTATTCATCTCTTTTTCGCGTTAATGGATAAAGTCGATAATGTCACGACTAAACCCGGCCTCTGCTTACTGTGTGGCCTGCTAGGTTTGATTTGTTTTGATATTGCACGCTACTTACGTAAGCTACAAAAACAGCGTCGGTAACGATTGACTCTAGCGATAAGGCACTCTACATTGACTTACATCCACGCCTGCAAATGAGAGAGCACTATGCTAAGTTACGCCCAACGTATCGAACACTGCACGAATCCCGTCGCCAAAAAACTATTACAAATCATAACCGATAAACAAAGCAACCTATCCCTCTCAGCTGATGTCACTCGCGCAGAGGCATTGCTGCAACTTGCCGACTCACTGGGCCCACACATTTGTGTATTCAAAACACATATCGATATTATGCAAGATGCATCTGATCAAATGATCACGGAACTTACGCGACTGGCTAAGATGCATAATTTCTTGATCTTTGAAGATCGCAAGTTCGCCGACATCGGCAATACTGTAGTCATGCAATACGAACAAGGTCCCTTTCAGATTGCGAACTGGGCGCCCATCACCAATGCGCACATTATCGCGGGCCCTGGAACAGTTGAAGGATTAAAGCAAGTCGGTCTGCCCAAAGGCAATGGCCTTTTGATCCTCGCCGAGATGAGTTCAAAAGGCAGTCTGTGCACGGGTGACTATACCGAGAAAGCTATCGAGCTTGCGCTACTACACAAAGACTTTGTTTTTGGCTTTATTAGTGGTCGTAAGCTAGTTGACGATCCAGGCTTCATTCATATGACTCCGGGCGTTCGCTTCCAAAGTGGCGGCGCGCTAGGTCAGCAATACTCAACACCTGAGGTAGTCATCGGTGAACGACAAAGCGATGTCATCATCGTTGGGCGCGGGATAGTCGAAGCAGATGACCCGTTACAAGAGGCCTTGAAGTACAAACAAGCCGGCTGGGATGCGTATTTAAAAAGATCATCCTAATCATCTTGTGTGATCATTGATTTGATCTGCAATAAGTCTTGATAGGCCTTGCGTTTATCGGCAGGTGTGCGCAACAAGTACGCGGGGTGATAAGTGACTAGAAGTGGTGTCCCCGTCGCGTGATAGGTATGTACTGTCCCGCGTAAGTTGGCGAGTGAAGTGGTTGTTTGCAATAAGTAATGGGCGGCAATACGGCCAAGGGCGACGATGAGTTTGGGTTTGATGAAACCAATCTGTCTATCAAGATAAGCGGTACATAAGGCAACCTCTTCGGCGCTAGGATCACGATTAAACGGTGGGCGGCATTTTAAGACATTGGCGATAAACACTGTTTGTCTTGATAGCTCAATACTTGCCAGCATTTTATCGAGCAACTGCCCTGCCGGCCCGACAAACGGTTCACCTTTGAGATCCTCTTGTTGTCCTGGCGCCTCACCCACAAACATCACATCCGCATCCAGCGCCCCCACGCCGAATACGGTTTGTGTGCGTGAACAATGTAATTCACACCGTTCACAGTGCGCCACCCTCTCGCGTAATTGTTCGATTGATAATGCATCGACTGGAGTCTGTGTTGTCACTGGCGCTGCTAGCTCATCTGCTGGTACATTAACTTCAGGCTTGTGCCAGTATTCAATACCAAGCGCTTTGAGTAGCTGTTTTTTCTCAGTTGTCACATTCATTGAATATTGTATTTCTCTAGTCGATAACGTAAGGCCCGTAAGGTGATCCCGAGTAACTTCGCTGCCTTGGTTTTATTCCAACGCGTTTGCTCTAGGGCATCCACTAACCGTTTTGCTTCTTCATTATCGAGGATTTGATCTAAGTTTTGCGTGCCAGTTGTTTGTGGCGTCACCGTTGCCGAAGCGTCATCGTCAGACAACTGTGGTAGCGCCAAATCTTGAGCATCAATACTCTCTCCGTCACACAAAGTCGCTGCACGCTCCAAGATATTTTCAAGCTCTCGGATGTTACCCGAATAGTGGTGAGCCCGTAAAGCGTCCAACGCCGCCTGCGTCAATGAAACAACCGGTTGCTCCGTTTTCTGGGCTAATTTCATCAAGATATGCTCCGCCAACAGT
>JAUHZG010000004.1 GCA_030425845.1 Gammaproteobacteria bacterium
TTAAATCTTTAATACGTTCAGCATAGGCATTCGATAACACACTCACCAGACTAAGGAGTAGCACGGTCATTGTCGATTTAAAATGATTCATCATAATCTTATCCTTAGAGTGGGAAGAACGCTGTTGTAAAGAACCTTGCTAGCCATCCCATCACATTCACGTCATTGTTCTGACCTGTTCCACTGTAGGCAATCCTTGCATCCGCAATTTTATTTGAAGCAACTGTATTTTCAGAAGTAATATCTTCAGGGCGTACCATCCCAGTTAAACGAATGTAATCTTTCCCTTGGTTGAGGTGTATCCATTTCTCACCGCGAATCATCAAATTTCCATTGGGGAGCACATCTGAAACTGTCACCGTAATTGTTCCAATGAGCCGATTGTTTTGATTGCTTTTAGATGATCCATTGAATGTTCTATCAGCCGTTATTTGGTTATTAAAAGCAGAATTTAAATTGGGTAATATTTTACTTTCATTCGTATTTAACGCTTTTACTGATCCAAACACACTCGGCGCTGACACCTGCGTATCACTATTTTTAAAATTATTTGTTGATGAATCGTTACTCGAACGAGTTGTCTCTTCTAGTACGATAGTGATAATGTCCCCTACGCGTGACGCTCGTCTATCTTCAAACAAGTTACGTGAAAAACCAGACTGAAAAATGGCACCATTATTTTCAGCAGGAGGCCGCATACGCTCGGGGGCAACCGGTGCAAATTTCGGATCATCAGGCTTGGGGGGGTTAAGTAAAGCACACCCCGCCAAACCTGCAAACAGCATGAGAATAACCATTAGTTGTAATGTTTGCTTTAGTATTCTCATTTGACTAATCCTTATCTACTAAATCGTTTGATTAGCAAATTGCAACATCTCATCCACTGCTGAGATAGCTTTTGCATTACTCTCGTACGCGCGTTGAGTAGTGATCAGACCTACCATTTCCTCAACCGCATTTACATTCGAGCCTTCAATCGTCCCTTGCATCAAACGCCCCAAGCCAGTATTACCTGGGTTATCGACTTGTGGATCACCACTTGCAACCGTCTGAGCAAAAAGGTTTTGACCAATGGGTTGTAAACCCGCTGGATTGATAAAGTCGGCTAGTTGTAACTGACCTACTTGGCTGGGCACGGTTGATCCTGGTTCAACGACAGACACAACTCCATCATTTGCAATAGTTATACTTTGTGCGCCTTGTGGAATAACAATGTTAGGTTCTAATAAGTACCCACCTATAGTCACCAAGTTACCGTCTTCATCCATGTTAAGCTCGCCATTACGCGTATAACCAAGCGTGCCATCTGGCATGGTTACCTGCAAAAATCCGCGGCCATCAATTGCCACGTCTAGCGCTTTATTCGTTTGCGTCAGATCACCCATGGTGTGAACTTTTTGCGTTCCAACGACTTTAACACCACTTCCTAGCATTAAACCTGTTGGCAACTGTGTATCTTCATCACCATTTGCACCTGGCTGTCTTACCGTTTGGTAAAACAAGCTCTCAAAAATAGCGCTGTCTTTCTTGAAACCTTTGGTATTGATATTGGCAAGGTTATTCGCATGGGTTTGCGTTTGTATATCCTGTGCATCAATCCCTGTTTTTGCTACCCATAGTGCTGGATGCATAATTCCTCTCCTTGGAAAGTCCGTTTAACCTACTTTCATAATGCTTGCTGTATCGGTAGAGATTTCTTCTGCTTGCTTCATCAGCTTCATCTGCATTTCAAACTCTCTCGAAAGCGACATTATGTTTAACAACTCACTGACAGCATTTACGTTGCTGCCTTCTAACATACCTGAAGCAACTTTTATGCCAGCTGCTGGTAATGCCGGCTCCCCGTCTTTGGTACGGAAATAACCATCATCACCTTTCTTTAAGTTGTTGAATTCAGGATTAACGACTCGAAGTCTGTCTAAAAGCGTCACCTCTTCAGGGCCTGCCCCCTGGGCAATGACGGAAATTGAACCATCAGTGCCAATTTCGACCTTAGTCGCAGGTGGGATCACTATCGGCCCACCTTCGCCAAGGACAGGCAAACCACTGCCGTTCACTAACTGGCCGGTTTGCGTTAATTGAAAGTTACCTGCGCGAGTATAGGCCTCCTCGCCATCAGCAGCTTGCACCACAAACCAACCATCACCTTGGATTGCGACGTCTAAAGCTCTATCTGTTTTAATGACAGAACCCGATGTCAAGTCGGCACCGGATTCTTTTGAAAGGACATTGTAGCGCGTTGGATGAGTTCCGCCGTATATTTGCTGAGTTTCTGCCTGTTGTAAATCAGCTTTGAAACCCACGGTATTCACGTTTGCCAAATTATTTGCCGCAATCGTTTGACCTTTGAAAATATGTTCAGCTCCCGTTAATGAAACATACAGCATCTTATCCATAAGCAACTATCCTCTAACGAATATTAATAATCGTCTGAGTGATTGCATTCGCGGTTTCAATTGACTTCGCATTCGCTTGGAAATCACGTTGATTGATAATCAAGCGGATGAGCTCATCGGTCAAATTCACATTCGAACTCTCAAGTGCTCCGGATTGGATTTTACCCAGCCCTGAAGTACCCGGTCCTGCAATCACCGGTTGGCCTGATTCGTAAGTCTCACCAAATAAGGTGTCACCTTTCGCGTCGAGACCATTCTCATTCTCAAAGAATGCAAGCACAACTTGTGCCAACACTTGACTTTGACCGTTAGAAAAACGTGCATTTAAAAAACCATCTTCATCCACATCAATTTCTGAGAGACGTCCAGAGGTAAAACCATCTTGCGTGGCCGCTTGGACCGAGAAAGAACTACCGAATTGCGTTGAATTATCCAGATCAATGGTAAATGTTTGCGGTGAAACTGCTCCGTTCGGTGATCCTGAAGCGTCCAGAGGCGTCCACACTAACTCGACATTATCAGACGACGCGGCATTCAGACTACCGTCATTATTAAATGTCATGACCCATGGAGCAGTATAAACATTTGCCGCTAGATCAACATCCCCCGGGGCACTCCCAGCAATTGTCATTTGTGAATTAGACAATAGCGTGTATGTCCCACGTTGTGCCTGAGTCGACGCGGCACTTAAAGTGTAGTTAGTGAACGTCGCCGTCGCGGCTGTACCATCAGTGCTTACCACAATATTGCGTCCCGCATCAGGTGCGGTTGCAGGCAAGGTAAGCAGTATATTACCGCCACTATCTGTACTTGCCACAACCCCACCAGTAGCCGCTTGTGTCGCCGGTGCATTAATCGCATTAAGCAAGTCAGTCTCCGTCGCACCTGCCGGAGTAATGTCTACCCCATTTATCGTAAACTGGCCTGCTACCATTGTATCAGGCACATAAGTCCCAAGGTTAACTACTACATCATTGACACTGGCAGAAACACCGTGAGTGCCGGTGCCATTGTTAATAGCTGCCGCAATTGAAAAAGCACTTGCATTTGCATCAGCATCTGCCCAGGGAGAAGCAGGCAGACCTAAAGTTGAGGGATCGGGAACTGCCGTACCGTTAATCGTTAAGTCGCCAGCATCAAGCGTTGTCATCACACCGGCTGTCGCTAATGTGCTAGAAGAACTATCCACTTCATTGGTACGTGAAGTCGGGTTATCAATGTCTTGACCATCGACCTGGAAATTCACTTCCCAAATATTGGGTGAGTCGGTTTTGGCAAAGTATGCTGTCAGTACATGTTCAAATCCCACACTGTCGTAAATCGCCATTGACGTCACCTGATTGTAGGTGTCTGACGAAGGTAGGTTTCCGCCAAAAGTTGACGTTCCTAGCCACTGCTCTGCCGGGGCAACTTCGGCTGAGTTGAGGTTCACCGACATAGTGACATCAGTGGTTGCATTTGGTGGTGAATCCGAGCGATCAATCGTGACTGAAGAAAGTACCCCTGTGGAGGCACCATTGTCATCTACCTGATACGCAAGCAAAGATTGTCCTGTATTGTTGACAATCACACCGTCTCTGTCTGCACCAAAGTTACCGGCACGTGTATACGTTCGTGTATTCACGTCTTCCACGATAAAAAATCCGGAACCAGAAACCGCCAGATCCAGTGGCGAGCTAGTAAAATCTAAGCCACCTTGACTAAAGTCTTGCTTAATATCAGCGACACGCACACCCGAACCAGGGGTCGAACCTGACACACCTAATGAGCTCACCTGATAAATATCAGCAAAGATACTATCACTTTGCTTAAAACCATGTGTACTCGCGTTTGCGATGTTATTACCTGTGACGCGCATATCAGTTGACGCTGCGGTCATTCCACTTAGTGCAGTATTAAAAGTTGACATAGACTAACTCCTTTTACAGTCAACACGCTGTAGCCACTTAAAATTGCTTTTACGTCACTACAACACAATTATTTTTAATTTATTTCTTTGATTTGATCGAATCTAACCGCCCCATAGTCAGCTAAATTCAACACCAATCCCTGTGTTCCTTGTGCAGTATTACCCAATGTGACACTGTTCACATTCGCTTGCATCGCTGTCGGTAACTGTACGGTTTGATCACCTACAGTCGCCGTGGCTTTCACAATGTAAGATCCTGCCGGAACGGCATCCCCTCCATCATTCAATCCGTCCCAACTAAAATTCACCGTACCCGCTTCTTTACGACCAATAGGAATTTCTCGGATCAATTGTCCTGATTGAGAATAAACTGAAACATTCATATCATTGACAGTAGCATCCAGTTCAACAGCACCTTTAACCACTTTGCCATCTTGTAGTAAGGCTTTATCCGTCTCAATAGAGACATTACGTCCAACGAGAGCGGAAGCCTGCAACGCTTGATTGGACTGCTGAGTCGCCACAAATTCCTCAAAAGAGCTTTGTAATGCTTGTGTACTATCAAGCTGGGTAAACTGCGCCATTTGAGTGACAAATTCCGTATTATCCTGAGGCTTCAACGGATCTTGATTTTCAAGTTGTGCGACGAGTAGCGCGAAGAAATCTTCCTGATCAAGCTCCGCCGCTGTCTTATTGGTACTGGCCACACCTGCGTTGGTATAATCTTTTATTCCCAGTGTGGATAGACTTACATTATCTGTCATCGCTACTCTCCCTATTGACCGATACGTATAGTACGCATCATCAAGTCACGACTTGTTTCCATGATTTGTACGTTGGTTTGATAAGAACGTGAGGCGGACATCATGTTCGCCATCTCTTCGATTGGACTTACCGTTGAACGGTAAATATAGCCATCACCATTAGCTTGCGGGTGATTAGGATTATATTCTGCGCGAACTGGTTTCGCACTTTCTACCACCCCTAAGATCTGCACGCCCGCTGAAGCTTCGCTATTCATTGTATTTTCAAGGATTTCGCCGAATTCATCGACTTTAGGCATCCCTGCTGCAAACACCGGTACTTTCGCACGATAGGCACCATCTTCGGTACTGGATACTGTGCTAGAGTTACTTAAGTTACTCGCGATGGTGTTTAGCCTCACTAGTTGTGAGCTCATGCCGCTGCCAGCAATTGAAAAGACTTTACCAAATGACATCCTTATTCTCCTTTAATTGCCAAGCGCATTGATTTTATTACCCCATCAACGCGATTAAGCTCATACTGGTAATCCATACTGTTCTTTGAGAACAAGACTTTTTCAAGCTCGGCATCTACCGTATTGCCATCCTTGGCCGCTTGTAGTCCTTCTCTTTCTATTAAGGAAACATCAATCATTGGCGTGGTACCAGAGATATGCATGCCACTGGTCTTTGCCATCCCTAGACCCGTTTGCTGCATTGTCTCGCTGCGTAGTACCTCTTTAAAATTCAGATCACGAGCTTTAAATCCTGGGGTATCCGCATTCACCAAGTTATTGGCAATGACTTCCTGTCGTTTTGCCCGTACTTGCATTGCTCTTGCATGTATTCCAAGTATCGGATCGAAATTTCCCATGATAACTCTCCTTGTGTTCGCAAAGAGTTTTGCAAAGGCTATGCCAAGCGAGTTATCTCATTCATTCAAGAAGTTAGCATGCAAATAAAAAACTAAAGTTTTGTCTTACTTTGCCGAGTGGCAAAAGCGGCAAGTGGTGGCAAAACCTCATTCCTATAAGGTATTCTTATACTTGCCACTATCATGGGGAGTTAAGCTTAATGCGTTTTCGCTTTGATATGTGTGATCGGATGACAGAGAAAGGATAATGCGGGAGTCACCCGTTTCTCCAGAAAACCCAGCAGTGAGTCAAGAATATGCTGTTGGTCTTCGCTGGATTTAATAAAAATTACTTGTGTTTTTTATACTACCACATCAAACTCAGGGGCTTGCTGTTCGCTGTGCGCCCCTTCTTTTTCAGCATGAGCAGCCTCTGTCACTAACGCTAAAATAGCACTCACCAATTCACGCAATAGCTGTGACGATAACGTAAAGTCCGCATCTTGTTGGAAAGCACGCTCATCGTCAGCATATTCTTTACGCTGCTCATCGATAAATTCCAAGTACTGAATCGGCCCTATCGCTAACGAATCTTTGAGTGTAAAGCGACATTGTTCTTGATAAGTCATGACTAGTTGGGTGACTTCATGCCCTTCGTTAATCAGATCTTTGACACAGGCTGCATCTAGATCTTGATTGGTGAATTTTACTTTAGCTTTTTCATCTTTTTCGCGTTGTAATAAACAAGACTCATCTATCACAAAGTGCTCGCCAATCTCATACTCTAGCACCCATTTGGTCATCAAGCGTGCCGGACGGTTAGTCTCTGGTAAAGTGATTTTAAGTGAGCCCAAGGTCTTGCGAATCAACCCCAAGGCTAAGTCCAGCTTGGCATTAGAGACATTATCAATAAACAACAAATCATTTTGTGTATCGATGATGGCATTCATGTAATAGGAATGAGTAAACGCTTTTGGTAGCATTTGCAGGTAAGTTTCGTCTTTTAGCATTTGGCGCTCTTTGCGCCCCACGCGACGCCCTTCTTTGTCTTCGACTTCTTGCGCACGGGCCTCTGCCGCTTCACGTACAACCGCTGCAGGCAATAGGCGCTCTTCCACGCGCATACGCATACCAATAAAACCATTTGCCGCATGCAGCAAGGGGGCATTCTCTTTATCGATCACAGGGACAAAACCAATGGTCATCGGCGCTAAAGGTGAGCAAGATTGGAACTCTTCGGTCAACGCCTTGGCTTCAAGATCTTCTAAGTCGTAAGGAATGGACTCAAGTAATTGATAAAACCGACACTGCTTAAACCACATACAAAACTCACTGCGAATGCTGAAAAAAGAGGGGAAGTTGTATCAGTTTTTGCCGCGGCAATCAAGCGCTCACCGCACGGGTAGCTCTATGACAAAGCACGCGCCGCCCGACTCGCTAGAGGTGGCGGCTATTTGCCCACCATGAGCCGTGACAATCGCTCGGACCAGACTCAGCCCTACCCCGATACCACCTGCTTTACTCGTTACAAAGGGCTCGAACACGCGCTCTAATTGCGAAGGCTCAATCCCAGGCCCATTGTCACTAAAACGTAATATCAGCTTTTGCCCAGCACGCTTTAGCTCTAGCGTAATACGCTTCGCTGAGTTAGCTCTAGAATCAAATGCTTCACGCGCATTCTCAATGAGATTAAGCAGAACTTGTTGCAGTTGGTATCTATCCGCTTCGATAAATGACGCTTCTTCCGTCAACTCTAGCTCAGTACAAATTGCTTGCTTTTGCAGATCATGACGAATTAGCTCAACTGTTTCACGGATAACTGCTTTGACATCAACACGCGACTTTACTAACTCATTCGTACGCAAAAAGGACTTTATTTCCTTTGCAGTTGCTAAACAGCGGGTCGCCTGGTGCTTGATTTTTTGCAATAACGTTTGCACTTCAATCGCAACATTGTTCTTTTTTGCTACATCCTGGCAACCATTAATGTATAGCATCAACGCTGTCAGCGGCTGACTGATTTGATGAGCTATTCCTGTTGCAATCTCACGCGTGGCATTTTTATGCGTTCTGTCAATCAATGCTTGCTGCAACTCTTCCAGTTGACTCTCAGCTTTATGCCGACAAATATCGGTAACAATTCGCTCGCAAAATAACGTCATCAGCTGAAATAGGTTATCCCCCACTGGCTTTTGTAGTGGTTTTGTATCATACAAACAGAGAAGCCCGCGCACATCACCTGTGCTATTTTTAAACTCCATGCCAATGTAACTTTGTATGTTGTATACCTTCAATAGTTCATCGTCAGGATAATGCGCTTGTATATTATCTAAGTGGACACAAAAGCCCTTGCTCAAAGTACGCTCGCAAGGTGTTCCTATCAACTGGTACGGAACTGCTGCCGAAGTACTACCCCGCTCACAAAAAGCTAATGTCTCAATCTGCCCAGGGGCAGCCACTATGCCAATATGCGCGAAATCCACTCCCACCATTTGACTTAAGGATTTGACTATCGAAGTATAAAGAGGTGCTCCCGTTTTACCTACCACCGCCTGGTAGCAGTTTGTAATAACCGTATTGCCTTTACTATCGAATGTGACGCCATCGTGCAATTGGGGGCTGGTCACCCTCTCTTTTACTTCGGTGTTTTCTGGCATGAACTCAGGTCCCCTACTCACCACTACTTAAGTGGCGAGATTATTACGGATTTAGTTAGGCCGCTCAATCAGTGATAGTGATTAGGCACCTACTGGAGATACGAGAATTAACATTGACGCGGTCTCAAATGTTGGCTGCTTCGTGTAAGCAAAAGCCATCGAGCCACTCATTCATGGTGTCATCTGGCAACTATTAATGAGGTTGTTACTCAAAAATATACTCTATTTTGATGAGGTTGATTTAGCTTGGAGTTTTGCCTTTGCTCTATTGATTGCAGCATCAACTAGCTGATACCTAGCTGATCCCTTGGAAAATCGTGACTTTAATGATTGCCAATGTGCAATCGCTTGTTTGTAATCACCACGCGTATAAGCATCTAAAGCCAAAAGGTTAACTGCTTTGATATCTTGTGGTGCTTTTGCAAGGATGTTCTTAAGATCCTGTCTCGTTTCTGCGGTCAACTTATTATGATTGGCATAAAACAAGGCCTCCACATAGTCCTCGAGTATCGCCATGTCAGCGGGCCTTAATGTATACGCTTTTGCATAAGCTGGCACCGCTTTATTAAAAAGCTGCATACTCATGTACAGTTGTCCCAGCAACTGCCAACCTCTCACACTGTCTGGGTGTTTTTTCATTTGCGCTACCATGGTAGTGATCACCGCTTCCGGACTAGCAAACGCTTGGGGAGATTTGTGTAAGTGCTTGGCGGCAACTTTGAGCTCTAGCTGCTGCTCCAAGCCAGGCGCATCCCCTAACCGATGGTACAAACCAAGTGACAAAACTCCCACAACCCCAACCAGACACACAGCAAGTCCCACCTTTCTAGGCTGCTCATTCGCATTAAGCAGTGGAGTAACAGCAACGAGTGCGGCCACAAAAAGCATGGCAACCATCAAGCTCCAAAAAACACTCATGCCGAATCCTCCTTCGTCTGCTTGACGATTGTTCTAAGTAACCACCATACACCTATTAGAAGAAAGGCGAACGGTCCGAACCAAAGCAATAAATTTGTTTGATTGAATGTAGGGGAATACAACACAAAGTCACCATAACGGGCGACCAGATAGGCTTTAATTTGCGCATCAGTTTGGCCTTGACGGATCTTCTGGGCGACTTGGCGTCGCAGATCAGCCGCAAGTTTTGCATTCGAATCATAGAGATCTTCATTTTGGCAAACCAAGCAACGTAACTGCTTAGTCAAGTTGACGAACTGTTGACGCTGGGCCTGCGACTCAAACTGAGTCAGCTCAGTAACTGCTGCAAACGAAGACACACACAGTATCATCAAAAGTAAAAAAACGATTTTTCTCATGCTACTTTCTTCAGCCTTAATTTTTGGATAAGCGGAACAAACTGATTGTGCCACACCGCCATAGTCATAGCCCCTACGTGCTTAAAACGGATCACGCCATGAGTATCAACTAAAAAAGTCTCTGGTGTACCATACACCCCAAAGTTAATCGCAGTATTACCCCGCACGTCAAACCCGGTTAGTTGGTAAGGATCACCTTCTGTCTTCAGCCACGCCTGTGCCCCTTGCTTATTATCTTTGTAGTCTAATGAATACAAAGGTAGGGTATGCGTCTTCGCAATAGCCATGAGTACTGGATGTTCGACCTTGCACACCATGCACCAAGTCGCCCAGACATTCACCAATGACAAATGCCCGTTAAGATCTTTCTGGGTAAATGTTCGCGCTGGATGCGTTAAAGAGGGTAATAAGAAATGCGGCACCGGTTTACCAATCAATGCCGATGGTAATATCCTCGGATTGACAAACACCCCTCGGTATAAAAAAAAGACCAGTGCAATAAAAAGCAAAAGTGGCAGTGTTGTTTTGAGTCTTGCCGTACGCATTAGTACTCCTGTGTGTTGCTGATCAAGCGATATCGTCTATCGAGTAACGAAAGCAAACCACCAAACAACATCAAAAAGCCCCCCGCCCAAATGAAACGGATTAAAGGCTTATTGTAAATTCGCATTCCCCACGCGGTACCAATTGGATTACCCAACGACACATACAAATCACGGAAAGGCGATACATGAATAGCGGCTTGCGTCTTGGTGTACCGATCCCGAGTAAAGTTACGTTTCTGAGCTCCCAGATTTGCTATAAACTCACCGGCTTTGGTGACTAAGACATTTGCGGTAACACCTGTGTAATTTGGCCCTTTAAGTGGAACAATACTCTTCAGAGTAAAGGTATATTGACCAACATTAACACTATCCCCTAAATGCATCTTAACGTTCTTCTCAGTGCTGTAACTGCTAGAAACAATAATCCCAAGTGCACAAACCGCAAGGCCAAGATGAGCCAAGACCATAGCATAGTATCCCGCATTCAGCGCACGATAACCTCCACGCAGCTTGGCCTTAGCATACAAGTCATAAAGCATGGTCAACACTAGCCAACTCACTAGAAACAAAGTCACGGCTAGCACAAGTGAAAAAGTCTTGACTGCAACCAGCGGTATCAATACCATTAGCGCAAAACTTAAGACCAATACCCAACGCACTCTGTGAAACAAGCTCACCACTTTATCACTCTTCCATTGGCAGTGTGGCCCAAGCCCCGCGAGAAAGATCACCGGGATCATCAGAGGCACAAACACACTATCAAAGTACGGTGGTCCTACAGAGATCTTGCCCATACCCAGCAACTGGATGATCAGCGGGTATAATGTCCCCATTAGTACAGTGATCATCGCAACGAAAAATAACACATTGTTGAGCAGCAAGAACGTCTCACGTGAAAGCAGCTCAAAACGCCCCTCACTGGTAAGTACAGGAGCTCGCAGCGCGTACATAAATAAAGAAACCCCCACCACGATCACGATAAACTTAATCAAAAACCCTCCGCGTGCCGGGTCATTGGCAAACGCGTGTACCGAGGTTAGGACCCCAGAGCGCACTAAGAAAGTACCTAATAACGAGAGTGAGAAGGCTGACAAAGCTAATAGCACGGTCCACGCTTTGAAGGTGTTACGCTTTTCAGTCACCGCCAATGAATGCATCAAGCCCGTACCAACTAACCAGGGTAGAAACGAGGCATTCTCAACCGGATCCCAAAACCACCAGCCGCCCCAACCCAGTTGGCGATACGACCACCAGCTTCCCATCGTGATCCCACAAGTTAAAAAGCACCACGCCGCAATCGTCCATGGCCTCGCCCAACGCGCCCAGCGAGCATCGAGCTCCCCGCCCATCAGAGCCGCCATAGCAAACGCAAACGCCACCGAAAAACCCACATAGCCCATGTACAATGTGGGTGGATGCATGGCTAGACCTGGATCCTGCAAAATCGGATTCAGATCGCGCCCAACACGGGCCGCAAATGGTAACAAGCGTAAAAATGGATCTGAGGTAAACAATAAGAAGCTCAAAAAACCCATATTGATCATCGCCATCACTGACAGTACCCGGGCGACGGTTTTCATCGGCAAAGAGCGACTAAATAAAGCGACCGCCGCAATCCAGGCATTTAATACCGTCACCCATAACAACAATGAACCTTCATGTGCCCCCCATACCGCACACACACGGTAAAATAACGGCAGTGCGCGATTAGAATTTTCAGCCACATAACGCACGGTAAAGTCATTAGTAACAAAGGCAATCACTAGCGTTAGAAAAGCAAAACCGACAAAAATAAATTGTCCGAATGAGAGCGAGCGTGACAGTGCTAGCAAACGCGGATTATCTCGCCACGCGCCGTAAAGTGGAATAGTGGCACTGATAAATGCGAGTACCAGCGCCAAGATTAAACCAAAATGACCCAACTCAGGTAGCATGCGATGATCCTTTATGTTTGTACAATATTTCCTTAACGACACGCGGCATGTATTTGCTGCCATGTTTGGCTAGCACGATGCTCGCGACAAATAACCCTTTGTTATTCAGCTTGCCTTGGGTCACGATACCTTGCCCTTCACGAAATAAATCCGGCAAAATCCCATGATAATGAACCGTGACATCACTCTTATAGTCTGTCAGTACAAATGAAACCTCTAGCCCTTTGTCAGCGTAATGAATACTGCCCTTTTTCACCATGCCGCCTAAACGAAACAAATGATGCTTGGGCGCTTTACCTTGCACGACTTGCGTTGGCGAGAAAAACAAGTTGATGTTCTTACTCACCGCATATAGTGATAAACCTACAGCAAATGCAACACATGTCAGTGTGGCAACGACAAACCAGAGACGTTGTTTACGTTGTGCTCTCATGTGCGATATCGTCTTTTGAGTTTGGCAATCGCATCACGCTTGATGCGCGCGGTATATATCCCATTGCCGATGATGACAATAACACCTAACCCGTAAGCGCTCCACACATACTTTGCATAACCGCCCATCGCCAAAAACTGCTCGAAGTGACTCACCATGACTTAACCAACTCCTCTACCCAGCGCGCCCGCTTGTCTTTGAGAAGACATAAACTGCGCGCACGCGATAAACACATCCAACCGTAGAAAAAGGCAAAAGCACCAATCATCGCGAGTAAGGGGTGTAACATACTAGGCGCAATGGTGGATTTGGAAAAGATTTTTAAGGTGTCCCCTTGGTGAAGCGTGTTCCACCAATTCACTGAAAAATGAATGATGGGAATATCAACAAATCCCACTAAGGTCAAAATCGCACTGGCTTTGGCTGCAGTACGTTCCTCGGGAATCGTATGACTTAGTACTATCACACCAAAATAAATAAACAATAAAATCAACTCAGAGGTCAGCCTCGCATCCCACACCCAATAAGTGCCCCACATTGGTTTGCCCCAAATGGAACCTGTCGCCAAAGCCAGCGCCGTAAACCATGCACCCAATGGGCAACTCACTTGTAAAATGAGATCAGCCATTTTAATTCGCCACACCAGAGACAACACCGCACAGAAGGTCATCACTGAAAATATCATTAATGAAAGAAAGGCGCTTGGCACGTGTATGTAAATAATACGAAAGGCATCCCCTTGTTGAAAATCAGGCGGTGCCAGCCATAACCCTCCTACTAGCCCATAAGCAAACAACAGCATACTCGCCAAGGCAAAGAAAGGAATAAAGCGTCCGCTTAGTTGATAAAACGAGCGCCCAGATGACATTTTATAAAAGAAGGTCCACATAGTTTCTCGGTTTGTTTGTCTATTTGTTAGTTCGTTGGTAGCACTGCCATGTTATTCTCCAGCATAAGTTACCGTGCCGTCCTTCGACTTAAGTCACCTTGTCATTCTTCGGCTTGACCGAAGAATCCAATATGAATAATAGACCCTCAGGTCAAGCCTAAGGCTGACAAGCGGCCACACTGTCCCACGACGCGCCGAAGTATACCGCAAACCCTCGCCTATTGGCAGGCCACGCGCAAGGCAAATCCACAAGCCAGTGGTGCTAAAGCAATACACAGACACAAGAGTGCCCCCAATATCGCGAGAATACCGGCTACCGGTAAGCCTGCGGCTGCCGTCACCACCAGACCACTGCCAAAAATTAGTACAGGTATATACAGCGGTAGCATCAACAAAGCTATCAGCACACCACTAGAAGACAGGCCTACCGTCAAGGCAGAGCCAATTGCTCCCACCAGACTAAGCGACGGTGTCCCTAGCAATAAACCAAGCATCAAGTAGTGCCAAGAGACATCCGGCATTCCCATCAGCAGCGCCATTAAAGGGGTCAGTAACACGATAGGTAACCCTGTCACTAGCCAATGGGTAAAGATTTTCACTAACACTAAAGCCGGCAACGGTTGGGGAGAGAGTAATAGGATCTCTAGCGAACCATCTTGATGATCTTTGGCGAACAAATTTTCAAGCGATAGCAGCATAGACAGCAAAGCAGCAACCCAAGCAACGCCAGGTGCAATACGTGCTAATAATTTGGCTGAATGACCTAACGCTAATGGAAATAAAGTCATCACGATGAGGTAAAAAATCAGGGGCTGCAACACGTTGGTCTTATGACGCCAAAGCAACAATAGCTCACGCTGACACAGAGCTCCCGCGGCTAAAGTAAACCTACTCATCATGCCCTCCCTCGCCTAATGACAATGTCGTGATCCCCTCTAAAGTTAACGCTTGATGCGAGGTAAATATGACGGCACCGCCCGCACCACTGTGCTGATATAGGCATTGGGTTAACCAGTCACAGCTTGCTTTATCGAGAGCGGTAAACGGCTCATCTAAAATCCACAGACTGGCGCGGGTCAATAGCAGGCGCGTTAAGGCGACTTTGCGCTTTTGCCCCGCTGAAAGAGAGCCGGCTAAGCTATGTTGCATGTCTTGCAAACCAAGTGCTCGAAGTCCCTCACGTAAGGGAGCAGCCGCCGGCACTCCCCCCTGTAATGCACATAACCAAGTAATATTTTCTTTGACCGTTAAGCCCGCCTTGATCCCAGCTTGGTGTCCTATATAAAGCAATGATTGGCAGTAGTTGGGATCCCCTGCATTAATCGAACGGCCTTCAAAACTAATCTGCCCCGCTTCAGGCTGATAGAGTGTGGCAAGGGTACGCAGTAGCGTCGTTTTACCTGCGCCATTGGGACCGGTGATTTGTAACAGCTGGCCTTTATTGACCGTGAACGAAAGATTTTCGAACAATGCGCGCTCGTCTCGCTCGGTACACAGTCCTGTAACGGTTAACATGCTCTCCCCTTGCTTAATATGGCCGCTCATATCGTGGGATTAGCGCACCGGCGTACTCCACCAAAAAGCTCACTAAACGTCCTTACAGCCTACCCCAACCATGTCGCGACCGAGTTTAGCATACAATCCAATTAGTATATAATCACCCTCCACTAACAGCGAAAGGAACGAACATCATGTGGAGCGACTACTTTTTATATTTACTTGAGACAGTGACTTTTGTCGTCGCCTTTATTATTTTGCTGGTTGCAATTGTTGCCATTGTGACCAAAGATAAAGATCTCAGCAGTCACAAAATCTCCATCAAAAAACTTAACGATAAGTTTCATGATTTAGCTGAATCCATGCACGAGCAAGTGAATTCTAAGCAAGAGCGTAAAGCCCACAAGAAACAAGAAAAGAAAAGCGGCAAAGCCAACAAGGACGCCCCCAGCAAACCCACTCTCTTCGTCTTACGTTTTGCCGGCGACATCCAGGCCAAATGCGCCAAGTCACTGGCAGAAGAAGTCAGCGCTATATTGATGGTCGCCAACAAAGAAAGAGATGAAGTATTACTGATATTAGAAAGTCCAGGTGGTGCGGTGTCAGGTTACGGTCTGGCGGCCTCCCAGCTACAGCGTATTCGTGACAAAGGCATTAAGCTCACTGTCGCCGTCGACAAAGTCGCTGCTAGCGGTGGCTACTTGATGGCTTGTGTGGCCAATACCATTTTAGCGGCGCCTTTTGCCATCATTGGTTCTATTGGTGTGGTAGCCCAAATTCCTAACTTTAATCGTCTACTCAAGAAAAATCATGTGGACTTTGAGATGATCACTGCCGGTGAGTACAAGCGTACACTCACGCTCTTTGGCGAAAACGATGACAAAGCACGTGATAAGATGAAACAGGACTTAGAGCAAATTCACCTAAGCTTCCAAGACTTTATCCGGGAAAATCGCGCACAGGTCAACCTCGATGAAGTCGCCACAGGCGAGTACTGGCTAGCCACCAAAGCTAAAGAGTTACAACTGGTCGATGAGATTATCACAAGCGATGAATATTTGTTGAGCCAATATAAAGAAAAGCAATTAATCGAAGTGGCCTCTAAGCATAAAAAACCCTTGGGCAAGAAACTTTTCTCACAAGCAGAAGAAGCCTTACTCAATGTGTTTGATAAAGCCGTAGGGCGCTGGGGGCAGCCTTTTTAAGGTTTTAATCGACTGAGAAGTTGCCTTCATATTTTTTACGGCACTCATAGCTGTCACTAAAAGGATCTTTTTTCCACACAGCATCTTCTTCGCCATCACTTAGGCAAAGATGCGTGCGCACCGGGGAGCTAGTTTCTATCACCAGTGAAGAATTACGGACGCTGACATCTTCAGGTGTAGCGTAAACAGAAGAACCAAAATCACACAAATAATCTACCGATCCCTTTGCACCATAGGACGTATTTGCGCTCTCACACGCAGCCATAGTTAGAGTAGAAAAGACTAATAAAATAATGGATAACATAATGCGAGACATATCCACACCACCTCTGACGATTGCTGCTTTATAGTGAGTATAGTTAGAAATCATGAACTCATCAGGAAATGGGGGGTGTTTTTCGTGATTAATTGTAAAAGTGACTGCCGTGTGGCGCTAGTGCGAGCGAGTGTCAAATTATCGCTCCCTTGTTCACACCGTTTGCCCTATGCCCCGTCCCTGGCACGCAACTTCATTAACAAAAACGCATAGTTCAAACATTAAATTTAGATGCCCACTAGAGCAATCGTAATAGCGCCAGTCGACATTGCGTGAGTTGAAAACACTATACCCATGCTACGAAGCAGATGCCCTTGCCTCGTCAAGCAATCGTTCGAGCTGTTCCACCATGTACACCGGTAACGATAACAAACGGTAGTGTATTTCTCCTACTCCTCTTTGGGTCTTGATTTTATGTTGAAACCCCGCCAGTGAGGGAAGATTTGCATCAAAGCGCACACAGAGGTTAGGTGCTTTGGCCAACACAAACTGATGTAAGGAGCGTAAACTACCAGACTCACCTGCTTTGACCTCTATGGGAACAATCCAATCAGCTTTGCTAATTACATAATCCACTTCTGCATTTGACGATTTACCTTCCCGCAACCAATAATGTAGGGAAGGCTCCTGCAGACCTTTTGCGCGATCTAATAGATGCTGTCCCACAAACTGTTCCGCTAAGCCGCCAGCATTAATCAACGTCTGAGCGTTTTTCTCACGCACAGCGGTCCAGTCCAGGCCTAAAAGGCGGTTCATTAATCCAATATCAACCATCAACGTCTTAAACACTTTATCATGAACGTTCGCTTGTAAAGGAAGACCAGAACAATCCGAATGTTTTACCAGGTAGCAAATCCGCGCCAGGCTTAATAACTCGATAGCATGACGAACATCTCGAGATTTTTCATCAGAGGCGATGTTACTGTATTTCACTTTTTCACCCACGTGACCTGGTATATAGTGCAGAAGGTGCTGTAGTCGGGTAAGCTCTTTTGAGGTCTGCGTATATTTATTAAAATCATCTTTAAGTGTAGAAAGTATTGATTCATGCACGCGCAATACGTCATCAAAACTTTGCTTCTGACGATACGCATACACCGCTTCAGGCATCCCTCCGACCAATAGATATTCTCTATGTCTTTGTAATAGTTTTTCATGTGCACTGGGTGATAACTCAAGATGTTCAAGATTAACTTGCTCTAACCTCTCAACCAAAGGGGCATCATCCACAGCCAGTAAAAACTCTTGAAATGACATCGGTCCTAAATGGTAATAATCAATTCGCCCAACCGGCATGGAAAAGCGCTGATCTTTTAGTGCAAAGTCTAACAGTGATCCCGCCGCGATCACGCGCAGGTTAGGGTAGTCTTCATATAGGTATCGCAAAGCGGCGAGTGCAGCAGGAGTTGCTTGGATCTCATCTAAAAACAATAAGTGGTTTTCATGCAAAGGAGAGGTCCCAGATAACACGGTCAGTTCATCAAGAATTTTCTTCGTATCAAGGGACTTGAATACTTGCTCGAGCTTTAAGTGACGCTCCAAATTGACCTCGCACAGGACAAGGCCCTGTTGCTCACAGTAGCGACGAACTAATGTTGACTTACCTACCTGCCGAGCACCTCGAATAATCAATGGCTTACACCGTTCTTGCTGGCCCCATTGAACTAAAAACTCTTTCGCATATCTGAACATAATACCTCCAGGTCAGAAATGCCCCCTTTTATGGTCACGAAATGGTTAAAAATGGGGTCATTTTTAACCATTATGGGCCGCTCAAGAATATTAATCAAGCCATCATACCGGTTGAGTGTTTGAAGACAGGCTATTTTACAGCCTAACTGTATGCATACATACATACGTACGCAAAACACCCGGGGTGATAACTTCCCGTTTAATATGGTATTTTTGAAAGTATTCTCAACATTAGGAGCGAAGGAATGCCCCAAGATAGAACAACCGAATACGCCGTCTCCATTGAGTCGCCCGAAAGCTACTGGGCCAACCTAGCACGCGACACTCTCACATTTGATACGCCATTCACCCGCATTAAGCAAGGGAGCCAAGCCCAAGGCAAAATCACGTGGTTTGAAGATGGTGAGCTCAATGCCTGTGCCAATTGCGTGGATAGACATTTGCCCACTCATGCGGATAAAAAAGCGATCATCTTTGAAGGTGATGAACCGACCGAAAGTACTAGTCTCACCTATGCCGAACTATACAAAAAAGTATGTGTGTTTGCCAATGTGCTCAAGACGCTAAACATTCACAAAGGCGATCGTGTGTGTTTGTATATGCCTATGATCCCTGAAGCCGTGATTGCCATGCTGGCGTGCGCGCGCATTGGTGCTATCCACTCTGTGGTATTTGGGGGTTTTTCCAGTGAAGCGTTAGCCTCTCGTATTGACGATGCGGGAGCAAAATGTGTGATCACGGTTGATATCAGCTCACGCGGAGGAAAACCGCTCGCGCTCAAACAACAGGTTGATAAAGCCAGTTTGCACACCCCTTCGTTAGAACACGTACTCGTTATTCGTCAGTCAGAAGATGATATTGCCTGGAATGACGCACTAGATAAAAACTTTGCTACCTTGGCAGCAACCGTGTCCCACGATTGCCCTTATGAAATCATGAATGCTGAAGATCCGCTTTTTATTTTGTATACCTCTGGCTCTACCGGGAAACCCAAAGGGGTCTGTCATACCACAGCGGGCTACTTACTCTATGCAAGCGTCACGCACCGGCGTGTTTTTGATTTGCAGTCGGATGATATCTATTGGTGTACTGCTGATGTCGGTTGGATAACCGGGCACAGTTACATTGTTTACGGTCCATTATTAAATGCAGCGACAACGGTGATCTTTGCGGGTGTACCGACCTACCCCGATGTCTCACGCTTTTGGCAAGTGATAGACAAACATCAAGTCAGTGTATTTTACACCGCACCCACTGCATTGCGCAGCTTAATGCGCGCTGGCGACGCCCCCATACAACGCACTTCGCGACAAAGCTTGCGCGTGCTTGGGACTGTCGGTGAGCCTATTAACCCTGAAGTATGGCAATGGTACTACGATGTCGTTGGCGACGGTCGTTGTGATATCGTCGATACCTGGTGGCAAACTGAAACCGGAGGGATCCTCATTTCGCCCCTGGCCAATCAGACTCCGTTAAAACCGGGCTCAGCCACGTTACCTTTTTTCGGTATCGAGCCAGCATTAATGGATGAGAATGCTAAGGAGATAGAAGGTGAAGGCACAGGTAAACTCGTGATAAAACAATCTTGGCCCGGACAAATGCGCACAGTCTATGGCGATCATCAACGCTTTATCGACACTTACTTAAGTGACTACCCAGGCTATTATTTTACCGGTGATTTGGCCCGTCGTGACAGTGACGGGTATTATTGGATAATTGGTCGTACAGATGATGTCCTCAATGTCTCAGGCCACCGGCTAGGCACCGCTGAAATCGAAAGCGCGCTAGTCTCACATCCTAAAATATCTGAAGCGGCGGTCGTGGGTGTACCCGATCCCATTACGGGTGAAGCTATCGTGGCCTTTGCTAGCTTAATGAAGGGCGCAGCAGCGGGTGATAACTTTTTAAGTGAACTCAACCGTCATTTGCGTGAGAAAATTGGGCCAATCGCCAAACTGAAAAACCTAACACTCGCTGACGATCTCCCTAAGACCCGCTCCGGCAAAATCATGCGTCGAATTCTGCGCCAATTGGCCAATGGTAAAATCGATGAATTAGGCGATACCTCAACGTTAGCCGATCCGGGTGTGATCGATAAGCTAAAGCATATGAGCTAAGTCTGTCTGAGTCAGGTTCGACTGTCTCAGCAGCTATTTAGGTAAGCGTGCTTCCTATAGATTTGAGCTGACAATCGCCTATGCGAGTTCAGGCGCTCGATTAGCTGATGCGTCTCCCGACTCATCGACACTTATCCCTCTACGCCTAGCCACTAGCGCATGTCTCACCCCATAATCCACGAGCTCCAGCACTTGCACAGAACAATACACTGCAAGAGCCATTGTCCCGCCCATCACTAAATTTTTCGGCTGCTCTACCTGCTGCATAACAACCACTCCCAGCATTCCTAGTATTGCGGCCGAATCGAGCGCTTTGCGCACCCACCTGTCATTATCAAGTTGTGTCAGACTTTGCTTTTCACTCACAAAATGCTTGGCATTAAACGCGTAGTAATATTCAAGTGCCGGTAGCGCGACACAAGTCAGTATCTCACTTGCTACAAAGAGTAAGCCACTTGCCGTATAGCTTGCGTGCATTTCAGGACAAACGCCATGTCTCATAGAACTTGTATCACGCGATGCTTTACCTAAGCTATCAAGCACTGCCATGACGACAAAAGCATAGACAACTAGGGAGACATTCAAGCGCTTGTCGGTGTGATAATTTAGTAAGTGTTTTATGTGTTTCATCTCCTCTTCTTTTGAGTCTTCGGCTTCTAACGCGGCAACTGCAGCGCCGTCAACTCCGATTGTAACGACAGCTACTTTTTCATCATCCTCGCCAGCGCTGTTCCCAGCCTCAGGGTCATGACTAAGTGATTTAGTCCTGTCATAGGTACCCGTTCCACCATAGGAACCATCACCAGAGGAAGCTCCTCCACTCTCACGAGGCCTCCCATCAAGTAAAGGCGCATGAACTGAGCCTTCAAGCGCTTTCGATTTTTCTGCGCCAGCTACCTTATTGTGCCAGAACTTCTTTACGAAATGATGAAGAACCAATAACGTTATCATTGTGCCAGCACCGCCAAGAAGTAACAGGTACTGATCTGGGCGAGTATAGGCTTGTTCTAGGGTTGTTTTAACTTTATCGGCAAGCGTGGTAGCAAGCTCCTGTGTCATGGCAAAAACACTAAACGTGGTTCGTTCGCTGAAACCACCGTCTGCCACCGCCCCTGCGCTCGCATTGTAGCGAGACTGCAAATCGGTTATTTCGGTTTGATTAGTGAGAAGGCGCCACCCGTCCTCGACCCAAGGCAGACAGGAAGGTGTGTCATCTTTACTTGGACTAAGCCCAACGAGCGCGTTCTCTCGAGAAGAAAATAGGTAATACGCATATTGCGTAACTTCTCTAAAATTCACCACCACCACAAACCTCCCTTATATTTAATCGTTATTCACGGCACGTTACCATGATTTTATTAAGAGAGGCTTAAGACGTGTGAATAAATGTCAATCTTGTAGTAAAGAGCGCAGCATCCACGCATTTTTTTCATGTAAATGAATACGTTGCGTGAGCAAGTCGGCACTCGCCTCATCACCCGCCTCTTCAGCTGCAGGAAAGATAGCGCGAGCTGTGCGGACCACTGTTTCTTGTCCTTCGAGCAGTTGCGCTATCATATCCTTCGCTGCTGGCGCGCCAGTTTCTTCTTTGATATTCGTTAGTTGGGCAAATTGGCTATAGCTCGCTGGCGCAGTCACACCGAGCGCTCGAATACGCTCAGCAATCTCATCGATAGCGGTAGCAAGTTCAGTGTAGTGCTGCTCAAACAGTATATGTAACGTGGTAAACATAGGGCCAGTGACATTCCAGTGGAACCCGTGCGTTTTCACGTAGAGTGTGTAGCTGTCAGCGAGAAGACGTGACAATCCTTGGGCAATTGCTTCGCGTTGTGGGGCGTCGATACCGATATTGATTTCCATGTGATCTCCTTATGAATTTACAAGTGTGTTATTAAAAGGTTACGTGCTTGGGACGGTTAAGTCGAGTGCTGAGCGAGAAAACGCCGCCCTTCACTGGAATAACATCTTAGAGCGAAGCATAACGAGTGTAGGACGCTTACTAAATTTTAAGAGTTGAGTTTTGACTAACTAGTAACGAAACATAGCGTTCGGATGGCTTATACAAGAGTCGCTTCGCTTCTTCTCTTCGTGTTCTTTTAATGTGTGGTGGCTGCTTAACAAGGTGTCCGATATACTGGGGTAAGATCAGATTACTCGGCCCATCCATGGGCCTCGCCCTTCGGGCTCACTTCGTTCGTTCAAAATCGCCATCATGGCGATTTTGTCGCCCCCCTTCTCTACGGGGGGCCAATTCCCTGGATACATCACCTCACAAAAAAAAGCCTTACACAAGAGTCGCTTCTTCTCTTGTGTAAGGCTTTTTTTTGTAAGATGGCGTCCCCAAGGGGATTCGAACCCCTGTTACCGCCGTGAAAGGGCGATGTCCTAGGCCTCTAGACGATGGGGACCCAGATTGTTTCACTGGCTAATGCCAATGAGTGACGTATTATAGCGAGTTAAGTTCACAACTCAAGGATTAATTGTATTTTTTTCAAAGATAACAAGACATCGCCCTACTAGCCAAAAGTATACTTCCGCTAAAAGCAAAAACGCCCCAAGACTATTTAAGCCATGGGGCGCAGGATCAACGGTACCTTAAGGATGATCAATTATGGCGCTAATTTTTCTATCAAAACAGGCAAATTACCATTATTCGAAGAGTAAGTACCTGCACTTACATAGCCTCCTGAACCAAAAGAATCGCAGTCTTGGAAAGTTTTATATTCTGTGTATTTTTGACTTCGAAGTTTAATTAAAGGATCACGGGTATTCTCATAAGCAAAATAGCAAACTTTCATATTAGAAGCTTCTGGAAGCTGGCCTTCCAACGTAAGGCGCTCGGCCTCTCCTCCTCGCACACCAACGGGTACTGCCACTACACCGTTTTCTGATTTGTATTGCACCATTATTACGCCATCGACATTCTTGATATTAATCTTGGGTCCAGCTATTGGTTCCACAGTAATCGTTCTTAAACCAGGAGTCGCCATAGCATTCGCGCCTAACCCCATACTCAACACTGCAACCGCTGTCACTAAAATAGATGTTTTCATGATAATACCTCTTTTGTTTAATTTATCGACTAGAGTGAGCATATTAAGAACAGTTCCGGCACCCTTCAACCTGGTTAAAACATACCAATATGAATAGGTTTTGACTGAATCTGAATAAGCAAATTGAATGAAATCAATAAGTTATATGGGGAGATATGTTGGAATTTTGGCAGAAAATAAACACGACAATGAAAACTAAGAATTGGTGGAGCTAAGCGGGATCGAACCGCTGACCTCTTGCATGCCATGCAAGCGCTCTCCCAGCTGAGCTATAGCCCCACAATGCAAGGAGCCGCCATTCTAGGTGGCCAGCTCCAATATGTCAATTACACTTGGAGGACAACGCCACTTTCACCGGGGGGATCAAGTGGATCACAGCAGCCAGTAAAAGCATCATTACACAAAGCGACAATAGACAGTACGACAGCAGTGGTTGCTGATAGAGCAAACCACACAGCAGGTATAACGGGATTATTAAAGAAAAAAGAACCTCCAAGGGATGCGAATGTTAATAGAGATGACGTGCCTGCTTGCACTATCGGTGTCAATGCCAACACGTTCTCTAAGGAGGTCTGCCCCTCTTGAGAACTCTCAGACTTTCTCTTCTCTACTAAGCGCCAAGAAGCAACATTAGCCACCATATGCATCACTAGACTAGAGGTTAACATCCACCAATCATTATTATCTGTATTCGACTTCAAAATAATTACAGACACCACAGCCATCTGTAAACTTAGCCACGAGCAAGTCATATTACCCGTTTCAAAATCAACGGTACATTTCATCCGCTCACTCACCTTACTTAAAGACATCTTATTGAACAAAGTCGATAAGTCTAAGTGAGTAGGGCTAGCGATTTAATTCTCTATTATCGACAAATCTCGCTAGGGTATTCTTAGTCAGTTCGCTAATCCTTTGATACATAGTCAAGCGCTTGGTGTAAGCGTGCAATAACCGCTTCTTTACCTATCAATTCACATGTAACATCAATCGATGGCGAAATCGTATTTCCAGTGAGTGCAACTCGAAGTGGCTGCGCCACTTTACCCAGTTTCAGATCAAGCGCTGCGCCTACCGCTTTCACCCCCGCATGAATAGGTTCCGCCTCCCAGGCGTCAATTGCGCTCAATTGCTCAAGTAAACTTTCAAAGACAGCTCTCGCTTCAGGTTTTAAAAATTTACTTGCTGCCTTTTCGTCATATTCAGTTACATCCTTGAAAAAGTACTGACTCTTCTCAGCCATTTCTTTTAATGTCTTACTGCGTTCACGTTGTGCTTCGATGATCTTAATCAACTTGTCTGAATCAGTCGTTTCTATTCCAAGCTTGCCTAACTGATAGCAAAAAGCCTCAACATAACTTTGTGGCTCGTCAGTTTTTAAATAATGTTGGTTCAGCCAGTCTAATTTTTCAGTATTAAAACTCGCAGCCGATTTGTTAATCGAGGTTAAATCAAAGTACTCGATCATTTGCTCGCGTGAAAAAACTTCGTCATCACCGTGCGACCAACCTAAGCGAATCAAATAGTTTAGCAATGCATGAGGCAAGTACCCTTGCTCATGATATTCCATCACACTTACCGCACCATGGCGTTTTGACAAACGCTTACCGTCATCACCTAATATCATCGGCAAATGCGCATAGTTGGGTGGCGTCGCTCCCAGTGCATGGTATAAGTTGATCTGGCGTGGCGTATTGTTGATGTGATCATCACCGCGGATCACATCCGTGATCCCCATATCCATATCATCGACAACCACTGCAAAGTTATACGTCGGTACCCCATCGGTGCGCACCAGGATAAAGTCATCCAACTCTTCATTGTTAACAGTGATAGAGCCATAGACTTTGTCATGAAAGGTGACACTACCCTCTGTCGGGTTACGAAAACGAATTACATAATCTTCATCCGTCTCAGCGAGATTTTTATCACGACATAAACCATCGTATTTAGGTTTGAGTTTTTTCAGAAGTTGCTCTTCCCGGACTTTATCTAAGCGCTCACGGGTACAGGTACAACGATACGCATGTCCTGACGCCAGTAACTGCTCGACCACATCTTTATAACGTGCCAAACGCTGCATTTGATACTCTGGTCCTAGATCGCAAGGTAAGTTCAACCAGTTCATGCCATCTAAAATCGCCTGAATGGAAGCATCAGTGGAACGCTCCGTGTCAGTATCCTCGATACGCAACACAAACTCACCCCCGGTGTGTTTGGCATAGAGCCAAGCATAAAGTGCCGTACGCGCACCACCCACGTGTAAATAACCAGTTGGACTTGGGGCAAAACGGGTTCGAGTTGTCATATTTTCTCCAGGACTACGTTACTGTGATGGGCGATTCTACCCTTTTCCTGCGAGATTTGCACTGGCGCGCCCTATCACTGCGGACCGCTCGCGCCCAACCGCCGGCTTTTACCCAAGCATCAAATATAGGGATCAACGGATGCCGTCGCTCTAGCGCCTTGAACTCTGGACCATGCCAGGCATAGCCCCGCTTAGTACGGCTGACTTCGCGTCCCAATACCGCATGGCACATCTCGTGGTAAAGTAAAGGCTTGAGCCACACTTGATGCTCGGGATAATTGAGCTCACGTGCAACCGTGACCACACGACGTTCCGTGAGACAGCTCGCTAAAGTACGTTTTTGCTTGCGTTGGGACCAGCGGACTTGATAATGAAGTATGTGGGGATGCTCAGGAAAAAATTCCTCTGCAAGCGATTGCCAAAACGTACGGAGAATAGTGTTGTCTGAAGAATCCAATCTCATCTCCCGTAGGGGAATTAGCGCAAAGCGCGTAATCCAGAAAATGGCAGGTAATAGGTTGCAAATTATTCCTGTGGCTCTAGCGTCTCATCCACCAACTTGGCAAACTCATCACTCTCATCAAGAGTTTCACTCGCCGTTGACCGCTCGCCTGCGTCATCGCTTTCATTCTCTTTACCAAGAGAGACCACCACCCCGTGAGACTCATCACGTGCCTGCTCGTGTGACTCGGCTTCGTGTTTTTCAGAGAGTTTGGCATCGAGTGCTTCTGCCATCTTTACTAAACTGACAATCTTGGCATTCCGCGTAATGTTGTCTTCAATTTCTTCTTCCGGCATATCCAGCAAGCTTTCATCGATAGGTGCCTCCTCATCTACGTTCGCAACGTCTTCTTGCGAATAATCAGTGAGTTCGTCTAGACCTTCAGAGGCACTCTCAACTTGCTCAATATCATCTAGCTCACTGTCAGCAACACGCACGGTAGACGACTCATCACCATCCACGTCTTCAGTCACTTGTGCTACGTCTTCTTGCGCATTAACCTCTGCCTCAGCCCCTTCTTCTAAACCTTCTAGCTCGAGTTGCTGAGCAACCTTTTCTTCTTCTTTTTCGAAGTCTTTAATTTCAGCTAATGAAGGCAACTCTTTGAGTGTTTCTAGGTTAAAGTGATCTAAGAACTCACGCGTCGTTGCAAATAGTGCCGGTTTACCGGGCGTGTCTTTATGTCCAACGACTTTGATCCATTCACGGTCAGTGAGCATTTTTATCACGTGTGAGCTCACTGCCACACCTCTCACCGCTTCAATCTCAGCACGCGTGATCGGCTGACGATAAGCAACCAAGGCTAGTGTTTCGAATACTGCTCGCGAATAACGTGGAGGCTTTTGCTCAAATAATTTTTGGATCCAAGGCGCATAGGGTTGGCGCACTTGGTACTGATAACCTGTGGCTGTCTTTCGAAATGCCATAGCATCTTGCTCAGACTCTAGTGTCAACTGCTCTAATGCCGCCACAACTTCTTCTTTAGTCGGGGGAGCGGGATCTTCTTCAAATAAAGACAACAAACGCTCGAGCTTCAGCGGCTCACCTGCGGCTAAAATAATTGCTTTTAAGATATCTTTGAGAGCTAAATCAGTGTCGTGGTAAATCATGCAACTTTGGCCTTTAAATAAATCGGTGCAAAAATCTCTGTTTGCACAATACTAATCAAATCTTGTTTGAGTAACTCTAGCATCGCGATAAAAGTCACCACCACTCCAGGACGCCCCTCACTTAATGTGAAGCACTCTGAGAAGCTCAATGTTTCGCGCGACTGGCAACGCTCTAATACCTGGCTCATGCGCTCGCGGATGGAGAGTGGCTCCATCACCACCGAGTGAGAGGCATTGAGCTCGGCACGACGTATGACGTCTTGCATCGCTAAGATTAAATCGCGCATCGTCGCTTCAGGCAAAGGCACTTCACTGGATAAGTCCGGCGCCATAGTCTTTGCCATAAAAAAATCACGCCCTCGGATGGGTAACTCGTTTAAGTTTTCACCCGCGATTTTGAATTGTTCATATTCTTGTAATTGACGAACCAAATCCGCGCGTGGATCGACCTCTTCCCCTTCGTCATTAACCACCCGAGGGAGCAATAGGCGTGATTTTATTTCTGCGAGTGTTGCCGCCATGACTAAGTAGTCGGCCGCTAACTCAATTTCCAGTGTTTGCATCACTTCGATGTATTTTGTGTACTGAAGCGTGATCTCCGCAACCGGAATATCCAGGATATCCATGTCATTTTTGCGAATAAGGTACAGTAACAGATCAAGCGGCCCTTCAAACGCCTCAAGAAAGATCTTCAGCGCCTCTGGCGGAATGTAGAGATCTTCGGGTGCTTCGATAATATGCTGATCGCGATAACGAGCCAACGGCACGACATTATCAGGTAACCCTGGGGCCGACTCACTCACTGTGTCTTCGATAATCGCTTCTTCCACTTTACTGTCCATTCGTCCAAACAATGGGGCAATTATCTAAGATTTACGCTTAAGACACAACATGATGGGTAAAATTATCCGATTACCCCCAAGATAATGTTTTCAATTAAAACAACGTGTTAGCTTGCAATCGCTAATTTAATTGATAAAGTCGCTGATATCTCCAGCCCCTGCCCTAACTACTTCTGGATAACCATTGACCAGATCGATAACCGAAGTTGGCTCTAAGTGACAAGCCCCCCCATCAATGATCAAATCCACCTGAGAGCCGATGCAGTCTACTATCGCATGAGGCTCTATCAAAGGCGAGTCGCTGTCAGGCAAAATCAAGCTCGTACTCATCAGTGGTTGTTCAATCACCTCCAGCAAGGCTTGAGTCACCGTGTGCTCAGGGATCCTTAGCCCTATCGTACGACGATTAGGATGCTGCATCCTTCGTGGCACTTCACGCGTCGCCTTGAGTAAAAAAGTATAAGCCCCGGGTGTATAGGATCGTAGTAGGCGATAACAGGCATTATCCACCACGGCATAATTCGATAACTCAGACAGATCGCGACACACCAAGGTAAAATGATGCTTATCGTCTAACTTACGCAAGCGCCGAATACGGTCTAGCGCTTGCTTGTGCCCTATCGCACACCCCAAGGCGTAACAGGAGTCAGTCGGATAGACGATAACACCTCCGCGCGCCAGCACGCCGACGACTTTGCGCAATAACCGCAGCTGCGGATGGGTAGGATGGATTTCAATTAGCTCCGCCATTCGTGTTACTCTATCCTTTTGTTGTCTAACTGCTAGGATCATACCATGAAAATGTTTTTTGATTTACTCCCTGTCATCATCTTTTTCATCGTATACAAACTCTCAAACATCTACATGGCGACCGCAAGTGCGGTGGTGATCTCCGTGATTGCCCTCGCTTATGTTTGGGTAAAGGAACGTAAAATCGATAAAATGATCTTGATCTCCTCAACACTAGTGATTGTCCTTGGTAGTATCACCCTGTTGCTACACGATGATATTTTCATCAAGTGGAAGCCTACCGCTATCTGCTGGGCATTCGCTTTAGTCTTTATCGGGTCACAATTTCTCGGCAAGAAACCTTTGATTCAAGTCACGCTGGAAGCGGTAGGCAAGCGCCATGAACAAAATGCCTTTGTCTTACCAAACGCGGTATGGCGACGACTTAACCTGGCCTGGGGTTTATTTTACGCCGCGCTGGGTGCAATTAATGTCTACGTCATCTACCATTTTAGTACCAATGCCTGGGTTAACTTTAAGTTATTTGGCATGATGGGATTGATGCTAGTGTTTGTGCTAGCTCAATCTGTTTACCTAGCAAAACATTTGAAAGAAGACAGCGAGGGATCTTAAATGAATACGCTCAGTCGAACAGAGCAAGCAAGCTCTCTCAAAGAGCGCCTCACCGAATCGCTCACGCCCACTACGCTCAATATCATTGATGATTCAGATGCTCACATTGGCCACAGTGGCGCCGAAGGCGGAAAAGGTCATTTTATTGTAGAAATTGCCAGCGATAAGTTTGAAGGCTTAGCTAAGCTTGCGGTTCATCGTCTTGTGTATGAAGCAGCTGGAGATTTACTGCCGACGCATATCCACGCGTTGCAGATTAAGGTAATAAATTAAGACGGGGATTAGCGCAAAGCGCGTAATCCACCAAAGACATGCAGCTATCATTGACTGCAAAATGGTTACACCCGGCAAAGTTGTCACCCTTTGGCTCGAGACCAAAGGGTCCAATATGATTGGCTCCTCCGGCCTGTCCTCGCAGGGCTCAAGCCGGAGGATAACATCCTTACGCCAAGGTCCAGCCTGTGATTTCAGCTAAGCCACTGGCTAAATCAGCCGGTGATTTCACTGTCTTAACACCTGCCGCTTCTAGCGCTTTGAACTTCTCAGCAGCTGTCCCTTTACCACCAGAGATGATTGCACCGGCATGCCCCATACGTTTACCTGCTGGCGCTGTCACACCCGCGATGTATGACACAACTGGCTTACTGACGTTGTCAGCAATGAAAGCCGCCGCTTCTTCTTCGGCAGTACCACCGATTTCACCAACCATGACGATAGCTTCGGTTTGCGGATCTTTTTCGAATGCCGCCAACACATCAATAAAGTTCGTGCCAGGAATAGGATCGCCCCCGATACCCACACAAGTACTTTGACCAAAACCCGCATCCGTGGTTTGTTTTACCGCTTCGTACGTTAATGTCCCTGAGCGAGAAACAATACCCACTTTACCCGGTAAATGAATGTGGCCCGGCATGATACCAATCTTACATTCACCCGGCGTGATCACACCTGGGCAGTTAGGACCGATAAGACGCACATTAGGATAGTCGCTATCAAGCGTTGCTTTGACCGCTAACATATCAAGCGTCGGTATACCTTCAGTGATACAAACAATAAATTCGATACCCGCCGCAGCCGCTTCTAAGATAGAGTCTTTACAAAAAGGTGCCGGTACATAAATCACCGTTGCATCCGCACCTGTCGCACTGACAGCGTCTTTGACCGTGTTGAACACAGGCAACCCTAAGTGTTCTTGACCACCTTTGCCAGGAGTCACACCACCTACCATTTGGGTACCATAAGCAATCGCCTGCTCAGAGTGCGATGTCCCTTGCTTACCAGTAAACCCTTGGCAAAGTACTTTTGTGTTTTTGTTAATAAAAATACTCATGACGCGTCCCCTACTAAGCTAACTACTTTCTTCGCTGCATCAGTCAAACTATTTGCCGCGACAATGTTCAAATCACTTTCTTCGAGTTTCTTCGCACCCAAGTCAGCGTTATTCCCTTCAAGGCGTACCACAACAGGGACGTCAATGCCCACTTCAGCCACCGCACTCATGATCCCTTCAGCAATCAAATCACAACGAACGATCCCACCGAAGATGTTGACCAACACGGCTTTGACATTTTCATCCGATAAGATGATTTTAAACGCTTCTGTCACACGCTCAGTCGTTGCGCCTCCACCTACGTCTAGGAAGTTAGCCGGGTTGCCCCCGTGGAGTTTGACCACATCCATGGTTGCCATCGCAAGACCGGCACCATTGACCATACAGCCAATTTCACCGTCAAGCGCAATGTAGTTAAGCTCCCATTCGTGCGCACGATTTTCACGCTCGTCTTCTTGCGTTTTATCACGCATTTCTTCAAGCAATGGGTGACGATAAAGAGCATTGTCATCGATATTGATCTTGCCATCGAGACACAGTAAATCACCCTCTTCTGTGATAACAAGAGGATTGATTTCCAGTAAAGCCAAGTCGTTTTCAACAAACATTTTCGCTAGCGCTGTAAGCAATTGCGAAAACTGTTTGACTTGCTTGCCCTCAAGACCAAGCCCAAAAGCGAGCTCACGACATTGATAAGGTAGAATACCGTTTAATGGGCAGACGGCTGTCTTTAGGATCTTTTCGGGTGTTTCTTCAGCGACTTTCTCGATCTCTACCCCACCTTCGGTTGACGCCATAAAGACCACACGCTGACATGCTCGGTCAATTACCGCACCTAAGTAAAGTTCGCTGGCGATATTTGAGGGCATTTCGAGATAAACTTGGTTCACGGGCTGCCCACGCTCGTCTGTTTGATAGGTCACTAAGCGGGTACCAAGTAAACTGCTGACCACTTCTTTGAGTTCGTCTTTACCAGAAACGATCTTGACACCGCCCGCTTTACCACGGCCACCAGCGTGGACTTGGGCTTTGACCACTAAACGATCGGATTGAAGTTTATCAGCAGCCGCAAGCGCCTCGTCGACACTTGAAACGGCTATCCCTTGTGGAACGGTAATTCCGGCATTGGCTAACAATTGTTTAGCCTGATATTCATGCAAATTCATGCTCATACCTTGTGTTGAAGTGATTTGAAACTGCCCATTATGTGGGCACCCCGTTTGCGCCGGTCATTGTAACACCGATCTTAGCAAACAGCTAACCAACCCTTGAGCTAATGCACACCAGAGTGGTTGGCGTTTTTCAATAAACATAGATCTAAAAAATGCTGTGCGCTATTATCAGCGGCGAACGTTGAATATCTATAGGGAAAAAACACTCATGCGCATTCAAACAACTCTCATGGCCACCCTTGTGACTGCCAGCACTAGTCTTTTTGCCACTCCTACGATCCACCTTGCCGAGTACCAAGTCACCAATACTGTTAACTCGCCTTTTGGTCAATTTCAATTGATTCGCGGTAGAGACTGTCGCGAGTGTGACGCCCAGTTTGTCCTCTACATTGCCCCAGCCAATGGCCACACTTTAGTAAACCAAAAGTCTACCGCCTATATGTATCCTGGGATCTATAGCGATCCGGTTGAAAGCACTGAAGAAATTCACGTGCATCTGTATCAAGGACAATGCTTACCCAAATCCAAGTTCAGCTTCGTCTGGCAGAACATCGACATTCGAGGAGGTCAACAAAAGCTTGTCAAAAGCTATTCGCTCTCTTTCAAAGGTGCAGATGATGAAGGCTCATATAACGACTTTGATGAGCAGTTCCCCTATGAAAGCTATTTAGTATCACAAATCAAATCAGGCCTATGCCAAGAGGTGGGTGGTGTGGATCAGTCTTTTTCTGCACATGACGAATATGCAACTGGCACTAAGCTTGTGGCGTCAATTCAAGATAACATCCCACCGATTCATCTAACGAGAGACCCAGCCTCTAAGAAGGCAAATGCGCCTGCAAATACGAATAGCAAAAACAACAGCAAATCCGTCTTCGGTAACTGGCTATCACAGCTAATCCGAGAGGTAAAGCAGTTTTTTAGCGCGTAGTGGGCTACTCTGGAACAACCAACTTAGGCTGCGGGCGCAGCGGGTGCAAAGGTGACGGGCTCATCGTCGTCCCCGGAATTACCGACATCGGGATCACCGCTAGCAGCATCAGAGGCTAGCCTCTGCTTGTAATCTTGCGCCAAGAGACTAAGAGCGCACACATCGGCTAGTGTCCGATCAACATCTAAATTTTTGGTGTCTTGACCCAGTCCTTTAAGACACTGCTCGATGGTATGAGGCTGTATTTTCGCAGAGGCAGGTGCACTTGCGGCGTTTTGTGCACTTTCATCTGGCAAGCCACCCGCTACCTCAACCTCAGCAACAGCCAACTCGGGGGCAGCACCTGCTCCATGAGCCTCTTTAGATGATCCATCTGATGCAGAAGTCATCTCGTAAATAGCACGCCAACTTTGCGCTCGATGTGATTCGCGTGTTCGCACGCTTTGACGAAGAAGCTTTTTCACGTAAAGCCACATTCGGCGAATACACTCATACAAACCACTGTGTTCTTTGCGCACCCGTAATATGACTGCTTGGCGTGGCAAGCTACGTTTAAGGAGCTGATCAAACAGCTCAACTGCTTGTCTTCTTTCTGCCGATTGCTCACCAGGGTAAGCACCAAGCATCATCTCTGCATAATCACGAATATGGCACAATGATCGATTGTAGTGATAGCATCCCCAGAGTAATTCTTTATTTTCGTTTGCTTCGGTGGAGCTCACACTCTTCTGGGCTGCCACTCTAATTTTCTTTTGCAACTTCTCTCCATGAGCCTCCAAGTCCCCAAAGCGCTTACTAAAAAAAGCGCCTTTGTTTTTGGGATCGCGAACAAAGGATTCTAAGACTGTTGTCTGTAGGCAAGACGTGATTTTTTGACAATAAAGCTCATAGTTCTTATTTAAATAGTCTTCACGTTTACTCTTGAACTCGCTCACTAAACTAGTAAGCCGAGTTAAATTTTCATCGATAGACTGACAGGCCTCTTGAGCACCTTGGGTCTCATCATTGATTAACCCCTTTTGTGACAGCAATGCGCTATGCACTGCCCTGACTAGCTTAATCAAGCGCTCAGCATGGGTACGGACATCTGCGGGTATATCATCAGTAAGCTCAACGGTGAGTTTCTCGGACGGAGTTAGTAACTCACCACACAAAGCATTCACGTGTTCACTAGGCTCATACTCCTGTTCTGCATCTTCAATAGCAGTAAGCTCTTCATTTATACTAAGCATCGTCCACTCTTCATCGCGTACTATCTGTGAGGGGTCGGCCAGTCTTGCCTCTAGCGCCTGCTGAAAGCGCAAATTCAACGCTGCAAGCAATAATTCTGCTCTAACTAGATGCCGCCGTCCCTGCTTAAGTGAACCGGTATCAAGACGTTGCTTAAGCTCGCTTATTCGTTCTCGACAAGCTTCATACGCCTGTAAACATTCCTCAACAGGTGCGACCTCTTCAATCGCCAAATCATAATGCAACCATGCCAGTGGCAACTCGCGGTTTTGTAACCACCCGATAAATGTCTCTACCCGTTCAGCTGAATTAGCCCCTATCTCACAATGTTCGCACAAAAAGTAAGGCGACTCGCCAGAATCGGCAGGTACAACCAACCGACTTCTTTCGTAGATCACTATCCCAGTGTCGAAGGTTACATTTCCTTCTCTCCCTTCAGGAGGAGGAGCAATAAAAACAAGCTTGTAGCTTGATTCTAAGAAAACATTATCATCCTCTTGTTTGATAACAGTAAACTGTCCACCAGGTGCATCAGGATGGATATATTCTTGTTTAGAAAAAGTCCTTCGTAGCAGAACATCCACAGGCAGACCTTTGCTGTCTCGTTCTATTATTCTACGTGTACGTAAGTTTTCTAACAGCGTAAAAAGCAACGCAGAACTATACTGGACATAAGCACGTGCGATCCTCTTATAAATGTCGGTCGCCTCTTCTGGTCCTTGCCCACTATTCCATGCTGCAGAAAAGCCTATGCCTCTTCTATCCAGATCCGCCTTTAACTTCGAGATAGCGCTAGCATCTGGGTCCTCATGGTCCTGGGGGTAATAACGATAATATGCGCCTTGCGGATTTACCGCTGCCGTACCCGCTTTGCCCCTTGTCTCAACACCTAGCTGACTTACTGTTTCCAGTGTCTTTACCAGGTGTGGAACAGAGGCGTTCTCTGGTAAGTGCTGTTTATGCCAGCCGGCCCTCTGCCCTAATACCCAAGGCGAAAGTGCTTCTGGATTTTCAAGCATAGCAACAAATCCGTGCAAGTATGCCTGGTCATCAGATGAGATCTTACATGAAGTAACCGAAAAATAAGGCTCTCCTTCTGCTGTGTATTTAAGCGCAGCCACTTCCTCAACAAAAACAGGGACGTCCTCTGATTGAACTACTCCCACTTCCTCGCGAGAGCGTCTTTCAAAAGTAAAGGAATAACGACAACGAATGGTGATTTCACCATTTGCTTTCTCAATAATCGCTTTCTGAGGAGTATGGCCCTCAACAGCAGTAAATCGTGGATTAAGCTTGATAAATAATTGCGTTGCGGCTGCGCTTTCTTCGGCAACCGTATAAGCTACCGCATGAAGCATATCTGCCAATTGTGCCGCTGAAGCTTGGTTGTAAGCGCTTTTCAAACGATCGATATCATCATCGCTAAGTGTTAACTCACCCTTTTCGTCAACTAAAGTTTCGCTATAGACCAAGCGTCGTTCAAGATCTCTGTCAAGCTGTGACGACTCTTCATCATCATCCCCTACGGCAAGGCTAGGATCCCCTCCTGTCACTCTAGTCACACAAGCGCCAACGCTCGGCTCGAAGATGGCCCTTGCGGTACGAGAGGGAAATGTATTATTCCTCTTGTCGTCTTCAGCCAACTTGAGTTCACCTGGCAATAGATGAACCCGGTGAATCCCAACTAATAGCCCGGGTAAATTCACGCTAACAGAAAACATGATAAGTAAGCCCCAATGAAGATAATGCGTAATTTTAATCCATACTTGACCAAAACACCATCACGGATTTTGACTAAGCGCGACAAGAAAAAATATCCATATACTCCATTGATTTTCAAGGAAAAAACGGGGGAGCGACACAACAAACGCAGTAGAATTAGGTTAGCGAGCATCAAAAAAGAGCAAAATCAAGACAGGTTTATTGCCGATTTCCAGTGTAACAAAGGACAAATCAGCCAAGCTTCGTGCTCAAGGGCGGAAAACCGCCCTTTAATCGATCTTACAGATCTAACAACAGTGTAGTCGGATCTTCAAGTAACTTTTTGATGGTCACTAAGAACTGTACGGACTCTTTACCGTCTACCAGACGGTGATCATAGGTTAATGCCACATACATCATCGGGCGGATCACCACTTCCCCGTTCTCAGCGATAGGTCGCTGTTGAATGCCATGCATCCCTAAGATAGCCGTTTGTGGTGGGTTAATGATGGGCGTTGCAAACAGTGAACCAAACACCCCACCATTCGTAATACTAAACGTACCGCCTGTCATATCTTCCACCGTGATCTTATTGGTACGCGCTTTCTCAGCGAACACTCCAATGCCACGTTCAACATCAGCAAGGCTCATAGTATCAGTATTTCTAAGAACGGGAACAACCAAGCCGCGCTCCGTTGAAACCGCAATACCAACATCATAATAACCGTGATATACAATCTCATCGCCATCAATACTTGCATTGACCGCAGGAAAACGCTTCAGCGCTTCAGTGGCAGCTTTGGTAAAGAAAGACATCAAGCCTAGACGGACGCCATGTTTCTTCTCAAACGCCTCTTTATACTGTTTGCGAATATCCATGACGGCTTTTAAGTTCACTTCGTTAAATGTGGTTAACAAAGCTGAACTATGCTGTGCATTCAGCAAGCGCTCAGCAACACGTGAACGCAAGCGACTCATGGGTACGCGTTTCTCTGTACGCTCCCCAGTAAAGTCAACTGCTCCGACACCAAGTCCAGCACCTTGTTGCGAACCACCCAGTAAGGCTTTTTCTAGATCGCCCTTCGTGACACGGCCACCTTTACCACTACCCGCGACTGTTGAAGCATCCATGTCATGTTCACCAGCAAAACGTCTGACGCTAGGTGAGTGCGCACTATTATCCGCCGCGGCTGTTTGGCTCGCAGCAGGTGCGGGCGCGGGTGCAGGAGTTTCTGCAGCGGCTGGGGCAGGCTTTGCAGTAGCGACAGCACCGGCTTCAATCATGCCAAGCACGTCTTGCGCCCCTACTGTGTCGCCTTCATTTTTGAGGATTTTGCTGAGCACGCCATCTTCCGTCGCCGGGACTTCTAGTACGACTTTGTCAGTTTCTAACTCGACTAGGGTTTCATCACGACTTACCGCATCACCGGCTTGCTTATGCCAAGTAAGTACCGTAGCATCCGCCACTGATTCAGGTAAGACTGGACATTTAATTTCAGCGTCACTCATTGTTTCATTCACCTTTCGTTAACTAAATTCGTTTCTCTTTGGTGGATCACGCGCTTTGCACTAATCCACCCTGCTTACTTACTATGCTAGCCCCAGCGCTTCATCCACCAGCTTAATTTGCTGCTGCTGATGAACCGCAGCATAACCTGCCGCCGGTGAGGCCGAATCGGCGCGCCCTGCAAACACTAATTCTTGTCCTTTACCCAAGCATGCCTGTAAGCGATGTCGTGTGCAATACCATGCACCTTGATTTTGCGGCTCTTCCTGGCACCATACCACGGTTTTCGCTTTCTTGTACTTCGCTAGTTGGGCTGTAAGTTCTTCTTCTGGGAAAGGATAAAGCTGCTCAACGCGCACAATCACGACATTCTTCATCGCTTGCGCGTCACGTTTGTTGAGTAAGTCATAGTAAACTTTACCCGAGCACACAACTACGCGCTCAACCGCCGAAGCTTTTAAGCTTTCATCAATCTCTGGGATCACACGATGAAAGTGTCCCTCATGCAAATCGGTTAAGGGAGACACCGCTTGTTTGTGACGTAATAAACTCTTAGGCGACATCACGATAAGTGGTTTGCGTAGCTTTTGCTTCATTTGCCGTCGTAATAAATGGAAAATCTGCGCTGGCGTCGTTGGCATGCACACGACCATGTTTTGTTGTGCGCACAACTGCAAGTAACGCTCTAAGCGTGCCGACGAGTGCTCTGGCCCCATCCCTTCATAGCCATGAGGTAACAACATCGTCAAACCACAGGCTCGTCCCCACTTTTGTTCACCTGAACTGATAAACTGATCGATCACGACTTGCGCGCCATTGGCAAAATCACCGAATTGCGCTTCCCAAATCACAAACGTGTTTGGCATTGTCGTTGCATACCCGTATTCAAATGCAAGTACGGCTTCTTCAGATAGCACTGAATCATATATATGGAACTTGCCCTGAGTCTCACTGATCTCTTGGAGAGGGATCCAGTCTTGTCGTGTTTGTTGATCGTACATGATGGCATGACGATGCGCGAAAGTACCCCGCCCTACATCTTGTCCCACTAAACGTACAGCAAAACCTTCATCCACCAAACTTGCGTAGGCAAGCGTCTCAGCAAAACCCCAATTCATCTCATGTGAACGATTGCCCATGGCCACGCGATTGGCGATCTCTTTGGCGACAATCTTGGAAAGCTTAAATCCATCCGGCGTAGCCGTAATGGTCTTGACATATTTAGCAATATTTTCTTCACTGATCGTGGTGTCAACCGGCTCATCAAGCGAGCCGTCTAAGTAGGGTGTCCAATCCACCGAAAACTCATCGGACTTCTTGCCGATCACAGACGGTACTGCTCGCGTAACCGGCTTACCGGCGTCCAAACTGTCACGGTAATGATTCACTTTGGCATCGTAGGTCGCTTTGTCTATGACCCCTTCGGCAATAAGTTTATCTGCATATAAATTAGTCGGTGACTTGTGTTTGCGAATTGCTTGGTACATCAACGGCTGCGTAATAGTTGGATCATCCGCTTCGTTGTGCCCTTGCTTACGATAGCACACTAAGTCAATTACCACGTCTTTACCAAACTTTTGTCGATACTCAGTGGCCACACGCGCCACCAACGCAACCGCATCGGGATCATCTCCATTGACGTGGAACACTGGCGCTAAAATCATTTTTGCCACATCAGTGCAATAATGTGTAGAACGCGTATCTAGGTGATTACTCGTGGTAAAACCGACTTGGTTATTAATCACAATGTGAATTGTCCCCTGCGTACCAAAGCCGCGCGTTTGCGACAAAGTAAAGGTCTCCATCACCACGCCTTGTCCGATGAACGCCGAATCCCCGTGAATAGCTACCGGCAATACTTTTTCTGCTGTTCGGCGTCTGTCTTGTCTGGCACGTACCGAGCCTTCGACTACAGGACTGACAATCTCTAAATGCGAAGGATTAAATGCTAACACCAAGTGCGTGTTACCTGTCTTGGTCTCTATATCAGATGAGAATCCTAAGTGATATTTCACATCGCCCGAGCGAGGGTTGTGAATATGCTTGCCTTCAAACTCGTCAAACAACTCAGTGGGTAGTTTACCTAAAACGTTCACCAGTACATTAATACGGCCTCGATGCGCCATCCCCATAATCACTTCACGCACCCCTAGCGCACCGGAGGTTTCAATCATTTCATTGAGCAATGGAATAAGACTCTCCCCCCCCTCTAAGCTAAAGCGCTTTTGCCCAACGTACTTGTTATTAAGAAACCTCTCAATGCCCTCTGCCGCAACTAATTTATCTAAGATCACTTCTTGTTCTTCTTTAGAGAATCTAGGTTGTGAACGATGACGCTCAAATTGCGCTTGCACCCATTCTCTCTCTTCAATATTGCGAATGAAGTCACTTTCAATACCAATATTGCCAGAATAGGTCGCATTTAATGCGGCAATAATTTCCTTGAGTGGCGCCTTATCAATACCGGCGAAACTACCCGCACTGAACTCAGTCTCTAGATCCGCCTCTGTTAATCCGTGGTAATGAAAATCAAGTTCAGGAATTTCACGTGGCT
Source organism: Gammaproteobacteria bacterium (assembly GCA_030425845.1). Taxonomy (GTDB): domain Bacteria; phylum Pseudomonadota; class Gammaproteobacteria; order JAUHZG01; family JAUHZG01; genus JAUHZG01. The sequence goes on from JAUHZG010000004.1 coordinate 40,104, forward strand.
CTTGTAGGCCTAAAGGATCGAGGTTAGCGCGCATGTGGCCACTACGACGATACGCTTGCACCAAGTGAATTACCGCCTCTTGCTTATGCTCATGTGCCATCGAAGATGGCACTGCCGCCCGTGCGCGTGTTGTTGTGCCAAGCTGGTAAAAGTAGTCTCTGATAGCCGCATGAGACACATCTTGTGTATTGCTATCAAATCCGTTGACCTTAGGTAAACCCGAAAAGACATTGCGCCAATCCTCACTCACCGAGCGGGGATCAGCAAGATAGTCTTCATATAACTCATCCACATAACCTGCACTTCCTCCATCCAGCGGCGAAGTCGCTATCATCTCTTCATTTTTAGGATCGTTCATTAGCAGGGCTCCCAGTCAGTAGTCTTAAGCTTTACACTTGATCTTTAATCATCGCGTCACGCAATTTCGCAATCGCTTTGGTCGGATTCAAGCCCTTAGGACACACATCCACACAGTTCATGATGGAACGACAACGAAACGCGCTAAAGGGATCGGATAAGTTAGCCAAACGCTCACTTGTCGCGGTATCACGAGAATCGACAACAAAACGATAGGCTTGTAGCAGTCCTGATGGCCCCACAAACTTATCTGGGTTCCACCAATAGGATGGACAAGACGATGAACAGCAAGCACAAAGAATACATTCATAGAGTCCGTCAAGTTTGGCTCTATCTTCAGGTGACTGTAAGCGTTCGCGTACAGGCTCTTCGTCATCATTGATAAGAAACGGTTGAACTTTTTCGTACTGTTTATAGAATTGTGTCATATCGACGACTAAGTCACGCACTACCGGGAACCCTGGCAGTGGCCTTACAATCACAGGCTCTTTTAATGAAGACAACGCTGTAATACACGCTAAGCCATTTTTACCATTGATGTTCATGCCATCAGAACCACAGACACCTTCGCGACACGAACGACGCACAGACAAACTCGCATCGTAGTGATCTTTTATCACGAGTAAAACATCGAGCAACTTGACGCACTGATGTTTTTCGATGTCGATATCAAAATCTTGCATGTAAGGCTTTTCATCTTTACTCGGATCGTATCGATAAATTGAAAAACGCATAATTTAATCCTCTTTACAAAATGCTTTTAGCTTTCACGAACCTCTGGTTCCATCGCTTTCATATGTTTAGGTTGCATGTTTACCGCACGTGAACCAGTACGATCCCCTTCAGCAAAATACAAACTATGTTTCAACCAATTCGCGTCATCACGCTCGGTATAGTCAAAGCGTGAATGCGCCCCTCGACTTTCAACCCGTTCGTTTGCTAGTACAGCGGTGGAAAGCGCAACTGCCAATAAGTTATCAAGCTCCAATGCCTCTACACGCATAGTATTGAACACTTTACTGGTATCGGTTAACGCAGCGTGATTCAAGCGTTCTTTTAGCGCTTCAAGCTTTTTCAAACCTTCGGCCATCGACTCGCCAGTGCGGAAGACACCGAAGTCATTTTGCATCACTGTTTGCAGTTCCGTACGAATATCGGCAACGCTTTCACCCTCTTGCGTACTCTCCCAACGGTTAAGGCGTGCTAACGCTTTATCGAGCGCATCGTTTGCCGCCATTTCAACACCGATGTTATTGGCATTGACTTCACTTGTGACATGTTTACCACTCGCCCGACCGAAGACGACGATAT
>JAUHZG010000197.1 GCA_030425845.1 Gammaproteobacteria bacterium
TTTGCACTCACATACCAATGTCGTGTTTCAACCCGAGTTTGACAGCCCCTACTATTCTGGGTTAAACCCTTATGCGCTAGGCTTTGCGATGTTTTGTGATATCAAACGTATTTGTCAAAATCCAACTGACGAAGACAAACAATGGTTCCCAGACTTTGCTGGTAGCAATTGGTTAGAAACGCTGGATCACGCCATGCGTAACTATAAAGATGAAAGTTTTATCGCACAGTTTCTCTCCCCCAAAGTCATTCGTGATTTCAAACTCTTTGGGATCGTTGATGATGATCAAAAAAATGAACTTGAAGTCAGTGCGATTCATGATGAAATTGGCTACCGTGCCATTCGTCAACAACTATCGGCGCAGTACAACCTTGGGAATCTAGAGCCCAATGTTCAGGTCTATAATGTGGATATTAAAGGTGATCGCTCTATCACCTTACGCCATACACAATACAATCGTAAGCCGCTAGGTGAATCAACGGACGAAGTCTTAAAGCATATCCATTATCTGTGGGGATTTGATGTCAAGCTAGAAGAAGTTTCCCCTGACGATAAGCTGATGGCCTCTTTTCACTGCCCCCCCAAAGAAAAAGTGAAAGCAGAGCCAGCAACCACTGGCAAAGGTGGCAAGTTGCCCTAATTAAGTCTCATTCATCCTGTCAGCTGTTTTATACCCATGCTACTTTGATTCACGGGATTTATAGCAAAGTAAAGTAGAAGGGGTATAGAGGTGCATTACTACCCACCCCTTTTACCAGGAATTGGTGTACGTGCAAAACCTTCTCTACCCTTATCGGCCTCACGTTTCTCACCCGTAGTCAGAGTCAGAGATCCAAATAGTTTTGCCGAAAGCGGTGCTGTACTTCCCCCGGTTTCTCCAGTGGCAACTGAGAGAAGAGGATCGAGTGGTTTCTCAGTGACTGACGAGACACCTTCTGCTGTCACCACATCGATATGAGCTGCATTAACCGCTTCTTGTAAACTGGTTCGTTCATCAGCTGTTAAGACAGTCTGATCCGCACGATCACGCGTGGCCAAGCTAAAACTTTCCTGGGAACCACAGCGCGCCAAGGCCCCTCTAGGATCAAAGGTAAGTGACGCATCGTCTGTAGAAACAGTAAAGCGCGCATAGCGGTAACTATTCACTTTGCGTTCAACTCCATCAAAAATATCAGTTACGAAACCATTACCTATTCTCAGTCGTTTTTGCAGTCCTGAGCGCTCTTGCCTAAAAGTAAGCTGACTAATATCTACCAATCCATCACGAATAAAATCGGCGACCAAGTCAAGAACCATTTGTCGCCGCTCATGATTGCTCTCCAAAGTGATCAATATAGGCTTATGCTCATGTGCAAGCTTCAACAAAGTTTGTCTAAACATTGCCATAGCCGCCTGATTTTGTTGTGAAGTTAATCCTTGATTTTGCTCGGCTCTTACGGCTGATTTTAACGGAGAGGTAAATAATGTCACCGCTTTACTGCCTTCGCCAGCAACATAAGTATGACCTTTCGCAGAGTGTGTGAACGTGTCTTCTGTAAAGTTGGCGGCACCTAGGCTAGCTTTGAATGCCTCTGCTAACGAGTCAGCATACTCGGTTTGTGCATCCGATAAGCCTTCTCTACTTTGGGCTAAGTCTTGGGCTCGTGTGTCTTCCTCCTCTGGCAAGCCAAAATGTTTCAGCTGTGACGGAGCAGGATCATTTAACACTTGAGTACGATAGACATCTGTCAGTAACTCACGAACACTTGCGCTAGTAGAGTGTCTAGTTGTTACCGCTACCCCAAAACCAAATAATCGATAAAAAATATCAGCATGCTTCTGATAAAACGCATCAAATAATGTTTCTTTCACATTAGCAAGTGCTTGTTCAAGTTGGGTATAGTCT
>JAUHZG010000078.1 GCA_030425845.1 Gammaproteobacteria bacterium
TCAGGATAAATCGTCCCTTGAGCTGGCAAAGCTCAATGGTGTCGCTTGGCTAGCTCAAGGGACGATTTATCCTGATGTGATCGAATCAGCTGCAACGAAAGGTGGCAAATCACACGTCATTAAATCGCACCACAATGTCGGTGGTTTACCTGAGAATATGGGCTTTGAGCTTATTGAGCCTTTGCGTGAACTGTTTAAAGATGAAGTGCGTAAACTTGGCTTGGCGTTAGGCTTACCTTATGACATGGTTTACCGCCATCCCTTTCCTGGCCCAGGATTAGGGGTGCGTGTCTTAGGTGAGGTCAAAGAAAGCTATATAGAAATTTTACAACGCGCCGATCACATTTTCATTGAAGAGTTACTACTGAATGACTTGTATCACAAAGTCAGTCAAGCATTCGCCGTGTTTTTACCGGTCAAATCAGTTGGTGTTGTCGGCGATGGGCGTCAGTATGACTACGTCATTGCGTTACGTGCTGTGGAAACAATTGACTTCATGACGGCGCGTTGGGCCGAGTTGCCACATACCTTCTTAGGCCATGTGGCTAACCGTATCATGAATGAAGTTCGTGGTGTTTCTCGTGTCGTGTACGATATCTCAGGCAAACCCCCGGCGACTATTGAGTGGGAATGATGACTCGTGATGACGCGTATTGGATGGCTGAGGCGCTAGCCTGTGCGCACCAGGCACAGGCAGAAGATGAAGTTCCGGTGGGGGCTGTATTGGTATCAAAAGAGAATGCGTTGATTGCAAGTGGCCACAATCAGCCAATACAAACGAATGATCCTAGTGCGCATGCCGAGATTGTTACGTTAAGAGCGGCGGGGAGCTCGCTTGGGAATTACCGCTTACTCGACACAACCTTATACGTCACCTTAGAACCGTGTGCAATGTGTGCGATGGCATGTATTCATGCGCGTATAGGACGACTCGTTTATGGCGCCAAAGATCCGAAACGCGGTGCATGCGGTTCGGCACTGAACTTGCTTTCTCATGAAGTTGCGAATCATCGCGTTGACACTAAATATTATTCGCATAACGCACAGTGCGGACTAATTTTGCAGGATTTTTTTGGTCGCAGGCGGCGCTGATGTCAACAGGGCGCCACCTACTTTTAGTGATCTAAATACACTTACGCAAAATGATATTCTGCTCCAAATGCGATGCTACCTACGTTCTCAAAGAGCCCTAAGCTTGCTTGATACTGTCCGGTGAGCGTCCAACTTTTGTTGAGTGCATAGCCTAGTCCTGCGGCGACAACGGTTGCTGAGCCGGATTTTTTCTGTTCAAGAGTGAGTCGATCATTATAATAGGTATAACCCACTTTACCGAAGAGTGATAAGCGGGTTCCTAAAGGGATATTACCTCGTAACGCGAGGTACGGTACGTTTATCGTTCCTGAGCGTTTACGAACACCATCGCCATGACTGGCGTAGTTTTGCATAAAGCCGCCTTCTACACCTAAATATGGAATGAAGTTGTAACCGGCATAGACAGCCCAGCCGTAGCCATTGATTGTGGTATCAGTGTCCCCTCCTTCAAAGATGTCACGCTCATCGATAACCCCTGGACCGGCATTAACACCACCATAAAAGCCAACAGCTCGATTATCATTGCTATTTGGTATCGCAAAGGCAGCATTCAATGAAGCAAAGAATATAAATAAAGTGAAGATGTGTTTTTTAAGCATAATTTTTTCCCCTGTAATTTTGAACAATAGGCTACCATGTTGTCCCTTGGTGAATAACCTGCTTAAAAATGACAAAAATGAGGAGGTATTAATATTATTGTGCAATAAATATACTTTCGCGTCATTAGGACGAAAAGAGGATATCGGTATGTATATGGGTGATCACATTGTTATTAGTATTGGAGTGGCTGCAATTGCCTCTAGGGTGCTGAAATTACCCTTTTTACATGTGGCTGTACTTTTTATGTTAGCGAATCTTATCGACTTGGATCACCTCATCAATTATCACTTGGATGATGGGACTGCGAACTCAATGTTGCTTCACCCACTTCATATGTATTCTACCTATATTATCAGTACTTTTTTACTCATAGGCCTTATTCGACCCAAAGCAAGATCATTGTGTTGGTTATTTTCAGCGGCCATCAGTTTACATATATTTCTGGATGCTGTATCTGCCATGATGCACTATGAAATTCCCTCTTTACTGATGACGAGTCTTGTGACTACCTGTTTGAGTTGTTTCGCTGTTTATCGGTGCCTAAATAATAAAAAACTCGCTAAACAAGTTATTATCTTTATGTTGGGCAGTCTTGTTATTTGTAACTTGGAATTGGTTATTGCCGTGTATGCGTTAAAGATTGTGCCGCAATCTAGTTTTTGTTTTTGGCTTGTTCCGCCATTCCTTTCATTAATCTTAACTGTCATTTTTTGGAAGTTATTCTGTCATCGAAATATAGACACGTCTTGTCGCTGAACCCATTGAGCAATGAGGGTTAGCAATAGCGAGTGCCTATTGCGAAGAGTAGGTGAAAAAGCCTCTGCGAGAAGTGTCAAAAAACGGTGATATTCATTAAGTTAAAAACAAGTGGTTACTGATAAATGCCTTTTTTTTCATATTATTACGAATAAACCCGCCAAAATACTGAACTTTACTAGCGATATACTGACTAAATGACTAGGTAAATTAACGTTGGCGGGCTTCTTGAGCCGCGCTGTATAACTATCTGTGAGGAAGTGAGTATGTACATGGGCGATCATATTGTTATTAGTATCGGGTTGGCGGCAATTGTTGCGAAGATAACCAAGCAGCCGTTTGTCACAGTCGCGTTGCTGTTTCTATTTGCAAACTTAGTTGACTTCGATCATCTTCTAAATTATCACTTAGATGATGGCACGGCCAACTCGATGCAAATACATCCGCTACATAGGTACGCGCCTTATATTGCTAGTGGTTTTTTACTCGTTGGTTTATGTTGGAAAAAGTGGCGAACTGAACTATGGATAGCTAGTTTGGCTTTTTCTACTCATATCTTGCTAGATAGCCTTTCGGCAGTTATGGACTATCGCATACCACTACTGCTCAGTACCAGTGTGGTGACAACGAGCTTAAGTTGTTACGTGGTACACAGGCTATTTCAAGATAAATCCACTCGTGATCGCTTGCTGGCGTTTATGTTAAGCAGTCTTATTCTGTGCGATCTTGAACTTATTGTGACGGTGTATGTATTGAAAATGATACCGCAGACAAATTTGTTCTTCTGGGTGATACCTCCGACGCTGTTATTGTTTCTCTCTGGACTGTTTTGGATGTGTTTCAGAGAAAGGGACGCGGTGTCTGGCGCATTTACGCAGCTCGAGAATGTGTGAATACAGTCGAGTATTCCTAGCACTAGGCGCTAAAAGACCGCGGCTGATATTATTAAGCACATAAAAAAGCACATACTAAGTATGTGCTTTTCGATTGGAAGCGCTAGAAGAACGTTAAGCTATCTCTTTTGCTTGAGTGTCTTTTAGTTTGGTCTTTACGCCAACTGTAGCACCTGCCTGTGCCGCTATTTCAGGAAGGGCAATGTTAAGCTCGAGTACAGATTTATCACCGACTTGCTCTAATGCCACTTTAACTTGCTCTTTGTCGATTTCGACATATTTAGCAATGACATCGACCAACTCTTGTTGGAGTAGGGGTAAGAAGTCTGGACTCTTACGTTGCATGCGCTCATGTGAGACGATGATTTGTAATCGTTCCTTCGCAATCGACGCTGACGGTTGCTCTTTAGGTTTATTACGTAAAATTTTCTTCAAAAAACTCATACGGTAGCGTCCTCCTTTTTCTTGCCAAATAACCGATTGAAAAGTCCTTTTTTCTCTTCATTGATGAAGCGATAAGGGACTTCTTCACCCAAGAAACGGGAAACGGCATCTGTATAGGCAAGACCTGCATCGCTTTCTTCATCTAATATGACGGGCGTACCTGAGTTAGATGCGCGTAAGACTGCCTTGGACTCTGGAATCACGCCAAGCAAAGGAATCGCTAAGATTTCTTGGATATCCGTAAGTGAGAGCATATCGCCGGTGTTCACGCGTGTTGGGTTGTAGCGAGTGATAAGCAGATGCTCTTTGACAGGTTCTAGTCCTTTCTCGGCACGGTAAGTTTTGCTTTGTAAGATTCCTAAGATGCGATCAGAGTCACGCACAGAAGAGACTTCAGGGTTCGTCACAATAAGGGCGATGTCGGCGTAGTACGCAGCCATCAGAGCACCACTCTCAATCCCAGCAGGAGAATCACAAAGAATGTAATCGAACTTCTCGGCTTTGAGTTCTTCCATGATGCGTTCAACACCTTCTTGCGTGAGGGCATCTTTATCACGTGTCTGTGAAGCCGGAAGGATGTAGAGGTTTTCTACACGCTTGTCTCTGATCAACGTTTGCTTCAAGTTAGAATCGCCATTGATCAAGTTGATGAAATCATATACAACACGGCGCTCACAACCCATGATCAAATCAAGGTTGCGTAAGCCAATATCAAAGTCAATCACGACAGTCTTGTAGCCGCGTAGGGCAAGACCAGTTGCGACGGCAGCCGATGAGGTAGTTTTACCTACACCGCCTTTACCAGAGGTGGTTACGATTACTTTAGTCACGAGTCTATCCTTCTGCTTAAGTGGTCCAAACTAGAGAAGATGATAGCCTATCTTAAATGGATGTAAAAGTTCTATCCCTAAATATATGTGATTTTGATGCCGTCAGCATCAAGATATATGTGCTTAGTCTTATTATTGGACGAAATGTTCAAATTTTCCCTAACAAGATATCGTCCTGCAATAGAGATGAGTTCTGCATCGCATTCACTGCACAGTATGTGGGCGTTTTCATCACCATGGATCCCCGCTAGTGCACGTCCTCGTAGTGCGCCATAGACGGTGATGTTGCCATCGGCGAGCAATTCTGCACCATGACTCACTGAAGCCAGAACAATCAGATCGCCACCTTTGGCGTAAATCTGTTGACCTGAGCGAACCGGCTGGGTGATCACTTTAGTCGGGCTCTTGCTAATCAACTCTTGGGTTGGCGCTTGCTCTTTGTGTACAGGTGTGCTGCTGTCGCCTGTCCCATCGGTTTTGGTTTCATCGATTTTTTCGTTGTTGGCGGTGATGGCTTTGTCTTCGTTCTTGGTGAGTGGCATGATAGCGATATGTTTTTCGCGTGCTTCACTGATCACGGCAGTATCGGCACTACGGATCCCAACTGGAATCATGTGGTGCGCAATGAAAGTATCTATCAATTCACCCAAGTTAGTTAGCTCAGTTAACTTTGTTAAGTCGAGTACAACTGGGGTATGGCTGAAAAAGTTAGGCAATTGTTGTTTTAACTCGGTAAGCTCATCCGCTATTTGCGCAGAATCAGCATGGGAAACCTGGGCGACGGTAAGGGTAAATAAGCCACCTTTAAGAGAAATGGCTTGTTCGGTCTGGATGTCAGTGGCCTCGGTCATATTTTTTCCTTTCTTTACACAATGCGATAGATGGTGCAGGGTAAGAGTATGGGCTGCGATAAAACCTGTCAAGTATTTGCGTTAGGACAGACAAATAATTATAGTTCGCAGCAACTATGGCAAGCAGCAAGGATCTGATGACAATGACAGTTGACCCGATTTGGTTTAAAGGTTATCCCGAAGGTGTACCGCATACGATCGAGCCGGATGCTTATCGTTCTTTAGTTGATATGTTCTTGCAAACTTGTGAGACGTTTCAGGACAAGGCTGCGTTTGCTAATTTCAAAAAAGAGCTCTCTTTTAATGACATGCGCAGGCTTGCTACTGATTTCGCTGCTTACTTACAGCATGATTTAAAAATGAAGAAAGGCGATCGCATTGCTTTGATGATGCCTAATTGTCTGCAGTATCCCATAGCAATGTTTGGTGCTTTGATGGCGGGCTGTGTCGTCGTGAACATTAACCCTCTCTATACCGTTCATGAACTTGTCCATCAGTTAAATGATGCTAGGCCCGAAACCGTGGTCGTGATCGCAAACACTGCCAGTGTACTAGAGCATGCATTGCCAAAAGTGAATGTAAAGAACATAGTGGTGTCTCATTTGGGTGACATGTTACCCTGCTTCAAACGACTCCTGATTAATTTCGCCGTAAAACACATCAAAAAGATGGTGCCAGAATACTCGCTTGCAGGTGCTGTGTCGTTTCGAAAAATTTTGAAAAAAGGATCCAAACTTACGTTCAGACCAGTAGCGCTAAACAACTCTGATCTGGCTTTTTTACAATACACAGGGGGCACCACTGGCCTGGCAAAAGGCGCGATGTTGACGCATCGTAACTTGATTGCCAATGTCTTACAGTGTGAAGCATGGATGAAACCGGTTTGTTCCGATCCGAGTAAAGAACTCATCATTACCGCGTTACCGCTATACCATATTTTTTCGCTCACTTGTAACTGCCTGACGTTTTTCAAGATTGGCGCTTTCAATGTGCTCATCACAAACCCGCGTGATATGCACAGCTTCGTTAAAGAATTAAGTGAATATCGCTTTAGTGCTATCACGGCGGTTAATACGCTATTCAATGCGTTAGTCAACTATCCCGCGTTTAGACGTTTGGATTTTTCGTCATTACGATTATCACTTGCCGGAGGGATGGCTCTGCAGAGTCGAGTCGCGCGTGAGTGGAAAGAGGTTACCGGCAATGCCATTATTGAAGGTTATGGTTTAACTGAATCAAGCCCTGTGTTAACTATCTCTCCTGTGACCCAACAAGCTTTCAGTGGTTCTATCGGTTTGCCGTTACCGTCTACTACGATCTGTATTCGTGACGATGAAGGCAATCCTTGCGAACTGGGAGAGCCGGGCGAGTTGACAGCTAAAGGCCCACAAGTGATGTCTGGGTATTGGGAAAAGTCAGATGAAACGGCGGATGTGATCAAAGACGGTTGGCTTTATACCGGGGATATTGCACTGATGGATGAGTCCGGCATGTTGCGTATAGTCGATCGTAAAAAAGACATGATTGTGGTCTCCGGTTTTAATGTTTATCCCAACGAAGTAGAAGACGTTATTGCGACTGTTCCAGGCGTATCAGAAGTTGCCGTTATCGGTGTGCCAAATGAGCAATCGGGTGAAATGGTTAAAGCCGTGGTCGTGACAAAAGAGAGTGAAGAGGTCACAAAAGAGGATATCATCAACGTCTGTCGAGAAAATTTAACACGCTATAAGATCCCTAAGGAAATTGAATTTCGTGACTCTTTACCGAAGTCGAATGTGGGTAAAATCTTGAGACGAGCACTACGTTAAAACTTTGAGCGCTACGCCCCTGTTCTGTCATCCTGCGGAGTAGTGTCATCCTAGTGCTTGACCGGAGGACCCAATAATATTGGATAGTCAGGCCTGTCCTCGCAGGGGATCAAGCCGGACTATGACAACGATTATCAGATTATGACATTAGCAGGCAAGCCACGTTGCATCACCTTTACCCTATTTTAAGATAGCTGAAAAAAAAATATGAGTCGATCTCTCGCGGACCGCGGGGCTCTAGGCATGCTCAAAGCACGGGTGGTAAATGAAAAGCGCTAATGATAAATCTTAGCAGACCACTGACAAAGGGCATCATCACAACACTGAGTACATTCGTGGCAAGCAAAGCAATCAAGATGAAAAAGCCATAAGGTTCGATGCGTGCGAACTGGCTACTGGCAGGCTCGGGTAACAAGCCGGTAAGGACTCGGCCGCCATCAAGTGGGGGAAGTGGAATTAAGTTAAGTACAGCGAGCACGACATTCACCAATATCCCAATCGCACACATTAAATCAAGCGCAAGTAGCGGACGTGAACTCGCATAGCCGGTAACGATTAAAATCTTGAATAAGATAGCCCACATCAGGGCCATCAGAAGATTCGCACAGGGGCCGGCGAGGGCGACTAGCGCCATGTCGCGCTTGGGGTTGCGAAGATTTTTGTAGGCGACCGGAACGGGTTTGGCCCAACCGAAAATAAAGCCAGTACCTGAGAGTAGGAGCAGCAAAGGGACGATGATAGTGCCAAGGAGTGAGATATGCTTGATGGGGTTGAGGGTTAAGCGACCTAGCATTTTGGCGGTTGGGTCACCAAAGCGTAAAGCGATATAGCCATGAGCGACCTCATGCAGAGTAATGGCTAGGATAACCGGTACAACGCTGACGGCAATACGCTGAATGAGGGTAAGGTGGTCCATAAATTACTAATCCTATCGATTGAGAATCAACTCATGCTACCATGATTAATTGGAGAAATCAGGCGCCAAGCTCAAGGAGAGACCCATGGAAGACTTTTTATACCTAGACGAATGTTTCAGTGAAGAAGAACGCATGATACGCCAGGCCACGCATGACTGGGTCGAGCAAGAAGTCTTACCAAAGCTTACGGATGCCTATGAGACAGCCGACTTTCCGCAAAGCTTTATCGAAGGGACTGCCGAGTTAGGCCTACTTGGGATCACGTTGCCAGAGAGTTTAGGCGGCAGTGGGGCGAGTGCGATTGCTTATGGCTTAGTGTGCCAAGAGCTAGAGTGGGGCGACAGTGGTTTGCGCAGTTTTGTCTCCGTACAAAGTTCGTTATGTATGTATCCCATCTTTGCTTTTGGTAGTGAAGCGCAACAACAGAAATATTTACCGAAGATGGCCAAAGCAGAATTAATCGGCTGCTTTGGCTTGACTGAGCCTGATGTGGGCTCTGATCCTAGTAGTATGAAGACCGTCGCGAAGAAAACCGACGGCGGTTACGTGTTAAACGGCGCTAAGATGTGGATCACCAATGCACCGATTGCTGATTTGGCAATTGTCTGGGCCAAGACAGAAGAGGGCATTCGAGGCTTTATTGTGGAGAAAGACGCAAAAGGCTTTGAGCGCAACAAGATCACGCACAAAATGTCATTACGCGCATCTCATACAGGCGAACTCGTTTTCACTGATGTATTTGTCCCGGACGAAAATGTCCTGCCAGGTAGTGATATTGGGCTTGCCGCGCCGTTGAAATGCTTAACCCAAGCACGCTTTGGTATTGCCTGGGGCGCGATGGGTGCAGCCATGTCATGCTTAGAGTGCGCCGTAGCGTATACCAAAGAGCGAGTACAGTTTAATAAGCCAGTCGCTTCATTTCAGTTGGTCCAAAAAGATTTAGCGG
>JAUHZG010000079.1 GCA_030425845.1 Gammaproteobacteria bacterium
TGTGTTGTGATACGAGTTTGAGAGTAGTTGATAAAATGCTCGGACGATTGCTTATGTAGATAATCTGCATCTCGTGTATCGCTTTGTTCGAGGCAGACTTGCTGGCCTTGATGATCGACGGTTTCCCACTAGTCTATTTGATTTATTGCTTTTGTCCACTCAATCACGTTTAATGCAGGCGAGTTAAATATCTTTTGGGGTCGAAGGTTATGCGCTACCACTTAGTTGTTGTTGTAGGTATCTTGGTGTTTCTGAGTAATTCTGTTGCGGCACAAGTATCTGCTCCTAGCGATGAAGAAATTCTGGCTAACAAGGATCGTGCAATCAGTTTAGTCGAAACGCGTCGCAAGCTCGACAAACTGGTCTGGGGACCTGAGGAGCTAGCCCAGGAGTACGAACAGCGAATCGTTCGACTTTGGGATGATCTGTTAAAAGCCGAGCAAAAATTCGAAGTACTAAAGGCCTTTCCCTTCAGTACATTACAGCTAGCAAAGCACAAGGCCAGCGAACCACTGGAACTACAGATCGCTAAATATACGTTCGAAGGTGAGGGCGAAACTTGGTCGAACGACAAGTTCCAAGCATTTATTTCTGACATGGTTGACGCCAACTATGTGCTGGAACAAACCGAATGGCATCACGCCAAGTTTACACCTCCAAGTAACGGCGAAGGTGCAATCTCTGAAGTGAGTTTTACTTTGCACATCGCGCGTGCAACACCAGCACATCGTTTGGTATTCAAAGGGATGCTGGAGATTGATTGGATGGTTGCCGCAGCTTCTGGCGTTGAACTTCAGGCTGATAAGTTGAAGCTGCTTGATCTCACGATCCTTGAACGCGAGCAGCCTGCGCCATTCGAAGAGGTTTTCACGGTGACAGGGACTAAGGAGCAACCTCTTGTGCATCCAATTCTGGTGTATGACCTCGACAAAGATGGCAACTCAGACATCGTGGTCGGTGGCCAGAATTTGCTGCTCAGAAATAAAGGCGGTGGTGAATTGGTGACAGAGCAATTGTTTAACAAGTTTCGAAACTTGTACGACGGTGCTGTGTTAGCCGATTTCAATAATGACGGGAATGTAGACTTTATTGGCGTCGATGAGCGTGGGTATCCCATGATGTATGTTGGGAACGAAGAAGGTCGCTTCGTTGGCAATGCGATCAAGATATCAGACCACCATATGAGCCTGCCGAAGACCTTCACTGCCGGTGATATAGACGGCGATGGGGATTTGGATATTCATATCGCCAACTACAAATACGCCTACCGGCAGGGGCAAATGCCGAACCCCTATTATGACGCTAACGACGGTTACCCGGCCGTGATGTTGCGGAATGACGGCGAGGGAAAGTTTACTGACATCACCGAATCTTCCGGATTGGCAGCGAAGCGGTACCGCCGATCCTACAGCAGTTCGTTTGTCGATCTTGATGATGATCAGGATATGGACTTAATCGTGGTTAGCGACTACGCTGGCTTTGATGTCTATACCAACGATGGTAAAGGCAAGTTTACGGATGTCACAGACCAATTTGGGCTGGATCGTCATTTCTTCGGAATGGGGCACACCTTCGACGATTTCAATGGTGATGGTAAGCTGGATTTTTATGTTATTGGCATGAGCTCGACTACTGCCCGGCGACTGGAAAGTCTCGGTCTAGGGCGTGAGGACTTCAAAAAACATACGGATATGCGTATGGCCATGGGCTACGGTAATCGCATGTTTTTACGAGATGGCGACGGGTTCCGCAAAGCGCCGAACAATGATCAGGTCGCACGCACTGGTTGGTCGTGGGGTACCAGTACCTTTGATTTTGATAATGACGGCGACAAAGATATCTTCGTAGCCAACGGGCATTACAGTGGTGAGAGCACGCAAGATTATTGCACCACGTTTTGGCGTCACGATATCTATGAGGGCGGGCAAGAAGATGTTGCACGCGACATGCTGTTTCAGGCCGAGTCGACTGATCTGCGTGAAGCGAAGATCTCATGGAATGGCTACGAGCACAAAGTGTTGTACTTAAAACACGGCGATGACTTCATCAACATTGGGTATTTAATGGGCGTGGCCTTCGAGTACGATGCAAGAGCAGTCGTGACTGAAGACATAGACAGTGATGGACGAGTGGATCTGTTGGTGGTCGAGCATATCGCAGACAGCCTCAGTTCAGCGCGCTATCGCTTACATGTCTATCGAAATGGTCTGGCGCAGGCTGGGCATTGGATTGGTGTCGCACTGAGTGACACACCAACAATGTCGACTATCGGTGCAACTGTGCGGATTGAGGCGGAAAGCGGTAACCAGATGAGCCGAGTGGTGACGGGCGACTCTTTCTCAGCGCAACATTCTGCCAAGTTACATTTCGGTCTGGGTAAAAACGACAAAGTGTCCAAGATAAGCGTGACCTGGAGCGATGGTAGTCAAGTTGTCTTGGATAACCCGAAATCTGGCGTCTACCATCAACTTTCAGCCAAGGGTGACGCAAATACGACGGCGATTAACGTCCCGAATTAGACTTTGGTCGCACGACAATTCTCGACAATCCGTATTAGTATGGTTCGAGAGTTTATGTTGCACGGTATTTTGTTAGCCAATTGCTTGTTAACTTGAATCAAAAGCGCACATTGCAGATGAGATTAAACGACAAATTAAATTTGAACGTCTTTGTGGTGAGTATGATTTCAGTGCTATTGGGTGCATGCTCGAATCAACCACCGGAGCACATACCTGTAAGTGCTAATGAATCGTCTCAGACTGAAGTGGTCGATGCCAGCGATGAAGCCGTGGTCGAGACTAGCTCCATCGAGCACGCATCAACACATGTGGCTGAATCTTCGAGCGCCCAAGATTCTTTATCTGACGACGCGCACGTTGGCGAAAATGTTTCCGAACAAGAACTTGAGTTGCATGCAGACGATACGGTATTCGAAAACTTTGAGGCCCCAACAGAAACGGTGGCCTTGGTGCCATTAACCGCCAATAGGATTGAGTGGAGTGCACCGATTGAGCGCAGTTACGAGCGCATAACGGTCAACTTAGTTGGTCCAAATGGCGTGCTTCAAAAGCGTGAGTTTGAACCAGGTGAGTCAATTGAATGGGATTCAGAGCTTCAGGATGGACTGTACAGATGGGAGTCTGTACTCACGCCCGAAGTCGATGAGTCTGTACGTCAGCAAATGAATGAAGTTCGGTCACAGGGAAACCTTGAGGCAGAGCAAGCTCTCATCGCAAGGCTTCGATCTGAAGGCAGCTTGCCGACTGAAGAGCAAGGTAATCAAAATCGACAGTCGGGCACATTTACCGTGACCAACGGCGTGATTAGACCGACGTTGGTGGATGCTCATAAAGAGGTGGTCGATCGATAATAATCGACTATAATGTTAACATTCGTTAAGAATTATGTGCGAACCGAAGGTGAGAGAGTTCGGCACATGGGTCGCAGATATCTACGCTGGGTAGTAGAAGATAAGGTAGCTGCATAATCAAATTGAGCGTTTGGCTCAGGGGTACATTTATGAAACTTCTAACACGTAGCTGTCTTGCATTGCTGGGTGGCCTCGGTATTGTTGGGTCTGCCAGTGCAGACATTGTTCACAATGATGATGTGATTATTACGTTTAGTCAGTGCGTTGGTAACGATTGTGTCAATGGTGAGAACTTTGGCGCTGACACAGTTCGATTAAAGGAAAACAATCTACGCATTCACTTCAACGACACCAGTAATTCAGCGAGCTTTCCAACAAATGACTGGCGGATCGTCGCAAACGATAGCACAAACGGTGGTGCTAACTATCTGGCGATTGAGGACTCATCTGCCGGTCGAATTCCGTTTCGTGTGGAAGCTGGCGCGCCGGCTAACGCATTGGTCGTTGAAGCGGACGGAGACATTGGTGTCAAAACTCTTAATCCGGTGGTAGATATTCACATCGTGGAAGGCAACACACCAACCGTACGACTAGAGCAGGATGGCTCAGATGGCTTTACACCGCAAACCTGGGACTTGGCAGGCAACGAGGCGAACTTCTTCATTCGTGATGTAACGAATGGTTCTAAACTATTTTTTAGATCCGAACCAGGAGCTCCGGAGAACTCGATTTACATTGATTCTTCGGGAGACGTCGGCTATGGGACATCGAGTCCTCAACAAGACATTCACATTTCAGATACCAGTTCGATAGCTGGTACTAATCCTGGGTTCAGAATCCAAGACGATAATGAATCATGGGATGTGTATGTTCAAACAGACAGTAGCCGTTTCAATATTCGCAATAATACGACATCGAATGTGCCGTTTAAAATTGATGAGACAGCGAACAACAATCTCCTTCTCCTTGGTACGAATACTGACTCAAGTGAGATCGTCATGACTGGTAAGCTCCTACTTAATGGTACGGAAGTGACGCCTGACTACGTTTTCGCCAGCGATTATAAACTTGAGTCAATTGAGGAACATGCTGCTTTCATGTGGAGCAATAAGCACTTACCGGCGGTATTGCCAGCCACAGTTAATGAAGACGGTTTGCACGTTATACAAGTCGGTGCTCGAACTCAAGGAATGCTAGAAGAACTGGAAAAAGCGCATATCTATATCGAGCAGTTGCATCAAAATTTAACTAAGTTAGAAGCTGAAAAATTATCGCTTCGTAAAAATTTAGAGGAAATGCACTTGTCTTTTGAAGAGAGAATCAAACGACTCGAGAGTGCTGCTGTTAAATAGCCGTATGAGTTTTTATTAAGAAAGGGGAGTAATACTCCCCTTTTTTTGTGGCTAGACTTACTTATTTTGGTCAATAAGTCTCACTAAATATTTTGGCTTCTATATATTCCATCAGCTATGTTCGGAATTAGGAGTCCGATCTTGACGTGATCAAAGTTTATGTTTGCTCTGAAACGAGAACTGATTCGTTGGGTGGAAGGTCTGTCCAATTGAGCACCTGTTCGATGCAGCTTTCGTTCGTGGTTTAATCTACTTTACTGTGTCAATCGCGAATATAAAGCCTTAGCTTCGGATACTAATTCTGGTTCTAAGTCGATTTCATAATTAAACATACTGTGTCGATCAATCGATGATGGTCTTGAAATAAACGCAGAAGCTTTTTGAAAAACGCCTTTGTTGTAGCTTAATTCTAAAAATTCGCAAATTCTTTTGGTCTCTCCACTAGGGTTCCGGCAGAGATTTTCAAAAGACACTACTAAGTAATCCGAAACTAAGGTTTCTCGCATCGCACTTTCAGCTCGCGAATTGGCAGCTAACCAATATGCTAGTGCATCATTCGGTGAAGGCGGTGTGGATTTTGGTAATTCATAGAGATCTCCCCAGTTGTAGACTTGGTTTATATTTGAGCTATACGCCATATCGAGCCCACTTCTCACAAGGTGGAGATATTTTAGTCTAGGGAAGTATGCCTTGATGAAATGGAGCCAGTAGAAACTCCCAGGAACTTTCCAACCCCAGTTTCCGTGACGACGCATCTGTGATTCGAACTCCTCTAATAGCCTGCCTATCTTAGAAACTCGTACGTCGTTTGGTATCTGGTTCTCTAAGACTTCATTTAACGGTAATGCAAAATTGTCGAGACTATCATTGATATTTGTACCTAAGTAAAATCCGAGATTTATAAGTAATTGTGCCAGCACTCGGGTCCCGCTGCCTCCGATTCCACCAATACACACTGGTGAATCGAGATATGCGGACTTTCGGCCAAGTTGCAAGGGGCGTGAATAGTCGAGCAAACACCGTTGATGGTCATCAAATTTCTTTAACATTTGCGAAATTCTGCTTCGTGGTTTTCAATAGCCAATCCTCTCTTTTGAGAAACTCATCACTGGATTTTAAATAGGTGTTCACATTCGCTAGTCAGCTCACCCAATAAGAACGAACGTCTCGGGTGATGGTTGAATGGAGTTTTTCTAAGCCTTTGATACTCTTTTAAGAAAGTCTCGCTAGGATGGTTCTCTAGGCTGACATTGGTTGCTACGCCACCGTGAAACTGGTGAAATGATGCTTCTCCCAGCAAGATAATCGGCTTGAGATCTTCGTTACTCAGAGCTCTGAATAAAATGTCATGGTTTACTAGCCCACCTCCGGGAGACGTAAAATTTTCGTCTAAACCGCCCAACTCTTTCAAAATTTTAGTTGGAAGTGAGAAGCAATTGCTTTCACTGAGCGGCCCGCTGAAACCCCTGGCTGACGACATGGCAAGCGTGGAGATACTGAATAAAGAATACCCGTTACTCTTCCAGTCGACTGTTGAGAGCAAGTCATCTTCCACTGTTTGATTGTACCCCTCCATCAGGGATTCATTTTGCAAACGCGGCCCTAGGTGCATTGCTATAGTTTGAACGCATGAGTGGCGGAACAAAGAGTTGGCCATGATTACTTTGTCAAGGAGTCCAGGAGAGAGCATTCTGGCACCATCGATCATGCAAACTACATGATCTGCTCTTGCTAATCCAATTCCATGGTTCATAGCCTGGCATGGCGTTGGCCAATTGGATTCGACAAAGTGGTAAGAAAAGTTTGGCTGTAGAGACTCCACCCAATTCTTGTCCAGCGGTTCCGTCGAGTTGCTATCCACTACCAATACTTCATAGTCATCCTGCCTGATATTTTTCTGGTATTTGCAGGTGAGAGTATGCAGTGTTCTTCTTGCTTCGCGTCGCATATTGTAGAACACGACAACCACAGAAATTTTGGGCCGACGGAGCCGAAGGAGCTTAAACATTGTTTGCGTAGTCGCGTGAGGGCGTGATGTCGGGTCGTAATCTTGTTTTTGTGGTATCGGCCATTGGGTTAATCGACAGTCCTGCCTATGGATATAGCTCTGATCCTTTAAGGTGGATGAGAGCCGACTGATAAGAATCAACGCTATCGCACTATGCTAATTTTCGCAATAACATACTCGGATTGATTCGCTAGATGCAACACACAATATTTTGAGCGGCATAGTGTAATCTCGGCCTGTGCGGTTGGTATATAGATGTTCTTATGCCGATTGGTATTATAGGTGTTCTCGTTTTGTTGTCCTCGAGAGTATGCTGCAAGTAAAGACTTGTAATCCTAATTGATAGCGCGCAGTCGGCTATTCTTAACAGTAAAGTGTAGCGTCCCACTCAAGCACGATTCCCCTTCAATTGTTGAATTCTCGAATTTGAAGTATGATGCCTCCACGTCTTATTGGCCTTTAGGTTGGGAGTTACTCAATTTCTACTCTAGCCTCGGGAAGACTGCTGCATCTTGTCCTTAACAGGGCTTCCCCTACACCATAATTACTCAAATGAACAGTACAGTAGCATGAATACCAATGCACCTACTTCGAGCACTCAATTGGATCAATGGATTGATTCGCCAGTTATTCTGTTAGGTAGAGGAGGGAGTGGTACTCGGCTGATGTCTGAGTGACTCGCTAAAAATGGATTGTTTTTAGGGAATCGAATTAATAAGTTTGGTGATTCGGTTGAATGGGTCGATCTTATCTACGAAATAACGCGCTCCACAACGTTGCAGAGACCCGCTACGTTCGAGCTTGAGTGGCAGCAGAGACTGCGTGATACAGCCCGCGAGATACTCACACAATCTGGGCTGCCCACTTTCACGGCTTGGGGCTGGAAATTGCCTGAGACAATCCTTGCTCTTCCTGAAGTATTACACGCGTTTCCCTTGTGTAAAATTATTCATCTGGTTCGTGATCCGGTCTCAAGCTCACTGCGTAGAAGTCATCTCACATCGAGGTCATGCAACCCGATCGGTGAAATCGTCTTGAAGAAATCGTATGCGGAGGCGAATATGTCTACGGATCGAATTCAAGAAGATGACGATCATATTAGAAATGCGGTTACTTGGTTATATCAAGTTAAATACGCGAAGGAAACTATCTCAAATAGTCTCGATCAAGAACGATGCATTGAAATAAAATTTGAAGATTTTTGTTCAAATATTGAGTCGATTTCTTCACAAGTCGGCGCATTTTTAAAGATAGACATCAACCCCAACGTAATTGAAGTTGATACTAATCGACTCCCGCCAGACCTGAGTTCAGATCCAAGAGTATCGGAGGTCACTGAAATCTGCGGGGATTTTGCTGCTACCTTCGATTGGTAGTTAAAGAGTCACGCTGTACTAATTAGAGAAATATCATGTTTAATCAGATAGCTGAGGACGAAAGTCGGTTTCAGTATTGGAGCGAATTAATAAATCGTCGAGACCTTTCTATAGTGGCCGAAATAGGTGTCTGGAGAGGTACTTTTGCGTCGCAAATATTAGACCTATGTCCGCGTATTTCACGCTATTACATGGTAGATCCATGGCGCCCATTAGATGATTGGAACAAACCTTTAAATGTCTCTGAAGATATTTTTAATCAGAGTTATCGAGAAGCGATTGATAGGACCATGACGCATCAGTCCAAGATTCATGTAATCCGAGAAGAATCCAAATTAGGCATGGAGCAGATCGAGCCAGAGAGTCTCGACTTCGCTTACGTTGATGGTGACCACACAATGCGGGGCATCATTCTTGATCTGATATCGGTTTTGCCTCGAGTAAAGGAGGGCGGTATTATCGGTGGCGATGATTTTTCTTCAACGCCTTGGCAACACGAAAAACGGTTTGAGCCCACGATGGTATTCCCGACCGCTGTTCATATCGCAGAGGCATATGACTATCCCATCTATGCATTGGGAAAAAGTCAGTTTTTGATTCATAAAGTTCGTGGAGAAGGTTTTCGATTTGTTGATCTCACTTCCGAGTATCAGAATAAGACCAGCTTAAATGGCTTTTTTTTCAATCATTTGTGATGCCTGTGGACAAGCCCAGTCGACTCTATTCTCTATTGAAAGATTTGAAACAATCTGAGGTTGAGTAGAGTTGCTGGTCCATTTCAATGCCAGTAGTTAAGTGAAAATCTCATTATTTTGAACGCACACGCTGCGAAGATACGCTGCGTTGGTGTTTAGAACTGAGTGCTATCTGATTATTTATTGCCAATAGTCAGGTTTTTACGGTGAGTTTAGTCACCTTCAACGGGAGCTTGAGGTATGTTAAGAACTCTGAATACCGATTAGCCCT
>JAUHZG010000080.1 GCA_030425845.1 Gammaproteobacteria bacterium
CTCCTTTTAGTGGGGAAATCATGCAAGTGCCTACGCAGTTTAGTGCGCTAAAATACAAAGGACGCCCCTACTACGAGTGGGCACGTGAAGGCATTGATATCCCTCGGCAGCCGCGTCCGGTGACGATTTATGAGCTTAAAGTGTTAGAGAAAACGGCTCACTCTGTCCGCTTGTTTGTTCGGTGTAGTAAAGGGACCTATATCCGCAACTTGGTTGAAGATATCGGCGAAAGTCTCGGCTGTGGTGCGCATGTGGCCCAGTTACGCCGCGTGGCGATAGGCGATTTTGATGCCAAGCAAATGATAACGTACGAAACGCTAGAAGCAATGACACCTGATGAGCGGTCAAATGCCATCATGCCGGCCGATGAGCTATTTGCACAGACTCCTGTTATAGTGTTGGGGCCTGCTGGGGCGAAGCGTATCGTCAATGGGCTGCCGTGTCAGGTTGAAAGTGAGTTAGCGCCTGGACGATGTCGTGTGTATTGGCATGAACATTTTTTGGGACTAGGCAAGTTAGGGGAAGATGGCACACTAACAGTAGAAAGATTACTAAATACACAAGACGTGCGGGAGCAAATAGCATAAACCATGAACTTACTTGGAAAACTCAAAAGGGC
Source organism: Gammaproteobacteria bacterium (assembly GCA_030425845.1). GTDB lineage: Bacteria > Pseudomonadota > Gammaproteobacteria > JAUHZG01 > JAUHZG01 > JAUHZG01. The sequence goes on from JAUHZG010000080.1 coordinate 620, forward strand.
TATCCAGCCTAAACGCAAACGAAGTCATTCGGGACATATTAAAGGTAAAGCGGTTGGACTAGACAAAACTGCTATCCCAAAGCATGCATTAACAGTGGTGAAAACATTACACAAAGCAGGGTTTGAAGCTTATCTTGTGGGTGGTTGTGTCAGGGATCTGTTATTAGGCAAAACTCCTAAAGACTTTGATGTTTCAACGGACGCTAAGCCTGAGCAAATCAAAAAACTATTCAAAACCTGCTATTTAGTTGGGCGGCGCTTTCGTATTGCCCATGTGCGTTTTGGTCGCTCTGTATTTGAGGTTTCAACGTTTCGTGCGAATAACGATGCACCTGATAATAAGCGTGAGCGTAGCGAGCACGGATTGGTATTGAACGATAATATTTATGGTAGTGTCGAAGAAGACGCGTTCCGTCGTGATTTTACTATCAATGCGTTTTATTATGATCCGCACAAAGATAACTTGTTAGATTTTACTGGCGGCTTGCAAGACATCAAGCATAAAACGCTACGTATGATTGGTGATCCGACTGAACGTTATCGCGAAGATCCGGTTCGCATGTTGCGAGCCATACGTTTTGCGGCCAAACTAGGCTGTGAAATTGATGCTCAAAGTGAAACACCCATTGCCAAGATGAAATCGCTACTTGAGCATATCGCACCGGCGCGATTATTTTTAGAGGTTGAAAAGCTACTTCATTGTGGGCATTCCTTCGAAGTGATTGAGCAGTTACAGGCGTATGGTATCTTTGAAATGATTTTCCCTACTGTGCACGCACACTATGCTACTGAAGAGGGAGCAGGGGCACGAGAACTTTTGGGTTACTTACTTAAGAACACTGACAAGCGTATTCAAGCGGGTAAAAGTACGACGCCAGCCTTTTTCTTGGCGGGGTTACTTTGGTTTCCTCGGCAATCGTTATTGGCGCAATTTGAGAATCATCCGCGCCATATTGCCGAAGACAAGGCAGCTGAGAAGGCGTTTGCAGGGTTATTAAAGACCGTGTCTATCCCTAAACGTTTCACTGGACGGGCGAAAGAGATCTGGACGTTGCAGATGCCACTGGAAAACCGGCGCGGCAAAACCCCCTATAAAATTTTGAACAATCCACGCTTTAGGGCGGCTTACGACTTTTTGTTACTCCGCGCCCAAGTGGATCCCTCTTTGCAGGGGTTGGCAGATTGGTGGACACGTTTCCAGGAATCGTCTGATAGTAAACGCAAATCTATGTGTGACAATCTACGCAAGCGTCAAAACAGGAAGTCTTTCCAAAAGACGGGTGGGGCTGGGGAAGAGTCATGAACCAAGTTGAGGCGATGATAGGACTCGGTAGTAACTTGCAAAATCCTATTATGCAAGTAAACAGCGCCATTAAAGAGATCGCTCAGTTGCCGAACTGTGACTTCCTGGCTCGCTCAAGCTTATATCGCAGTACTCCGGTCGGCCCACAAGATCAGCCTGACTTTATTAATGCTGTGATCAAGATTGCAACGACCTTAACACCGATAGCCTTACTCGATGCACTGCAGGCGATTGAGCGTGAACATGGGCGGGTACGCACCATGCATTGGGGACCGCGCACATTAGATTGTGATATTTTGCTGTTTGGTGACGTGCAAATGGAGACGGAGCGTTTGGTGCTCCCGCACCCTCACATGAACTATCGAGAGTTTGTGCAAGTGCCGTTACGCGAAGTGCAGCAAGGGATTGCGCCTAGTACCGAGTTACAAGATTTGACGCACGGTGAAGTGTGTTTTTAGAGCGACGGTCATTCTTCGGCAAGACCTGCGAATCTAATATATTGGATCCGCAGGTCTTGCCGGAGGATGGCACCACGACTTGTCCGACATCCTCTGGTTTTAGGTTGAGGCCAAGAACGACAGCAGCGTTATAAACTGTTAATACACAAAGGACAGAAAATGGTACAAAAAGTGGAGTTAAGTTTTGAGTTTTTTCCGCCGCGAACGGAGAAAGGCGAAGAAAAATTAAAAGAAACCTCGCAAATCCTTTCTGAGTTTTCCCCTTCTTTTTATTCGGTTACGTTTGGGGCGGGCGGGGCTACGCAAGAAAAAACCACAAACACGGTGGCAGCACTTTGCGACAATTTAGATACGAAATCTATCGCGCCTCATATTTCGTGTATGAATATCTCACGTGAGAGGATCGATGAGCTGCTAGCGACTTACCAATCTTTAGGTTTGAAGCGTTTGGTCGTACTTCGTGGGGACTTGCCTTCTGGTCTTGCCAAATCATATAGTGAATTTACCTACGCTAACCAGTTGGTGCGTTATATTCGAGAAACCACGGGTGATCACTTCCATCTTGAAGTGGCCGCTTATCCCGAAAAGCATCCGGAGTCTTCAACGCTGGCCAAGGATTTGTCCCACTTCAAGCAAAAAGTTGAGTCGGGTGCCAATAGTGCGATCACGCAGTATTTTTATAATCCTGAGAGCTATTTTTATTTTCTAGAAGATGCGGCTAAACTTTCTGTCACGTTACCGATCATTCCGGGGATTATGCCGATCACGAACTATGACGGCTTACTACGTTTCTCTAAATTGTGTGATGCTGAGTTACCCCGTTGGTTGTTGACGCGCTTAGACGCGTATAAAGACGATCCGGTTTCACTAAAAGCTTTTGGTTATGATGTCGTGCTGAACCTGTGCGAAAAGCTCATTGCGGGAGGGGCTCCGGGTTTACATTTTTATACACTGAACCAGGCAGAGCCCACCATGGCTATTTGCCAGGCATTGAGGTGATGTGATGTCACAGAGCGATATTGAATTAGCCCAAAACATTCAAGCAATGACCGAAGCCATGTTGGTGATCCGCAAGAAGGAAAATAAAGCCGCGGATGAACTCTACGAGAGCGTAGGACGTTTTACTTTACAACAGTTAACGGTTCTGAACGTGATAGGGGAGTTCCAACCCTGTAGCATGAGCCATATCGCGAAAGAGGCGAAGCTTGCCATGAGTACTGTAACATCGGTATTGAATCGTTTGGTGACTTTAGAGTTAGCTCAACGCTACCGTACAGAAGAAGACAGGCGCACGGTCAAAGCCAAACTGACAGACAAAGGCAATCAATTGATCATGAAACAATTAGAGCTGCTCAGTAATTCTTGTCGAGACTTGCTCAGTGTGTTGGCGCCCGATGAGCAGCGAACATTGGTCGAGTATTTGAGTCGATTTGCCCAGTCTGGCGATTAACTTACTGATTTTATTGGAAATATAATAATTTGAATTAAAAGCTTGCAAATATATTACGAGTAACGTAGTATTCGGATCACGGTATAGCGTTTTGCGCTTTTTATTTAAAAAAAATATTACGTAAATCGTAATTTATGAAGTGTGAGGTAAATGATGGGACTTTCAACGAAGCAAACTGATTTACGTCGCAAGGAAGCCAGGGCAAGTGACAGGCAAGATAGCATTAGTTTATTCGGTGGGGCCAGCTGGCTTTCTGCCACTATCTTAGAGTTAAAAGGTGAAAACTATAAGGGCATTCCATTAAATAGCCATCGCCAAGCAAGTGGGTACAAGATGATCCCTGCACACTATGCGGGTCTGTTTACGCATCTATTTGAGGGTGCGGCCGTGTTGGGGATGGTGCATGTGTGTTATCGCTTAGTTTATTGTATTCGTCATCGTAAAGAAATGAAGCGCAGTGATTGGGCTGCGTTGGCGGTTGATTTTGTAAAGGCTGGCTTACTGTTTACTGCGGCGATTTTACAGTGGGTTGGTAAGGCTACTTTAGCCCCGATGTTTATGTTAGGTTTTCTTGGCATGGGGGCGCTACAAAGTGCCGTGCAATTCGTTAAGTCATTAGTGGCATTTGCCAAGAATCCTTGTCGTGAAACGGCTGTCAACGCGCTAACCAATTTATTAAAGCTCACCTTTTATGTGTTAGCGATTGCCGCAACAGTGGCGCTAGTCTGTGCCACAGCTACCTTGATGGCAACGCCTGTGGGTGGTCTTGCAGGGTTAGTTGCCTTGGGTAAGTTTTTTGCCAAGTATCCTAAAATTGCACGCCTTGGTTTTGCGGCGAGTGTGGTGGCGCTTTCGGCGATATTGTTAAAGCCAATCATGGCGCTGTTTGCTAAGTTAAAACGGGCCGTAATGGGCGAGCAAGCCAAACCTCAGCAAGAAGAGGCTGCTGTGGAGGCGAGTACTGGTGGGGGAGAAGACATAGGTGGAGAACCGGCTGCACAGCGGGCGCCTGCACTGCCCACAGGACTAGCGCTTGGTCAGGCGTGATCCACCAGTAGAGGGTAGGTGACGCACCTTGTGCTAACCTACCCTTACAGGTGAGCCGATAGCTTCAGAGTGGGGTATTAATCTTGATAGCGATAATCTAAATTTTGTCGCAACCATCTTTCCATCTCTTCTACTGTCATGCCTTTACGTGCCGCATAATCTACAAGATATTCTTTGTTGATTTTACCTAGGCCAAAGTATTGCGACTGTGGATGTGAGAAATAATATCCGCTGACACTGGCCGCGGGTAGCATCGCGAAATTTTCTGTTAAGCTAACGCCGATAGCACTTTCCGCTTCTAGCAACTTAAAGAGCTCTGTTTTCTCTGTATGATCGGGACACGCAGGGTATCCCGGTGCAGGACGGATCCCTTGATAACGCTCGCATATCAAGCTGTTGTTATCGAGGCTTTCGTTGTGTGCATAACCCCAGAAAGACTTACGCACTTCTTCATGTAAACTCTCGGCAAAGGCTTCGGCAAGTCTATCGGCAAGCGCTTTGACCATGATGCTATTATACGTATCATTCTGTGCTTCGAATGCTTCAACCAGGGGATCCAAACCTAAGCCTGCCGTCACCACGAAAAAGCCTAAATAATCTTGCTTGCCGGAATCAATTGGCGCAATAAAGTCGGCGAGACAAATATTCGGTTTGCCTTTCGCTTTAACCATTTGCTGGCGTAAGAAATGAAATCGTGTCAACTCTGTTTGACGAGATTCGTCGGTATATAAAATGACATCGTCATCGCCAACGCTCGCCGCTGGGTAAAAACCAAAGACCGCTTTGGCGGTCAAGAGTTGCTTTTTGACTATCTCGGCCAACATATTTTTGGCATCTTTGTAGAGATTGGTTGCGGCTTCTCCGACCACACTGTCTTCTAAGATTCTAGGGAAGCGTCCTGCTAACTCCCAAGATTTGAAGAAAGGGGTCCAGTCAATATAATTTACCAGTGTTTCTAGAGAGAAGTTTTCGATGACTTTGGTGCCAGTGAAGCTGGGTTTTTGGCAGGTGGTGTTATCCCAGTCGACAACGACTTTGTTCTCACGTGCTTTGGCCACGGTGAGTTTGGCACTGGTGCTGTCATTACTGTGATAATGCTCTAGGATCTTACGGTATTCTTTTTTGATTTCTTTTGAGTAATCAGCCTTATGTTTATCACTTAATAACTTGCCCACGACATCAATGACTCGTGAAGCATCTTTGACGTGTATAACAGGTTCATCGTATTGTGGATCGATGCGTACCGCGGTGTGTTTTTTCGAGGTGGTGGCTCCCCCAATCAGAAGTGGAACGTGATAGTCAAGCCGCTGCATTTCACTGGCGACATGTTGCATTTCTTCGAGTGAGGGAGTGATGAGCCCACTTAGGCCAATTATATCGACTTGCTCTTTTTTCGCCTCGCTTAAGATTTTATCGCAGGCAACCATGACACCAAGATCAACTACGTCATAGTTATTGCATTGTAGAACAACCCCCACGATGTTTTTACCGATATCATGGACGTCACCTTTGACGGTGGCCATTAAGATTTTACCTTTCTTACTTGCGCTAGTTTTTAGTTCATCGAAGTAGGGCTCAAGCACGGCAACCGCTTGTTTCATCACGCGAGCACTTTTAACCACTTGTGGTAAAAACATCTTGCCTTCGCCAAACAGATCGCCAACGATATTCATCCCCTGCATTAGGGGACCTTCGATCACCGCTAATGGTTCACCGAGCTCCCGATAGGCTAGCTCGGTATCTTCTTCGATGAACTTATTGATCCCTTTGACGAGAGCATGACAAATCCTCTCGGTCACCGGGGCATCACGCCAGGATAAGTCTTCTTTCTTTTCTTTGCCTTGACTCTTATAGCTATCGGCTACTTCGAGTAATCTATCTGTCGCATCATCACGACGATTAAAGAGGACATCTTCAATGCGAGTTAGCAAGTCTTTGTCAATTTCCTCATAGACGGGTAATGCACCAGCGTTTACTATTGCCATAGTCATACCGACTTTGATGGCATGATAAAGAAAGCTGGCATGCATGGCTTCGCGAATGGCATTATTGCCACGGAAAGAAAACGAGAGGTTACTTAAGCCGCCACTGACCATGGCATAGGGGCAGGTCTGCTTAATGACTTCTGTTGCCTCGAGAAAGTCGAGTCCGTAACGATTATGCTCTTCAATCCCGGTTGCCACAGCAAACACATTTGGATCAAAAATAATGTCTTCAGCTGGAAACCCAACTTGATTGACAAGGATGTCATAGGCACGTTGACAGATTTCGATCTTACGTGCTTTGGTATCGGCTTGCCCCGTTTCATCAAAGGCCATCACAATAACCGCGGCACCATAGCGTCTGACTAACGTTGCTTTTGCAATAAAGTCAGCTTCTCCCTCTTTTAGACTAATCGAGTTGACGATACCCTTACCTTGCAGACACTTCAATCCTACCTCTAGCACACTCCATTTAGAGGAGTCGAGCATGATAGGCACACGGGCAATATCAGGCTCAGAGGCAATAAGGTTTAAGAACTTTTTCATCGCGTGCTCAGCGTCGAGCATGCCTTCGTCCATATTGATATCGATAATTTGCGCGCCACTTTCAACCTGTTGTCTCGCGACGCTAAGGGCCTCGGCGTAGTCATCGTTTAAGATGAGCTTGGCAAAACGTTTAGAGCCCGTCACATTAGTGCGTTCACCTATATTTACAAACAATGAGTCTTGGTCAATGATAAGAGGCTCAAGACCACTTAAGCGACAAGCAGGGGCAGTTGCTTGCGGTTTGCGAGGCGTATGCTTGGCGACAGTTTCTACAAAGGCGGCGATGTGCTCGGGCGTTGTACCACAACAGCCGCCGACGATATTGATAAATTGGTTTTCAGCAAAGTCATCGACAAATGATGCCATGTCTTGAGGAGACTCATCGTAGCCACCAAACTCATTAGGTAAACCGGCATTGGGATAGACACTGATGTAACAGTCGGCAAGGTTGGCGATTTCGGCGAGGTAAGGTCGAAGCTCTTGTGCCCCCAAGGCACAATTAAAACCTACGGCAAGTGGTTTTGCATGTGCCACTGAGTGCCAGAAGGCTTGGGCGGTTTGGCCTGACAGCGTGCGTCCACTTAAATCCGTAATGGTGCCGGAGATGATAATCGGGAGCGTTACCTGCTTTTCGTCAAAACATTTCTGTACAGCAAACAAAGCAGCTTTGGCATTTAGCGTGTCAAAGATGGTTTCGACTAGAATGATATCCACCCCTCCGTCGATCAAGCCACTGGTCGCTTCGGTATAAGCGAGAACCAACTCATCAAAAGAAATATTACGCATGCCAGGATCATTCACATCCGGAGAGAGTGATGCGGTTCGGTTGGTTGGACCAATCGCACCACAAACAAAGCGAGGCTTGTTAGGGGTTTGTGCCGTGAACTTATCACAGGCGGCACGTGCCAGTTTGGCACTTTCTAGGTTAAGCTCGTAGGCTATCGATTCCAGAGCATAATCCGCCTGTGAGATGGTATTGGCATTGAAGGTGTTGGTTTCAATAAGATCGGCACCTGCGGCGAGGTAAGCCTCATGGATTTCTTGGATCACCGCGGGCTGAGTTAATGAAAGTAAGTCATTGTTGCCTTTGCAGTCATGTGAGTGATTGGCAAAACGTTGGCCACGAAAATCAGCTTCCTCAAAACGGTGACGTTGAAGCATGGTGCCCATAGCACCGTCTAAAACAAGGATGCGTTCTTTAAGGATATGCTGGAGTGATGATTGATTCATAAATGCGTGTTCTTTTCAGAATTTTTACTAGAAAATGGAAAAGGAGGGAAGTTCTTTGATAAACAATATTTGATAGAAAAAGATTCGGCACCTACTGACGGTAGGTATACCGATTTTAAAGGGAGCAAATTTATTGAATTTTCATGAATATTTAGCCGAGGTATCCTAGACAATGCGAGTGCAGACATTAAAGTTAGCAGGTATCAACATGCGAGGGTTGCATGATTCTATGGTTTCATGGTCTTGTGGGAAAAGTTCATGGCCATCAGTAGTGTAACAATGGCTTCATGGCTTCACTGTTTGTTTTCCACAAGACAATG
>JAUHZG010000081.1 GCA_030425845.1 Gammaproteobacteria bacterium
AATCTTAAACCTGGCACCAGCAAACGTCCCCAAAGAAGGATCGCGCTTTGATTTGGCAATTGCCATTGGCATACTTGCTGCGTCCGGCCAGCTTCCGCAAGAGACACTGTCCCGCTACGAGTTTACTGGTGAGCTCGCGCTCTCTGGCGAACTACGACCTGTCAGTTGTGCGCTTCCAATTGGCATTGCCTGCAAGCAAGCCAAACGCGAATTATTTTTACCCGTCGCCAATGCCGAACAAGTCACCTTATGTCGACATCTAGTGCACTATCCTGCCTCCAGTTTACTGGCTGTGTGTCGCCACTTAACACAAGCCGAACTACTACCAGGCCAATGTGGTCAAACCATCCCAGCCTCCTTGCATCATTATGGCTGTTTAAGTGATGTCAAATTCCAATACCACGCTAAGCGTGCACTCCTCATTGCCGCTTGCGGTGGGCATAATTGTCTTTTCTACGGCCCACCCGGCACGGGTAAAACCATGTTAAGCACACGACTTGCCTCCTTGTTACCGTCACTCAATGAAACAGAAGCATTAGAGGTCGCTGCTCTTTACTCGATTAGTAGTAACGGGTTTGATGTTAAGGACTGGGGCAAACGCCCTGTCCGTTCGCCTCATCACAGTGCCTCTCATGTGGCGTTAGTGGGTGGGAGTAACCCTCCTAAACCGGGCGAAATTGCATTTTATTTCTCGACGAATTACCGGAGTTTCATCGCAGCGTCTTAGAATCGTTGCGCGAACCACTAGAAGCCAAGTGTGTCACTATTTCACGTGCCGCCGGACAAGTAATTTTCCCGGCAGACTTCCAACTAATCAGTGCCATGAACCCCTGCCCTTGTGGCCATCACAATAACCCATATCGTGAATGTGTCTGCACGCCCGAGCAGATCAGGCGTTACCGAGCTAAGATCTCGGGCCCCTTGTTAGAGCGTATTGATTTATGGGTACCGGTTCCTATGTTAGGCCAAGAATTGTTATTGCAAGACGATCAACGGGCAAACGAGTATCGAAGCGCAACTTTGCTCGAGCAAGTCAAAGCTTGTCGTGAATTACAATACACAAGACAACACTCGTTAAATAACGTATTAGCGAGTAAAGCACTTCAAACTTCGCTAACCCAAGACACAGCATGTAAAAAGTTACTACTCGATGCCATCACCAAATACCAACTCTCCTCACGTGCCTATAATCGCCTACTGAAAGTCGCACGCACCATTGCTGACTTAGAACAAACACAGACTATCGGTGAAAATCATTTATTAGAAGCACTGAGTTTTCGGCAGTTCCCGTAGGGCGTAACCAGGCTCGCTTGACACGTTACGCTTTGCGCAAATACTATTTACACAGCTATTTCGGTAGCATGCGAGGCGCACCTTCGGGTGTTGGATCACTCATACCAAGTTCTGCCGATGCTTCTGCAAGCATTTCGTCAACCAAATGTTTTGCGGCGGATGATGGCTTGGGACTTTGACTTTGTTGCGGACCTTCGCGTCTTGACTCGATCATATCTGCTGCCGCAACACCTAACACCACCTGTTGTGACAAGCCTTCTTGCCCCTCTGTCCGACTCGCTTCATCACGTATATACGCTTGTAATTGATTATAACGCTCTAATAACTCCGCTTGCGTTTGTAAGTACTGTAAGTTCTCAGCATCTTCGGTATTCTCACTCACGACACTGCTATCGTTTGTGTTAAGAATATAATCGATGATCCCGGCGTTATTGGCTTGCGCATACGCAGCGATGCCCATGTTATTGCCCATACCTGCAGCCGTGACGCCTGAGCCATCAGCCGAGTTCATTTCAGTATACACACCACCCGTCATATTCATGGCCAATGCCCCCGGCATTGAGTTAATTATTGTTAACCAATCTTGTGACAGTCGGCGACGCTGTTCCAAGCGCTTTTCAGGGGAGAGGTTTGCCTCTAACGAAAGACGCGGGGCCTCAAGTGTCATTCCTGGCGCAATGGGCAGTATCTGGAGGTGCTCTTCTTCTTTACCCGGTACAATCAGCAACAAAGAGGCCAAATCGACTTTTCCATCGAGCAGCTCTTGCTGGTGCTGATTCACTTGCTTGACGACCATCTCACGCTCTTCTTTGGTGAGCTTACGCCCGATTTGCTGCTCTAGCAGAGGCAGGTCATGCTTCATAATAAGGTACATCATCATCTGCGCACGCGCCTCTGGTGTTTGGCTGGCCGCATGCCATTGTGAAAGAACCGCCTCTTGCTCGGGGCTCAGCTCGTGTGTTGACGATGACGACACTGACGGACTAGGATGAAAAAGTGAAGCGGTGTCATTCTCAATCGCCCCCAATGTCGGTGATTGCTTTGTTGCTGGCAAGGGGGACTTCAAGCTCACCGCGTATGGATCGGAGTTGCCTTGCCTAGCGGCATTCGCTGCAGCTGCCCTGACGTCACGTTGTAAGCTATCCACCGCAATCAAACCACCTAAACTATTTCGTCTTGCATTAACCATTTCATTCTCTCCTAACCATGCACAAAATTCTATCAAAGCGCTTTCCTTATGTAAAAGTTTAGATCGCAAATATTAGCGATTTATTAAGCAATTCTTGCACGATTTTTTCTCGAAAATTCAATAGGTTCCGTGGCAAAAATCGACCTGGATAACAAGATGGCGCAACATAATTTTGCTAACAGTCTGAATAATTGAGACTAATTTTTTTGCCTGTGGAAAACGCATCGCGGCACAGTTTTTTATTCAAAAAAAATCCCACACGTTATACACAGCTTACACGCAAGTTGTTCGCTTGCAATGACCCAAGATACGCATTATCTTGTAGTTACAGGTGAGGACTTCCCCACTATATGGGGTAAAGGGTCGAATCACACACTCCGGCTTCTCGGCCTAGTTTGCTTGAGAAGTCAACCCCCTTAAAGACACGCTAATACTGTGATTTTAAGGGTTTTTTAGGCGCAAATGATTTTCATTTTTATTTAAATTCCAAGATGGGGGACACCATGGAAGACACACTAACGCTCAAACAACCAACCACACAAGACGACTCCACGGTCAAACCTGGTCAATTACAGGTCATCCGTCGTAACGGTAAGATCACCGCTTACGATGAGAATAAAATCCGCGTCGCGATGACTAAAGCCTTTTTGGCTGTGGAAGGTGAAACTGCCGAAGGCTCGAACCGCATCCACGAGATAGTGGAAGAACTTAGCGATGGCATCAATGAAATTTTAGAGCAGCGCCTGGCTAACGATGGCGTCATTGGTATCGAAGATATCCAAGATCAGGTCGAGCTTGCACTCATGCGTAATGGTCACCACAAAGCCGCTCGCTCATATGTACTCTACCGTGAAGAGCGTCGCAAACAGCGCGAGACCGAAACGCAGGCCGCTGCCAAAGTAGCCAAGCCAAAAGAGCCTGTGTTGATGGTGACGCTCGATGACGGCCATAAGCAGCCACTCGATCTCAACCGTATTCAAGTCATCGTCAAAGAAGCCTGCCAAGGGATCGAAAGTGTCACCGGTGAACAGATCATCAAAGAAACCTTGCGCAACCTTTACGACGGAGTGCCCGCGCGCGATGTATCAAAAGCGCTTATCATGACTGCCCGCACTCAGGTCGAGCAAGAACCTAACTACACTTACGTAGCCTCACGTTTATTACTCGATACTTTGCGCTCAGAAGCACTCTCTTTCTTAGGACTGGCACAAGAAGCCACCGCGAAAGAAATGAAAGCACTCTACCCTAAAACACTCGAAGCCTTCATCAAAAAAGGTATCGAAGTCGATAGGCTAAATGAAGAGTTACTAACCTTTGACTTCAAAAAGCTAGGCGCAGCTATCAAATCTGAGCGTGATAACCAATTCACTTACCTTAGTTTACAAACACTCTATGATCGCTACTTCATTCATGAGGGCGGCAAACGTTATGAGTTACCGCAAGTATTTTTCATGCGAGTGGCTATGGGGCTTGCGCTACGTGAAGACGATAAGAATGCACGTGCGATTGAGTTCTACAACTTGTTATCGACTTTTGATTTCATGAGCTCAACACCGACATTATTTAACTCAGGTACTACTCGCTCACAGCTCTCTAGCTGCTACCTAACGACAGTGCCAGATGATCTTGACGGTATTTTCGCGGCGATTAAAGACAATGCGTTGTTATCTAAATTTGCTGGGGGCCTTGGTAATGACTGGACACCTGTACGCGGCATGGGTTCACATATCCAAGGTACAAACGGCAAATCTCTTGGTGTCGTACCTTTCTTAAACGTCGCCGATGCCACAGCCGTTGCGGTTAACCAAGGCGGTAAACGTAAAGGCGCCGTCTGTGCTTACCTTGAATCTTGGCACATGGATATCGAAGAGTTCCTAGAGCTACGTAAAAACACAGGGGACGACAGACGCCGTACACATGATATGAATACCGCTAACTGGGTACCTGACTTATTACTCAAGCGCGTCTTCGAAGACAAAGACTGGACACTATTCTCACCGGATGAAACGCCTGATCTTCATGAGTTATACGGCGATGAATTCGAAAAAGCTTATGTTGCCTACGAAGCACTGGCTGCTGAAGGTAAGATCAAATACAGCAAGAAAATCCCAGCGAAAAACTTATGGCGCAAAATGCTTTCGATGTTGTTCGAAACAGGGCACCCGTGGATCACATTCAAAGATCCGTGTAACTTACGTTCACCACAACAACACATTGGTGTCGTACACAGCTCAAACCTTTGTACTGAGATCACACTCAATACCTCTAAAGATGAAATTGCCGTGTGTAACTTAGGCAGTATCAACTTGCCAGCTCACATTACTGACGGCAAACTCGATACAGACAAACTAAAGCGTACCATTAAGACTGCTGTTCGCATGTTAGATAACGTCATTGACATTAATTACTACTCCGTGCCTCAAGCACAGAACTCTAACTTCAAGCACCGTCCTGTTGGCATGGGCTTAATGGGCTTCCAAGACTCTTTATACAAGCTTGGCATTAACTACACTTCTGACGAAGCGGTAGCGTTTGCCGATGTCTCTATGGAAACCATCAGCTACTACGCGATTGAAGCATCCAGTGATCTGGCCAAAGAGCGCGGCAGCTACGAAACGTATGAAGGCTCACTGTGGAGTCAAGGGATCTTACCCATTGATTCGATTGCTAAGCTCAAAGAATCTCGTGGTGATTACTTGGAGCAAGACATGTCTAGCACATTAGACTGGAATGCCCTACGCAAACAAGTGAAAAAGAACGGCATGCGTAACTCCAACGTAATGGCTATCGCGCCAACGGCGACCATCTCAAACATTTGTGGGGTATCTCAATCAATCGAGCCAACCTATCAAAACTTGTTTGTGAAATCGAATCTCTCTGGTGAATTCACAGTGGTCAACATGGCACTAGTCAATGAGCTTAAAGCACTTAACTTGTGGGATGAAGTGATGGTCAATGATCTCAAATACTACGACGGTAGTGTACAGAACATTGAGCGCATTCCAGATGAAGTCAAGCAACGCTTTGCCACCGCTTTTGAGATTGATCCTAAGTGGCTAGTCGAATGTGCATCACGTCGCCAAAAATGGATCGACCAAGCACAATCGCTCAACCTTTACATTAACCAACCCTCCGGTAAAAAACTCGATAAAATCTACCGCATGGCGTGGTTACGTGGCCTCAAAACCACTTACTATTTACGCAGTCTGGGCGCAACCAGTACTGAGAAATCGACCATCACCGACGGCGCACTCAATGCAGTGAAAGTCGGTAGCGCCGCGCCACAAGCGTGCTCTATCGATGATCCTGATTGTGAAGCGTGTCAATAAGTATTAGGGGAATAAACATGTCATTACTCGACTGGGATGAAGAAGTCACACAAGCAGAGTCAACCTCTGCTTCTGTCACTCAAACAAAACAAGCGATGGAAGAAGCTTTCCATCAAGACAACGCGGATACCGCAGACACAAATAGTGGTCTTGGTGAAGTAGAAATGGGCGCAGCACGCATTACTGTTGATGATAAGCAAATCATTAACTGCCGCGCCGATCTCAACCAGCTAGTGCCCTTTAAATACCGCTGGGCCTGGGATAAATACATTGCCGCCTGCGCCAATCACTGGATGCCCAATGAAATCAATATGGCTGCCGATGTGGCTATTTGGAAAGATCCGAATGGCTTAACTGAAGATGAGCGTACGATTGTCAAACGTAACTTAGGTTTCTTTGCCACAGCAGATTCATTGGTCGCAAACAACTTAGTGCTAGCGATTTATCGTCAAATCACTAACCCTGAGTGCCGTCAGTACTTGCTGCGTCAAGCCTTCGAAGAAGCGCTGCATACACACTCGTATCAACATATCATTGAGTCACTTGGCTTGGATGAAACAGAAGTGTTTAACATGTATCGTGAAATCCCATCAGTATCGCGTAAAGCGGTGTGGGCACTTAAGTACACCCAATCACTTAGCGATCCGAACTTTACCACCGGCACACCGGAGAATGATCGTCGCTTACTACGTGATTTGATTGCATTCTATGTCGTGTTTGAAGGGATCTTCTTCTATGTTGGTTTCACGCAAATCTTATCGATGGGACGTCGTGGTAAAATGACGGGTACTGCCGAGCAGTTACAATACATCTTGCGTGATGAGTCTATGCACGTGAACTTCGGTATTGATGTGATCAATCAAATCAAAATCGAAAACCCGCACTTGTGGACGAATGAATTCCAACAAGAAATCATCGATATCATCAAGACCGGGGTTGAATACGAATATCAATACGCTATTGATACTATGCCTAGAGGCATCTTGGGTATGAATGCGGCGATGTTTAAAGACTACTTAGGCTTTATTGCCAACCGTCGTCTTGTGCAGATTGGTTTACCTGAGCAGTTTGAAGGGGCGACTAACCCATTCCCTTGGATGAGTGAGATGATGGATCTGAAGAAAGAGAAAAACTTCTTCGAAACACGTGTCATCGAATACCAAACAGGGGGCGCACTCTCTTGGGAGTAAAATCACTCACCATGAGCGAGATCATGACACCCTCGATGGCTAACTTTACCGGCCATGTCCACGGGGGTGACTTGCTCTCCTTTCTCGATAAGGTCGCTTATGCGTGTGCAACTCGCTATAGTAGCTGTTACGTGGTCACCCTTTCTGTTGACCAAGTCTTTTTTAAGCAACCCATTTACATCGGTGAGCTCGTCACAGCCTACGCCAGCATTAATCATGTTGGAAAAACGTCAATGGAAGTGGGGATACGCGTCGTAGCACAAGACTTAAAAACAGGTAATGAACGCCATACCAACAGCTGCTATTTCACCATGGTGGCCATCGATGAGCATGGCAAACCCACTCGTGTTCCTAATTTAGTGTGTAACACAGACGAAGAAAAACGCCGCGAGCGTGAAGCCACCGCACGGCGCACCGCTAGGCAAAAACAAAGTTAATGTCCTTGTTAAGTATTTCAATGAGTTAAGTGTCGCATCACGCGCATCTACTTTCCCCTCCTCGCTTTAGCTTGACCCCACACTTGTGGCCCGCTTACAATGCACTCAATTAATATATTAATCGCCACTTAAGTAAAAGGCATTTTGTCATGTCACACCCCGACACAGAAGCATTACGCTTTCGAGCAAGCGAACTCAACCAAGTTCTTGTCTCTTTGCTAGCGGATTGTAAGCATGTATTAGGTGACTTACCTGACGTTCAACACTTAGTAACCGCGCAGGGAAAGCAAGTGAATTATCAGAAAAGTGAGCGCAAGGTTTTCTTTCACAGCGTGAAAGATGCTGACACCGCAAGCAACCGGCCCGAACTTGCCTCAATTTATCATGTCCTAACCACTTTTCTTGCTGATCCCGAGCACAAACATTTCAACGGAAAGCTATTTCTACCCATGGTTCAATGTCGCGGTTTTATGAAGTTGCCGTATCAATTATTTGGAGAAAGAGTGCAACGCGCCCACATTGTTTTGGTGAGTGTAGATATAGCAGCAGGAAGAGTGCTATCGATTGAGGCACATGACTCTTCTTCGCGCTTTGCCTATACCTTTTACCCTGACAAACTAAAAAGGTTAGCTGACATTTTTAATTGCCGACTTCGTTACCATACGCACGCTCAACAAGGCATAAAGGATCATTACTCTTGTGGTTGGTATTTGTTGGCGTATCTTAAAGCGTTAATTACTGGTAAGTCTATCGTCGAGTTAAAACGAGAAGCGCAGGCAAAAGTAGCAAGGTCACAAACTAAAGAGAATTTTATTACAGGAAGTTTACTTACCACACCAGCCGGTAAAGCTCACTATCAACACCAGAGGGAAGCAGACGCCGCTGCGAGGGAGGAGGAGGCTAACAGAGCTGAATTCCATGCTGCAGAAGAAGATTTTGAAGAGGTTGTATTTAGTTAAACTAATGTGAAAAAATCTCCACAAATCAGGATGAACCAGGTTGATAAATCTCAGCCCTACCCTTTTTGATAAACGCCAACAACCGTTCACTCATTAGCTGATTAACAAAGGTGGTAGGGTGAATTCTGTCATAAAAGAAATGTTGCCAGGGTTTAGAGCAAGCCTCACCTTGCCTATCGACGTAATTGCCGTGATTAACATAACAAGGCTTGATTTTTTGCGTCAGCTTGAAAGTTTGACGATACCAGGGATAACTAATGGATTGCGTCAAATAATGTTTGTCTAGCTTGTTGATATCAAATAGCCCCCCCCCTTTTGTCGCATTTATTTTTTGCGATAACAATGAGTTATATTGCTTTATCATAGTCGTAAGCGATCTCATATAGTGATGTCGATATTTTCTAGCAAGTTGTTTGGCGAGAGGGGTATAGGTTAACGCCCGCAAGTTAAATACAATGATCTGGTTGGCACCGATTTGCTGCAAGCGTCTTACCTGTTTCATGACAGCGGCGACATGCGCCTTCACG
>JAUHZG010000082.1 GCA_030425845.1 Gammaproteobacteria bacterium
TACCGAGCCATTACTTTGTTAGCTTCTTCAGCCTCTTTTTCTTGCCTCTTTCGCCTTCTAAACTCACTGAGTGTGGAGCCTGGTCCACGAGTGCGAGTGTAGGCTTTTCCAGCGTTGTTTTTTCGTTTTCTTGTCATTCGTCATCACCCATTTGAACGCCGATTGTACAACATGTTGCTTAACAAAATATTAAGCGGTTGCAAACATTTTTCTCCATGAAAATCAGTAAATTAGAGAATTTATTGCGTGTCATAGTTGCTTGGGCTAAGCTTAGGGTAATGAAAGTAACGGAGCTTGCGCCAATTTGAGCAGCCAAAAAACTCACAAAATCGAACTCATTCCCCACGACAGTCAACGACTTGCCAAACTTTGCGGCCAATTTGATGAACACCTGCGCCAACTCGAAAAACGCTTTGACGTGCACATCAAAAATCGTGCGAATATCTTTTATATCGAAGGAGCAGAACAAAGTGTCGATGAGGCCAGTTTATTACTAGATACCCTCTATGCCGAGACAACAGGCTCACATGAAATCACCCCCGAACATGTTCATCTACTAATACAGGAAAATAGTATGTCCGACACTATCAAGGAACAGGAAGAGTTTAGCGTACACACAAAAAAAGGCGCACTCAAAGCCCGCAATGATAACCAGCGTAAATACCTTAAAAATATCCAGTGTCATGATGTCAGTTTTGGTGTTGGCCCTGCCGGTACCGGGAAAACCTATCTGGCTGTGGCTATGGCCATCGATGCCCTCGAAAAAGAAGAAGTCTCGCGCATTGTGCTGGTACGCCCTGTGGTAGAAGCCGGTGAAAACTTAGGTTTCTTACCTGGTGATCTTACACAAAAGATCGATCCTTATTTACGCCCATTGTACGATGCCTTAGGCGATATGCTGGGTTCGGAGCGCGTAGCAAAAATGCTTGAACGCGGCATTATCGAGATTGCGCCACTCGCCTACATGCGTGGCCGCACGTTAAATGATTGCTTTATTATTCTCGACGAAAGTCAAAACTGTACCAAAGAACAAATGAAAATGTTCTTAACTCGTATTGGCTTTGGCACTAAAGCGGTGATCACGGGTGACATTACCCAAGTGGATTTGCCTAGGCAGAAACTCTCTGGCTTGCGCCATGCCATTAACGTATTGGGTAATATCAAGCAAATCAGCTTTAACTACTTTACCGGTAAAGATGTGGTGCGACATCCTCTCATTACAGAGATAGTTGAAGCCTACGAAGATTTTTATCATCGAGAGAATCAACATGACAGCGACGCTTGATCTGCAAATAGCCTGTGATGACAGTTTTACTCTCCCGAAAAAAACGCAGTTCGCGCAATGGGTAGAATGCGTACTGAGCCATGCCAATCAAGAAGCCGAGCTCACCATCCGACTCGTCAACCTCGATGAAATGCAACAGCTTAACCACACCTACCGTCACCAAGACAAACCCACCAATGTGTTAAGCTTTCCTTTCGAAGGAGATAACAGTTTACTGGCGTTGCCATTACTAGGAGATGTTATCATTTGTCCTTTGGTCGTCGCCAAAGAAGCCAGCGCCCAAAGCAAGTCGATTGTCGACCATTTTGCTCACATGACGATACATGGGGTACTGCATTTATTAGGATATGATCACATAAAAGATGAAGAAGCGACTGTCATGGAGGCGCTTGAGATTCGCTTGTTACAATCCCTTGGGATAAGTAATCCCTATGAATTGATGAGGCCACAATGAGTGACACAGAACAACGCGGTTGGCTAGAGCGCTTAGGAGACATCCTCTCACCCGAGCCCAAGAGCCGTGATGAATTGCTCGAAGTTCTGCGCGAAGCAAATGATAGAAACTTACTCGATGCCAATGCATTATCAATGATCGAAGGCGTCTTACAAGTTTCACAAATGCAAGTGCGTGATATTATGCTTCCGCCCAATCAAATGGTTGTCGTCGATATAAATGCCCCCATTGAAGACACGTTAAAGCTAGTCATCGAGTCGTCTCACTCCCGCTTTCCCGTATTCGGTGACAACAAAGACGAAATACTGGGTGTATTGCTCGCAAAAAATTTATTGCCACTCGCTCTCTCAAAGTCAGAAGGCCTCAATCTTAAAGATATCTTGCATCCTGCTGTGTTTATTCCTGAAAGTAAGCGCTTGAATGTCTTGCTAGAAGACTTTCGCCATACCCATAGCCATATGGCAATTGTTGTTGATGAGTACGGTGGAGTAGCCGGTCTTGTCACGATTGAAGATGTACTGGAACAAATTGTCGGTGATATCGAAGATGAGTCCGATACCGAAGAAGAAGACTTCATCAAGCATATCGGTGATAATGAATATACCATTAAAGCCCTTACCGAAATCGAAGATTTCAACGAGCATTTTAATGAAGACTACTCTGACGAAGACTTTGATACTATCGGTGGATTAGTCACCCATGCATTTGGCCATGTGCCACGCCGTGACGAAGTGATCTATCTCGATAATTATTGCTTTAAAGTGCTGCACGCCGATAGACGCCGCGTGCAGCTATTTGCCATGACTATCGAAGAACCTCATCACGATGAGTCCACTAGCGACGAGGAAAGCCAATAAAGGCAACAAACCCTATCGCGGCACACACCATCATTAAAACGTAGGGGGCATACGTGGCAAAGCTGGCTAACTCTGCCCCTAACAATGATGCTACCAGCCAACATAACGACACAAGCGAGATAGTAAAACCCATCACTTGTCCCTGTATCTCATCACTCGCATTTTCTGAGAATAATGCGAGCAAATTGTTGTACGATAAACCTACCCCCATCGAAATCGGGATCACCGCCCAATAGTCAACTACAAAGGTGTGACAAATGATCATCGTTAATGTCCCTAACACAATCAGCACTAAGCCGATTTGTATCACCGTCGTTTTGTAGAACCAGCGTAAGAAAAGCCTAATCAATACTGACAGAGTCACCATAAACGTTAACGACATGATCGTTAAGAAATGTCCTATTTGTACCGAGGTAAAGTGATATTGTGTCGACAACAATAAAGTGATCGTCACAAAATACATCGCCCAGGGCATTTCCATCGCAAAGAAGCCTACTGTCAGCTTAAACATTTTCTTTTCACGTAGTGAACGTAAAAGCTCACGGTAACTCTGCCAAATAGAGGGTTTATTCTCATTGTTTGGGACAAACGTCTCTTTGAATAAGACCCCAAGCAGCACTGCACTTACTAAGGAGAATAGAGATGAGAAGTAAAACGGCGTAGTCAAACCAAACCAACTCACAATCGATGGGTCGACCAAGTAACCACCGCAAAGAGGTCCTAAAATAAAACCCACTGTGCCAGCCAAGGTCACTAAGCTCATGTTATGCACGTTATTGCTACTGTCACTTATATCCGCCATCGCTGCTTGAGCAACTGACTCATTACCATCCATCAGACCTAAAAACGCTCTGGCAAACAGTAACAAACCAACACTTCGAAAAACAAGTGCAAGAATGCATAAAAAGTTTGACACGATGATCCCAGATAACCCAATCAAGATAGCTTTTTTACGCCCTATCCTATCAGATAAAGTCCCCATCAATGAGGCCCCAATGAATAAGAAAAACATTGGGATCCCTATCACCAAGCTGTACAGCATGATACGTGTTGAGCCAGTATATAAAGTCCCGAATAACCCATGACTAGATAAGAACATAGGGCCAAGCTCGGGCAAGATAAAGCCCCAGCTCATTGCATCAAAAAACAAAACCATGCACAAAGGCAGTATGGCTTTCCAATTACTTTTATTATTTGTTGTTGTCATTTTTTCTAACCTCTAGTTAGTGTTATTTTATCCTAGTTAATGCCACGAAAATCCACCCTACACAAAATATTAATGCCGCAATACTCACGTAGGGTTGGTTAGCCCGCAGGGTGAAAGCTACCAATAATCGTTCTCACACGCCGTGGCTTATCCATAGAGCCCAAGTCACCCATAGGATCTACCCTCAAACCGGCTTAGGAAATTTTCTATAAAAAACACATAGCCGACGCCGTCACGTAAACGATCTTAAATTCTTGAAAATGGTGGAGAATTTGAAAGACCGTCCGCGCAGTCTTTCGAGTAAGATGAAAGACCCGTCAGCACACCGCGCTGAGCGCAACGCTCAATGTCGCTCCTTTTGTCGTGTGTGTTAATAGCATTGGTCTTCCTTTTTTTGAAAAAGTTTTGCAAGACTACGCCCGGCAAAGTACCATGTCAACACTTTTTGTTATAATTTTTGAAAGTCCGTAATTTTACTGACAACTTGGACATACTGGACATCTTATGCTGCAGTTTCAACATCTCACACTAGCCCGTGGTGCACGGGAATTAATTAGTGATATTGATTTTACACTTTATCAAGGTCAAAAGATTGGAATTACCGGTAACAATGGTTGCGGGAAGTCATCTTTGTTTTCTGTGATCACTGGCGAGCTCTCACCTGCCGCTGGCGATATCGCGATAAGCAATGGCACACGCCTTAGTATGATTGAACAAAATATCCCACAAGGTTCACAAACGGTGATCGATTACGTGATTGCTGGCGATGAAGCGCTATATCAACTAAAACTCCAAATTGATAACAACACCGCGCCACAAGACGCGATTGCCACACTCTATACCCAATACGAAGAGCAAGGGGGCTATCAAGCAAAGACCAAAGCAGCCAAACTCTTAAAAGGCTTAGGCTTTAGCGATGCGAAACAAGGCGCAACACTAGACGAGTTATCGGGTGGTTGGCGAGTTCGCGCTAACATTGCACGAGCGCTGTTCACTCCTTGTGATCTGTTATTACTCGATGAGCCGACCAACCACTTAGATCTAGAAGCCGTACTCTGGCTTGAAGGCTGGTTACAACGCTTTCCTGGTACTGTGCTAACGATTGCACATGATAGGGATTTTTTAGATGCTATTTGTAGTCACATCATTCATATTGCAGGTGGTGAAGCAAGACTGTATAGCGGCAACTACTCAATCTTTGAAAATACACGTGAACAACAGTTATTATTACAAGAAAAAATGGTCGCGAAACAAGAGAAAGTGCGCGCACACTTACAGTCTTTCGTCGATAGGTTTCAGGCAAAAGCCAGCAAAGCCAAGCAAGCTCAAAGTCGAATTAAAGCATTAAACAAACTCGATACCATTGCCCTACTCCAAGCCGACCGCAATTGGCAGATCGCTTTTTTGCCCCCCGAACAGACTGCCAATCCATTGATACAATTACAAAAGGCAACTCTAGGCTATGAAGACGCAACTATTTTACGCAATGTCTCTTTAACGATTGGTCCTACTGATCGCATAGGGTTATTGGGTTTGAATGGTTCAGGTAAATCCACATTAGTTAAATCCTTAGCCGGAGCACTCCCCTTACAACAAGGAAAATATAATCAACACCCCAATTGTCGTATCGGTTATTTTGCCCAATATCAACTCGAAAACTTGGACGCAAAGGCTTCTCCCTATGAGATAATCAAACGTGCTTATCCAACTTTTACCGAAACCAATGTCCGTAGTTTACTCGGCAATTATGGCTTTATTGGTGATCATATTTTTACGACCTGCGAAAAACTCTCTGGCGGCGAAAAGGCCCGGTTAGTACTAGCTCTTATCATTCAGCAAAAGCCTAACTGTCTTATCCTCGATGAACCCACTAACCATTTGGATCTGGAGATCCGAGAGAGCTTAACCTTGGCTCTACAAAACTTTGCCGGAAGCTTAATTGTCATCGCGCATGATAGACACTTGCTGCGGCATACTTGTGATGAGTTTTACTTGGTGGATAATGGCGCCGTCACTCGCTATGAAGGTGATCTCAATGATTATACAAGTGCATTGACTAAACCTCTGAAAGCCGTCGACACTGCGATTAATATTGAGACTTCTACACTAAGCAATCAGCAACGCAAAGAAGCGCAACGTAAACTCGGTCAACTAGAGCGCACTATCGAATCTACACAAGCGAAAGTCTCAACACTAGAAACAAAGTTAGCCGACCCTAGTTTGTATGAAGCCGATGATTCGTCACAAGTTGAAACGTTGTCAAAAGAATTGCGATCATTGCAAAATAAACTTGCCGAAGATGAAGAGCAATATTTCCAATTGCTAGAACAGCTCGATTAGCTTATCTACACTACTTGCAATTCTGCCAACCGCTTATCAAGATATTCACGCGCGGTATATTGCTCATTCAGTCTTACATTTTCCCTTGCATGTAAAAACAACGGCGTCGACAAACGTGATTTTTGTAAGTTGGCCCCTTCAGGATTAATCACCCTATGCGCATTTGATTTATAGTAGCCTTCAGTACACATTTGCAGAGCGTCTGCAATGTTAATCACTAACATACCCGGATCGGGTTTAACAGGGATCCACTCCCCTTGTAAGTTTTGTGTCTCTAAACCGTCCGCACTCGCTGCACGTAATACTGTTAGCATATTCAGATCGGTATGAGCAGCTGCTCGCACAGCGCCAGGTTCTTCTTTCCCTGTAAAAGGTGGGTAATGTAAAATGCGTAACATGGTGAGTTGACTATCTTTAATCATCGAAGACAATGGCTCTGAAAATTTTGCAGCAATGTCGGCAGGTGTGTATTGCTCTATCCAGTCCAATAGTGTCACTGCAACACCAGATAGTTCGTCATAAAGCTGTTGCGTGAGCTGCTTTAAGTCGTGTGGGCATTGCCCCCAAGGATAGTATTGGAAGTACTCTTTGATATCCAACTGCGTAGCGCCAAATGCTAGCTCTGATGTTTCCATAGGAAAAAAACCATCCTGCGTCTCTTTATGGTACATGTACTCTCGCTTGCTGCTCGCATCGAAGAAAGCCTGCCACTCTTGATAGAAGGTAGTAATCAATACCTGATCGATAGGATGTTCACCAATGATACCAAAGCCTGTCTGCACCAGTGAGTCGGTAAACTCTCTACCCGCATCTGCTGCCGTGAAATCCACTTTTGAAACTTGCATATCACCCTCCTCTCATTTCATTTGAGGCATGATTGTAGCGATTTTCTGCGTCAGAAACGAGTCAAAAATCCACGGAAACGCGAAAGTCCTGACACAGATCAAAAACCCATAATTATCAGTTTGTTACAGCCGAAAAACACCTGGCACGACTCCTGCTTAGTCTAGGGTGGATTAGAGTCTTGAAACGATAGGGAAATCGAAAGGAGAAGACGACTATGCAACGCAAGTTGACATTTCACAGGCAAATAAGGCTGTCAGATGAAGATCCGTCCTGACGCGTATCGACAGCCCGAGTTTCGCCATTCCGCGACCCAAACGGTAAGAATCTGCCGTACCTGTGCGGCAAGTGTACTTGCGACCCTCTTTTACTGGGATATTATTGACGCTTTGCCACAGGGTGCGGAAGTTAAAGCTGGTAATGTTTCCATCACTTCGAAAAAACATAGTGTTACCATCGAACAGGCGACTAATAAAGCCATTGTTAACTGGCAAAGCTTCTCTATTGGCGCAAATGAAAGTGTCAATATTAATCAGCCATCGTCAAAATCATGGTCACTGCACCGAGTTGTCGGAAATAATCACTCTGCCATCTATGGGCGTCTCAACTCGAATGGACAAGTGGTATTGGTCAACCCATCAGGTATTTTGTTTGGGCCTAACTCAAAAGTGGATGTCGCCGGTTTAATTGCCTCTACTGCGGATATTCGCAACGAGGACTTCTTAAATGGCAACTTCTATTTCCGCCAAGATCCGAATGCCTATGGCACGATTGAGAACTACGGTGAAATTACCGTAGCTGACTATGGGCTCGTCGCCCTCGTTGCCCCCGGTGTCAGTAACTACGGCACTATCACCGCTAATTTAGGTAAAGTCTCTCTGGCAACAGGAACTGAGTTCACAGTAGATTTGTACGGGGATGGCTTAATTGAATTTGCCGCTGGTAGTGATGTCTCTCACCTTGGGATCAATCATGATGGTAGTACGCCAGGAGCGGCCATTACAAACGAAGGAACAATTCGTGCCAATGGTGGACGCGTACAAATCAGTGCCCGCGTTGCCCGTGATGTCGTGGACAATGTCATCAACATGGACGGTGTGGTTGAAGCGAAGACTGCCGTTCAGCAAGGCGGGGTCATTGTATTAGCTGGCGGTGGTAATGGTCGTGTGCGTGTTGCCGGCAAGCTCGATGCCTCAGGCACAAAGCCAGGTGAAAAAGGCGGTAAGATCCAAATTACCAACAATCATCGCGGTGAAGTTGAAAACACTAACCATCGTATTGAACTCACCGATACCGCTGAACTCAATGTCAGCGGTGATGAAGGTGGTGGCGTTATCAATGTGGGCGGTAACTATTTGGGGTTAGGTCCTCTACCCAATACGTCAATTGTCTATGTCAGTGATGGCGCCAACCTCTATGCGAATGCGAGTTCACGTGGTGAAGGTGGACGTGTCATTATTTGGAGTGATTACGGCACCGCTTTCTTTGGTAGTGTTTACGCACGCGGCGGCGTTGAATCAGGTGATGGTGGTTTTGTCGAAACTTCCGGTAAGTTTTATTTAGCTACCCATGGGGCAGAGGTTGACGCTTCTGCGCCAAATGGTGAAGCGGGTACTTGGTTACTTGATCCTTATGATGTGGAAATTCAAGCCGCATTACCTAGTAATGACGGTGCTTTTGGCGCCCCACCCGATACTTGGACGCCCTCAGGTGTCACTTCACGAATTTTAGTCGGTGATATCACAACAAGACTCAACGCAGGTACAAACGTAATTGTCACTACCACGGGCGCGGGTGGACAAGC
>JAUHZG010000083.1 GCA_030425845.1 Gammaproteobacteria bacterium
GCACTTTCTAATCGTCCTACCAATGATGAAGAAAACGGTGGCAGCGCGGAAAATTCGAATAAAAATGAACGCCGGCAATCAACCAAGAACTATGAGCTTGATAAAACGATTAGTTATACCGCGAATCAAACAGGTAAATTACGTCGGCTTTCGGTGGCGGTATTAGTCGACAATCATACCGCTATCAATCCAAAGAATGGTAAAGTCACGCGTCGCCCTTTGACTGCGGAAGAGATCACAAATATAACTAAACTTGTACGTGATGCGATTGGCTTTGACCCACAACGCGGCGATAAAGTGACTGTGATCAATAAAGAGTTTCTGGGAGCCCCTCCGATTGAAGAAGGTCCTGAGTTGAGCTTTTGGGAACAGCCATGGTTTTGGGACTTAGTGAAACAGTTACTAGGTATGCTATTTATCGTTTTCATGGCGTTTGGTGTACTTCGCCCGATGTTTAAAAACTTAACTTCAAAAGGCTTAGAAATTAAGAGCTTGCTCGATAAGCAGGGCGCGGGTGGCATAGACGGTCCACTCGGTTCTGGCGCAGGTGGTCGTGGTGCTGCGGGAGAGCTAGATGGCCCAAGCCCATTGAATCTATCGCGTGATGAGCAAATGCAATTAGTGAAGAATATGGCGGGTGAAGATCCTAAGCGGGTTGCCCAGGTTGTTAAAAAATGGTTAGAAAGTGATTAAGGTGAGGTGAGACATGCAGGGTAATGAAATGGCTGCAGTACTCTTACTCGGAATGGGTGAAGAGCAAGCATCAGAAGTCTTGAAACACTTAGGACATAAACAAGTCCAACACGTTGGCCAAACTATGGCGAATCTATCTAACGTCAGTATCGAAGATATTGATGGTGTCTTAACGGATTTTTTTGATAAATCAGAGAAACAAACTAGTCTTGGGGTGGGCTCTGAGGAATATGTCAAAACAGTTCTCAAAAATGCATTAGGGGAAGATATTGCCGGTGGTTTGATTAACAGAATATTTAGTTCATCCAGTGATATTCAAGGCTTGGACGCGTTAAAATGGATGGACGCTCGCACAGTTGCTGATGTCATACGAAATGAGCATCCTCAGGTGATTGCCATTGTCTTGACGTATCTTGATAGTGAGCAAGCGGCAGAAGTATTAGGCTTCCTTAATGAAGAAAAATCAGTTGATCTGATGCTGCGTATGGCCTCGTTAGAAACAGTAGAGCCGGCAGCCTTAAACGAGCTTAATAGTATTATCGAAAAACAGTTTGCCGGTAACCAACGCAAAACAACGAATTTAGGTGGAACGAAGAGTGTCGCTGAGATTATGAACTCTCTTGAGCGTAGTCTTGAGAGCAGTATCATGGATGGTATTAAAGGTTACGATGAAGAGTTAGCCCAACAGATTGCTGATCTGATGTTTGTCTTCGAGAATCTCATTGAAGTTGATGAACGTAGTATTCAAGCATTGTTGCGTGAAGTTCCTGGCGAAATGCTTATTTTGGCCCTCAAAGGTTCAGATGACAATCTCAAAGAGAAAATCTTCTCCAATATGTCTAAACGTGCCGCCGAAATGCTTAGGGACGATTTAGAAGCGAAAGGTCCGGTGCGTCTTAAAGATGTGGAAGCGGCACAAAAAGAAATCCTCGGTATTGCTCGTCGTATGGCAGATGCCGGTGAGATTGCACTCGGTAATAAAGGTGCCGAGGAAATGGTCTAACCAGGAGTTAACAGTACATGACTAAACAAGATGAGCATTATGATAACTGGGAACTGCCGAACTTGGCAAAGCCAAGGGCTATCCCTACGCTAAAAGAACTAGAGGAAATACGCCAAGCCGCACAAGACGAAGGACAGCGTCAAGGCTACCAACAAGGCTTAGCGCAGGCGCAAGATGAAATCAATGCGGAAAAACAGAAAATTGCGCAAGTTCTTCAAGTCTTAAATGAACCGTTGATGGTTGTTTCTGAGGTCGTAGAAAAAGATTTAGTCGAGCTGTGCAAACATGTGATGCAGGCCTTACTCAAACGTGAGTATGAGCAAAAGCCTGAAGAGTTACTTGGCGTTATCAAACGCGCACGTGCCGAATTGATGCAGCCGTCCTTGCAGCTTGTTATTCATATGAATCCAGAAGATATCGCTTGCGTACGAAATGCCGCTTCGGCGAATGACTTAGTCAACTGTCAATTAGTCGAAGATCAAACATTAGGGCGCGGTGACTGTATGGTGAATACCGATCAAGGCCGAATGGATGCGACTCTCTATCATCGAATTGAAGCGTTAGTCAGTGAGTCGCTAGCCAGTGGAGTTAACGATGAGTAATCCCGCTGACTTTATTAACCAGCATATTAGCCAACGTTTAGCGAATCGGCGCACACTACTCTCTAATCGCACCGATCTTCCCGTATACGGTCAGCTCACGCAAATGATAGGCTTAACACTTGAAGCAGTGGGCTGTCCTGCCCCGATTGGTTCCCGCTGTTTGGTTGCAACTCATGATAAGGATTATATTGAGGCTGAAATTGTCGGATTTAATAAGGAAAAAACTTATTTAATGGCAACTGAGGCGTTACACGGTTTGCAAGCCGGTGCGCAAGTGATCCCCCAAGCTAAGATGACCGAAGTTCCTGTGGGGGAAGCCTTACTGGGTCGGATTGTTGATGGGACGGGGACACCGCTCGATGGTGGCGCCCCGATCCTTGCTGAACAATACTATCCTTTACAAAGTTCCTCGCTTAACCCTTTAGCCAGACAGCCCATTCGCCAACCTTTAGATGTAGGGGTAAGAGCAATAAACAGCATGCTGTCAGTTGGAATGGGACAGCGACTAGGGCTATTTGCCGGAAGTGGTGTGGGTAAAAGTGTTTTGCTTAGTATGATGACACGCTTTACAAATGCCGACGTCATTGTCGTAGGACTGATCGGTGAACGTGGCCGTGAAGTCAAAGAATTTATTGAAGAAAACTTAGGTGCAGAAGGCTTGGCTCGCTCAGTAATTGTCGCCGCACCTGCTGATACAACACCTTTAATGCGACTACACGGTGCGATGTTTGCCACTTCTGTGGCTGAGTATTTTCGCGATCAAGGTGCAAATGTATTGTTATTAATGGATTCACTTACACGTTTTGCTCAAGCGCAACGTGAATTATCTTTAGCGATTGGTGAGCCGCCAGCCACAAAGGGCTATACGCCTTCAGTTTTTGCTAAACTAAATTCACTGGTCGAGCGAGCAGGGAGTTCACTCGATGGCAAAGGCTCCATTACTGCATTTTATACCGTGCTAACCGAAGGTGACGATCAACAAGATCCGATCGCGGATGCGGCTAGAGCAATATTAGATGGTCATATTGTACTCTCACGCTCGTTAGCAGAAGCGGGCCATTATCCCGCTATCGACATCGATGCGTCGATTTCGCGTGTGATGGAAAAAGTCGTCTCGCCGGAGTTTCTAGCAGCCGCGCTTGAGTTGAAGAAGCTCTATGCCAAATACCAGCAAAACAAAGATTTGATCACAGTAGGCGCCTATGTCAAAGGCACTGATCCTGAAATTGATAAAGCTATCTACTTCATGCCTATGATAGAAGCATTTTTGCAGCAGTCTATCAGCGAGCAAGTGGATATGATGACATCTCAACAAACGTTATTACAACTCGTGACACAGATACGAGGAATGAGTCATGGCGAGAGCAAAGCGCTTAGCCCCAATAATCCAGTTGGCTAAACAAAAAGAACAAGCTAAAGCAAAAAATCTTGCTGCTGCTTTAGCGCATGAGCGCGGTGAAGTGGAGCGACTAGAGGAAATGCGTGCTTATCACCATGAGTATCGTGAAAGTATTACACTTCAGGGACAGTCAGGAATGACATCTGCACAAATGCAACATCGTCTTGCATTTGTTGGTAATCTAGAATTGATGTTAATCGAGCAAGCAAAAATAATCCAGCAAAGTGAAGCGGTGGTTAACTATCATCGTAACGAATGGTCACAAGCGCATTTTCGTGTCAAGGCATTAGAAAAGATGGAAGCGAAGTACATGGCCCAAGAAGAGAAAGCCGCCGACAAAAAGCTCGATGCGCAAATTGACGAATTAGTCTTACGGCGCTACCGCAACAATAATGACTAAACATAGCTGACTTCCTCGGCTTGCCCGGAGGATGACAGTGTTAACCAATCCCACCTCCTGGCATAGCACTTGCACCACCCATGCAAAGACAAGAATGAGGTAAGCAATGGATAGCAGTCAAATTCTATTTAATATCAATGGGTTAGAGTTAAAGGGGCCGTTGGGAAGTACGGCAACAGCGGCAATCGGTGGCCAGGGAGATGGCCAGTTTATGCAGTTACTAGCCTCTTTATCAGCCTCATTAGAAGGGGAGCTCTCACTCAACTCAGAAGAGGGCACAACGGAGCTTCCTGAATCGCTTGATGATGTGTCACTGCTCGCAGAGGAGATTGGGCATCCACTCGAGAAAGCCCTTGCAGAGTTAACACAATTCATCGAAACACTGAGCAATAAGGAATTTGAGAGTGCGCTCAATCCTGCGTTGAAGAATGAATTGACGGAAAAACTACAACAACTTGAGTCCACCTTGGGTCAGTTGATTAATCCTGCTGCTCCCGAGGCGCTCACGCTTACGCGTCTGCCCGAGGTTCTCCCTACTCTCAACCAAGGTCAACTCCAACAAATTAACGGACTGGTTCAAGAGGTGAAGGGGGCCTTACAGCAAATCACTCAAGTATTGCCTGAAGCGTTGCAAGAGCAACTAGGCAAGGCCACAATACCTGTCAGTGAAAAAGTTAACGTTACTTCAGAACTTCCATCCGTTGCACAAAACAAACAGTTGCAGCTTCCTGAGATGGAAATCAAATTAGGTGATGACACGATTGAACTTGACTCCAAGTTTAGTACTAAATTAAATGAGTTTATGATGGGTAAATCAACATTCGATTTAAGCAAATCGGCTGCGATCGAAAAATCATTATTCGCGGAACAAGCATTTGAGTCTAATAACAAGAAGTCACAAAACACAGAGAGAGCGCTTCCAACCTCGTTACATGCGGGTGAATTTTCGCAGACACAGTCTGTAGCCATGTCACGCGCGTTAGATCAGGCTAATCCATATGTGATGAAGCACCAGCCAACTGATCCTAAATTTTCTCAAGAAGTCTTCGAGCGTGTTACGATTATGGCGAATCAACAAGTGAAATCAGCGGAGATCCAGCTTGATCCACCTGAGCTGGGTCAGCTGCAAATTCAAATTCGTTTAGCTGGCGAGCAAGCCAGTGTGACTATCAACAGTCAGCACGCCAACGTCCGTGACTTGATAGAGCAAGCCTTACCTCAGTTACGCGATATGCTTGAAGAGCAGGGGATAGAGCTTGCGGATGCCCATGTATCTGATAACGCGAATGATGGACGTTATGCCGAAGGTGACTCTGGGCAAGGCGAGCAACATAATACCAGCACAGGGGAGCAGGCTAAGTCAGATGAGCAAGCAGCACAAGCAATCACGCTCGGCCTTAGCGATAACAACGAAGATAGTGGGCTAAACCTTTATGCCTAGTATGGCGTTGTTATGAGCGTGCTGACACCCGTGTGGTCAGGCGTAACCCGCTGATTCAGTGTAAAAATAATCAGTAAATAATCCATATTTAAGAAAACCTTAAGCTTTGTTATGTATAGTGAATGTACTAGCCAGTTACCCACCGCTAACTCTCCAGCTGTGTTACTGCCATTCTACGACTTTTCAGGAAGACAAGCGTAATTATTACTGAGCCACGCCATGAACAGGAGTTGTGAAGGCGTGCGCGTGGAAACGAGGTTTGATTTGTCGTCGTCAGTTGATAAAGAAGAAAAAGATAGAAACGATCAACATGCAGCATTGTTGGGGGCCCAGGAGCCTATCGCGCCAATCCCCTCTGGCACACTCTCTACACTCGACCCCGACAAACAGCTACGCACTACCTTCGGTTCTTTATGGACTTATTCGTATTCGTACCCTCTCAGTTTCATCGGTTCTTTAGCAAAGCTAGCCGTGATCACTTTACTGGCAAGTGCTTCAGCCTTTGTGCTTTATTTGCTAGGTGGCGATTACTCCAAAGTCATCATCGATAATGATACCTGGAAAACCTTTTGCTCCTTTGTGAATTTCGTCATTAACCTCAGTATAAACTCCAGCTCACTACAAAACGTTTATCAGCTATTCTTTCACTCTGACAGTCGCTATCGTTTCGCGGCGATCGTCTTTTTTTCGATACCCGCGGTAGTGTCCTCGTTAATTATGCTAGCGTTAGTGGATATGGCGTACGATGAAAATCCCGGCGCCTTCGGACATGAATACCTTTCCGTTATCGGTAGTATCACCGTTGCAGTGAATGCCGTGTTGTATTTACGAGGCTTTATTAACCTAAGCAAATACATCATGAATATGCTGTTGGATAACACCCAACGTGAACAGGCTAAAACGATACGACGGTTATTCATCGATGAAATCATTAGACTACATCCTGAAATTGGGACATATTTAACCAGCGAGCAAACTAGAACAAATGGTTATGGCGCAGCCGACGATAGTCATCAGGCTTTAGGCGCAATCAAAGACAGACTCGCATCCGGCAAAAACAACATCGATTCAGATAAACATTGGCACCTCTCCTTTGCCAAGCAACTTGCAATTGCACTATTAGGTGCGATCCCTTATAGCATTGCCTCTCTCTATACGAATTACAACGATCCGAAGATAGAAAGCTATGGTGCCGCGACGCGCTTAATCACGACTATTTGCGCAGCACTGTCCAAGTGGACGTTCCTTACTTTTGCGAATGTTAAAGTCATGCAAGTACTTCTTGGGAGCCAAGGACAACAAATATTACCTGCCTCTCTTGTCAGCCCCAGGGTTCGCAAAGGGCTAACTTGGTTTTGTGTGATACTGGGAGTTATCTCAATCACAAGTGCCGCCGATGTGATGAGTAGTGACTTTCCTGGCATTAATTACGATGCAAAAGACCACGATTATCACTCTCCATGGGGGATAACAGCACTCTCACTTGCTGGCGCGTTTGTCGGCGTATTTGCCATTAACACGATGGATTTTGGTCATCTAGTTTCTGGCTTTGTGGAGCGCGTCTTTTATGCCAGCGGCTTACGTCAGTTACCCCTCATCGAGTACTGTTGTGGTCCAACCAAGTCTAAACAGCAACGATTAGTCGACCAGCATTTCCCCGCAGACCTAGAAGCTCAAGGAATACATTCTGCCAATCCTGACAAACGACAACGCCTCACAGAGGCCTATCAGCAGTTACTTACTATCATCTCAATGAGTGACTGGGAAGTATTAGATAAGTATGGGGCTGATTCAGCTCGCTATGCGCGTTTCAGTCTTTTAAGTTTTTTACACAGCTTGAAAGATTGGGTCCGTTCCTCTCCTCAGAGTGATGAGCCCACCGATGCTATGAGCTCAGCACATAGAGCAGGTGATCAAAGCCGCAGCGTTAAATCGGTGAAAACGTGCCTTGGATTCTTCCAAGGCGTCACGCAGCCAAGTAGTTTGTATCCAGCACTCAATACTGACGGAGAAAGACTATTACAGAGCTTTTCTCCAGCAGCCTAATGGTTAAGTTGACTGGGCGTCATCCTTATTGGCATGGATGCCATAGTAGATATAAAAAATACTTATTGCCAAGTAAGCAAGCAGCGGTACATTAAATCCAACTATCTCTGCCACAGTAGAGAGAATGATCGCCGGAGTTAGTGCTATCGATGTGATGCGTAATACAAAGTCAAAGTCCTGTCTTCCAGTCTTGCGTTTCACAAAGATATTCGCGATCACCGCATACAATAAGGCTTGCAATATTCGATAAACGAATGAGCCAATCAAACAGACAAAGTACAGCGCGATAAAAATACCAACCAGTAGAGTACCTTTATGTTGATCAACATAGTCGATAATCATTTGTGCCGTCAAATGTAGGTTTCGCAACTCATCATGCTCGGCATAAGTCACTTTATAGACTTCACCCGAATCACGATCTTTGACGTACAAGACTTTTTGTGTGACTAGCAGATCCGTTTTTGCTTGAGTTAACGTGTTATAGCGTCCAGACGTATCAACAACCATAATATTCAAATTAGGATTTTTATCGTATTTGACAATTAATGGCATAGGGGCATCAACACTGAGTAGACCATTCTTAATGGTAATAGCGGGCATTTGCTCAACAATTTGCGGCATGACTTTTTCGATCATGTAGTTAGTTTGATTATAACTATCCATCATCAAAGGGACCCACACGATAGCGAGCAGCATAAACAAATATAAAAAGCCCATCCCTTTCCAGTTTTGCCCAACATCGCGATAGAACTTCTTAGAAAAAAATGCCATCCACAAAGAATGGATAACTGAATACTTGTGCATTGCGCCTCCTCGTTTCCATGCTATTACTTTAAGAATAGACCAAAAGCGTAATTAGAGAGAGCGGTTGGTAACTTTTTCAAATTTAGTCAATACTTATTACTAGGATGTATCCATCAAGCGTCAAGGAGGGACTATGTTAATGCGACGATTATTACAGTGCAGTATTTTGTTGTTGTTTGCTGCCATGCAGGTACACGCACTCAATGCGAAAAAGCTCTTTCATGAACTCAGTCCATCGGTAGTGGTCATTAAGGCGTACCAAGCAAAAAATGGCAACAAAGCCAACCTGGGTTCAGGTGTGCTTATTTCAGAAAAAGGGGAAATACTCACGGCATCCCATGTGGTACAAACCGCGAACCGTGTCGTCGTTAAATTTCTGACTGGCGAGGTG
>JAUHZG010000084.1 GCA_030425845.1 Gammaproteobacteria bacterium
CCGCAACGAATCAGATAAGTATCGACTCTTCAGCGGCAGGATTTTTAGGGCTTGATGGCCCTTTTAATTCTCAGCTCACTCCCGGCGTGGGTAGCGTCAATTCGAATACTGATGCCGGTGAATCAATCAACTGGGGGACTTGGTCGGCAGTGCAACCTGTTTTTAGTTTGCTTCCTGATGGCAGCAATGCCGAGAGTATAGGTTGTACAGGAGGCATAGGAGCTTGTCTTGCTGGAGAAGCTCATTATATTAACTTTTTGCCTGCGTCTCGTGATGATAACCTTCAAGGAAATTTTGGTACTAGCCTTATCGCCACTATTGGCCTTGGTACCGGCACCATCGACGGTAATATGCGTATCAATGGTACCTCAGCCGCTATCGATCCACTTAATTCGGTTGTGACTGTAGACATTGATGTGGCTACAGGAACGTTGAACTATTTGGATTTCTATATGGCTCATAACGGTGCAGGGGATGCATTATACACTAGCTCGATAAACACGCCGAGCTACAGTGGTTCACTCTCTAGTACTCATCATATTTACGGGTTCAATAGTGCATCAGTTACTACCGACTATGGGGGCGTTACTCAGGGCGCGGTAACTGGTTACGGTGATGGCATGGTTGGTATTGTGGAAAATGGCTCTGATGTTGCAGGTTCGTTCCATATTTCAAATGACAATGGTGACTTTGCCGCGGGGATTTTCCATAGTCGATAACCTATGTAAGCTGTCTTATCCTTGATAACTTGTGTAGAATAATCCTTTCGCTTTTTGATTGTGATTTTTAACGAGAGGATTATAAGGATGCAAGAGCTATTGATTTCAGATTTGTCTTTAGCTCTTGGCAACTCTTCTCAATTTGCGACCCATGGTCTTTCCTTGTCGTGTGATGCCGGCAAAACTTATGCTTTGATCGGAGAGTCCGGTTGTGGTAAATCACTCACCGCATTAGCCATCATGCAGCTCCTACCCGATTTTATTAAACGCAAGAAAGGCAAAATTGAGTTTCTTACGCAAGAGGTTACGCAGCTATCAGAGGCCCAGCTGCGGCATATTCGCGGTAACCAAGTTGCGATGATATTCCAAGAGCCGATGACAGCACTAAACCCTGTCATGACAGTCGCTGAGCAATTACTCGAAGTGATCACGGCCTACACTAAACTAGATAAAGCATCGGCACTGGCAAGAGCGCATGAGCTGCTGGTTGAGGTCGGCTTATCAGAGCCACAAGCGCGCCTTGCACAGTACCCTCATCAACTCTCGGGTGGTATGAAACAGCGTGTTATGATTGCCATGGCGTTAGCGAGTGAGCCAAAGCTTCTCTTAGCGGATGAACCGACGACGGCACTGGATGTGACGATACAGCTAAATATATTACGGTTACTGCAATCGTTACAGAAAAAACATAACCTCAGTATATTATTCATCACGCATGATTTAGGTGTGGCGAGACAAGTCGCAGATGAAATCTTGGTGATGTACAACGGCCACCTTGTTGAAACTGCTCCGGTGGAGCAGTTCTTCAAAAAACCTTATCACCCATATAGCCAATTACTGTTAAAAACGCATCCGCATGGTGTTGGACGTTATGAAGCGTTAACCACTATTGATGGACTCGTTGAGCCTTTTAGCGAATCTCAACCGGGTTGCCGTTTTGTTAGACGCTGTCCAGTGGCTAACTCACTATGTATGAGTGAAGCCCCCGACATTGCCACGGTTGAGCCCAATCATAATGTGCGTTGTTTGTTGTATAAATCCCAACAAGCTGAACCGGTTTTAGCACAAAAGGCAGGGACGCGTCAGCGCTTTTCACCTGCAAATGTCACCGGTGAAACGGCTCTACAGTGTGATGATGTTCACGTGTATTTCCCCATACGACAAGGACTGCTTAAGCGCACCAAAGGCTACATCAAAGCGGTCGATGGGGTGAGTTTTTCTCTACCTAAGGGCAAAACACTGGCTTTGGTGGGAGAGTCAGGTTGTGGTAAATCTAGCTTGGCGAAAGCTATCATGCAACTTAATCCGCTTCATAGCGGAAAGATCACGTTGTCAAATAAGGCGCTAACAAAGTATTCTCGAAAGGAATACTATCGGCATGTGCAAATGATCTTTCAAGATCCGTTTTCATCGTTCAATCCAAAATGCGACGTGGCGACTATTTTATCGGAAGGCTTAAAGGCTCAAGGCTTTTACCCCTCAAAGACAGAGCGTAACCGTAAGCTTTTAGAGTTGTTGTCTCAAGTGGGGCTGCCGACAACCTGTTTGCATAAGTATCCGCATGAATTCTCGGGTGGCCAGCGGCAACGGCTCGCTATCGCGCGTGCATTGGCATTAGAACCCTCGGTGTTAGTCTGTGACGAGCCTACCAGCGCCCTGGATGTGTCTGTGCAAGCAGCTATTATTAACTTGCTAAAACAATTGCAACAAGATCACCAATTAAGTTTGCTGTTTATTACCCATGATATTGGGGTTGTCTCTACTTTGGCTGATGAAGTGGCCGTGATGTATCTAGGCAAGATAGTTGAGAAGGGAAATGTGACAAATATTTTGTCTGCACCAAGGCACCCCTATACCAAGTTGCTACTAGACAGCGTCCCTCATGTGGATACGCCTCATCAAGAGGCGACTCGCGATCACCAGGCTATCGATGTCGCCTCACCGATTAATCCCCCCAGTGGTTGTGCGTTTCATCCGCGCTGTGAGTTCGCAAGCGAACGGTGCCACCGTGACGCACCGGTATTGCGTGAGCGTGATGACGGTGAAGTCGCTTGCTGGAATAAGTGAGCTCAGGATAGCTGTGCATTAGTCTTGCTGACAAGTCACCTTCGCTAAAACAGCCTCGAGTCCTAAAATTTCAGGTTCACCCCCAACCCTTGCTTGATACTCATACTGTTCATTATCAAGATGACGCTCACCGACGACAATCTTATGGGGTAAGCCGATTAAGTCGGCTTGGGCAAACAGCGCGCCGGTTCTATCACGTTTATCAAACAATAAGACTGTGACGCCCATGGCTTGTAATTTTTCATAAAGTGACTGTGCTGCTTGGCGTACGCGCTCAGATTTATGGTAATTCAGTGGAATTAAGGCAACGTGAAAAGGGCTTAGTTGTTCAGGCCAAATAATTCCGCGCGCATCATGCGATTGCTCAATGGCAGCCGCGACAATACGCGACACGCCAATCCCATAGCACCCCATCTTTAGGGTTTGGGCGGTCCCATTTTCATCGAGGACTTTGGCTTTCATTGGGGTGGAATATTTTTCCCCTAATTGGAAAATATGACCGACTTCGATACCTCGAGCAAATTGAATGTGACCACTACCACAAGGACTTTGATCACCTTCAAGGATGTTGCGCAGATCTGCTTTCGCTTCAAACGTAGCGTCACGATCCCAGTTGGCATTGATATAATGCTTGTTGTCACTGTTCGCGCCACAGATCATATTCTTCATTTCTGCCGCAGTGAGATCGGCAATGATTTTAAGTTTACACCCAACAGGCCCCAGTGAACCAAACCCCGCTCCCATTGCATTTTTCACTTCTTCTTCGCTTGCCATCTGTAAAGGACTGGCGACTAAAGGATGATTCTGTGCTTTGATGGGATTGAGTTCATGATCACCACGTAAGATAAGTGCGATAAGTGCATCATCTTCACCTTTGACGATAAGGGTTTTAATCGTGAGTTTAATATCACACTCAAGTAAATTCACGACATCACTGATCGTTTTACAGTTAGGGGTGTCGAGCTGTTCCAAAGTGGCTTGTGTCGTTTCGATTGCTGCCAGTGCCGGTGCTTCAGCGCGTTCGATATTCGCGGCATACTCACTAGTATCACTGTAGGCAATCAAGTCTTCACCTGAGTCAGCCAGTACTTGAAACTCTTGTGACGTTTCTCCACCGATATCACCAGAGTCTGCTTGTACCGCTCTGAAGTTTAGTCCCAAACGAGTGAAGATAGTGCTATAAGCACCATACATCGCTTGATAGGTTTCATTCAATGAGTCGTCGGTTAAATGGAAGGAGTACGCATCTTTCATGACAAATTCACGTGCACGCATCACCCCAAAACGTGGGCGGATTTCATCACGGAATTTGGTTTGGATTTGGTAAAGCGAGCAGGGCAGTTGTTTGTAACTGTTGATCTCATCACGCACTAAAGCGGTGATCACTTCTTCATGGGTAGGGCCGTAGCAAAACTGTCTTTCGTGGCGATCGGTAAGTTTTAACAGTAAAGGGCCATAGGTTTCCCAGCGCTCGCTTTCTTCCCATAATTCAGCTGGCTGGATAGAGGGCATTAGCATTTCTTGGGCACCGATGGCGTCCATTTCTTCGCGTACCACGGCTTCTACCTTACGCAAGACTTTAAGTCCTAGCGGTAGCCAAGTGTAGACGCCTGAGGCCAGCTTACGGATAAGACCGGCACGCAGCATTAATCTGTGACTGACGAGCTCGGCATCGGCAGGTGTCTCTTTCACCAGAGGAAGCAGCAGTTGACTAATGCGCATAAAAAGTCCTTGAAATGATTTAGCTAAGGGTGCGATAGTAGACCAGCGGGTGTCCTTAGGCAACTCTGATGAGGAGTAAATGGTATGAAAAAAGTCCTTATTCTAGTGGTACTGATAGGGGGGCTAGCCGCATTCTTTGTACTAGGGGGGCAGCATTACCTTTCTTTTTCTGGTCTATCTCAATATCGTTCGCAACTTATTGCTTACACGCATCAGCATTATTTACTGAGTTTACTGGGATTTATGATGCTTTATATTGTTGCTGTGGCGTTTTCCATTCCGGGTGCCTCATACCTGACTATTTTTGCCGGTTTTTTGTTTGGGATTGGTATCGGCACGGTGGCTGTGGTGGTAAGTGCCACCCTCGGCGCAATATTGTTGTTTTTAGCGGCTAGAACACTGTTTCGCGATTTGTTCCAGAAGAAAGCGGGGAGCTTGATTGCAAAATTTGAGCTGGGGTTGAAGGAAGATGCCGTGAGCTATCTTCTCATCTTGCGCCTTGTGCCCTTATTTCCTTTTTGGTTAGTCAATATTGTCCCAGCCTTTTTTGCTATTCGCGTAAGAACCTACGCTTTAACGACATTTTTTGGGATTATTCCAGGAAGTTTAGTCTATGTTTCGGTGGGCAATGGGCTGGGGACGTTATTCGCTCAAGGTAAACAGCCCGATCTTGGGATCATTTTCAAGCCAGCAATCTTGGGGCCAATCCTTGGTTTGGCATTACTTGCGTGTATTCCGATCATATACAAGCGGTGGCAGCGAAAACACGAGGGCTAACCACTTCTCTTTTAACTGATTAGGCATTAAACTGTCGCCTGTTTATGACAGCTACGGAGACTTTTGTGCCAATTTACGAATATCAATGTTCACTTTGTGGACATCAATTTGATGCGCTTCAAAAGATGAGCGATGAACCGTTGAAAACTTGTCCGTCTTGCAATGAGCCAGGCTTGAGCAAGCTTGTGTCGGCGCCTGCCTTCAAACTCAATGGCACAGGTTGGTATGAGACTGATTTCAAAGGGGGCAAAAGCAGCGGAAACGATAGCTCAGATAGCAGCACGTCTAACTCTACCGATACTAAGTCCGCCTCGACTACCGAGACTACCGCCTAATGCAACGACTTAGACGGTATTTTTTAGCAGGGCTTTTGGTCTGGGTGCCTGTTTGGGCAACCTTGGTGGTCATGCGTTTTGTCATTGAGCTGCTCGATGGTACGTTCTCACTATTGCCTTTGCGCTATCAACCAGACAATTTTTTTGGCTTCCATATTCCTGGGCTAGGGATCATCTTTGCTATTGCTCTGGTGGTGATGACAGGGTTAGTTGCGACCAATATTTTTGGTAAG
This sequence comes from Gammaproteobacteria bacterium, assembly GCA_030425845.1. Lineage (GTDB taxonomy): Bacteria > Pseudomonadota > Gammaproteobacteria > JAUHZG01 > JAUHZG01 > JAUHZG01. Next base: position 5,854 of record JAUHZG010000084.1, read on the forward strand.
AAGCTAGTGTCTTTATGGGAGCATTTACTTGCAAAAATCCCTGTTGTACGAAGTGTATATTCAGGGGTGAAACAAGTCTTAGAAACGCTATTTTCCAATAACAGCAAAGCGTTTCGCAAAGTGCTATTGGTGGAGTTTCCACGGCAGGGAACGTGGACCTTGGCCTTTCAAACAGCTGAATCGGTTACAGAGGAAGTGGGAGCTGTGTGTAATACAGCAGATGAACCTATGCTCACTGTCTATGTGCCCACTACACCGAACCCCACTGGTGGGTATCTTATCATGGTGCGCAAAGCCGATACTAAAGAAGTAGCGATGTCGGTTGATGAAGCACTCAAATACATTATCTCACTTGGCGTAGTCCAAACTAAACATTCATCTTAAGGAAGTAAAGCATGCGAAGCCATTACTGTGGTCATGTGACTGAAACAGTGTTATCGAATGAAGTAAAACTGGTTGGTTGGGTCCATCGTCGCCGTGATCACGGAGGTGTCATATTTGTTGATCTGCGTGATAAAACGGGTCTAGTACAAGTGGTCTTTAATCCTGATGAGGCCGCGATGTTTGCTCAAGCTGAGAAGTTACGTAATGAATTTGTAATTTCTGTCACGGGCGAGGTGAATGCGCGCCCCGAGGGGATGATCAACCCCGAGCTTGCCACCGGTCAAATTGAAGTCGTTGCCAAAGAACTAACAATCTTAAACAAATCAGAACCTTTGCCCTTTCAGATTGATGAATATCAGCACGTGGGCGAAGAGGTGCGGTTAAAGTACCGTTATCTCGATCTGCGTCGACCTGAAGTATTAGAGAAATTTAGACTGCGCGCTAAAATGGCAAGCTTCATTCGCCGCTTTTATGATGCGAATGACTTTATGGATGTAGAAACACCTTTTCTCACCAAAGCGACGCCGGAAGGCGCGCGCGATTACTTAGTGCCAAGTCGCACGCATGAGCAGTCATTTTTCGCCTTGCCTCAATCACCACAGCTTTTTAAGCAAATGCTGATGATGTCTGGTTTTGACAGGTACTACCAGATAGTACGTTGCTTCCGTGACGAAGATTTACGTGCGGATAGACAGCCTGAATTTACTCAACTTGACGTGGAAATGTCCTTTGTTGAAGAGAACGATGTCATGGCGATGTCTGAGACTATGGTACGTGAACTCTTTAACGAAGTACTCGATACCAAGCTGCCTGAGTTTCCTCGCATGACTTATGCCGAAGCCATGCGTCGCTTTGGTTCGGATAAGCCTGATCTACGCGTTGAGCTAGAGTTGATTGACGTTGCTGATATTGTTAAAGACGTGGACTTTAAAGTCTTTAGTGCACCCGCCAACGATGCGCGTTCACGTGTTGTCGTTATGCGCTTACCCGGCGGTTGCGAGCTGTTAACACGTAAACAATTGGATGACTACGTGAAGTTCGTTGCGATTTATGGCGCGAAAGGGTTGGCTTACATCAAGGTTAACGATAAGGATAAAGGTCTTGAAGGGTTGCAGTCCCCCATCTTGAAATTCCTAGATGAGAAAACCGTGATGGCCATCTTAGAGCGCGCGCAAGCAGTCACTGGCGATATTGTTTTCTTTGGCGCCGATAAAAGCACGGTGGTAAACGAAGCGATGGGTGCGTTCCGCCTCAAAGTGGCACAAGATTGCAACTTGGTCAAAGAAGGTTGGCAGCCATTATGGGTGACGGAGTTCCCTATGTTTGAGTACGATGAAAGACAGAAGCGTTATTCGTCATTACACCATCCGTTTACCGCTGCCAATGTTGATGAATTAGATAAGCTGGAGTCCGATCCGGAGCATGTCACATCACGAGCCTATGATATGGTCCTAAACGGCACGGAAGTGGGCGGGGGCTCGATTCGTATCCACTCACCCGAGGTGCAAGCCAAAGTATTTAAGATCCTTGGCATTAGTGAAGACGAGGCGAGTGAGAAGTTTGGCTTTTTTGTTAACGCACTTAAGTACGGCACGCCACCCCATGGTGGAATAGCCTTTGGGCTTGATAGGCTTGCGATGCTGATGGCGGGGGCTAAATCTATTCGTGAGGTGATTGCATTTCCGAAAACACAAACAGCGGCGTGTTTACTCACAGATGCACCGGCGAAAGTCTCAGACGCACAGTTGAAAGAGTGCCACATTAAAGTGATCACAAAACCTAAAGTAGAAGCATAGGAGAAGAGCATGGCAGGGCATAGTAAATGGGCCAACATCAAACACCGCAAAGGCGCACAAGATAAAAAGCGCGGGAAGATCTTCACCAAACTCATCCGTGAGATCACTGTTGCGGCAAAATTAGGTGGTGGTGATGCGGATTGCAATCCGCGTCTTCGTGATGCTATCCATAAAGCGCTCTCCAACAACATGACCCGCGATACCATTGACAGAGCGGTTAAACGTGGCTCTGGCGATACGGACTCGGGTGACATGGAAGATATCACTTATGAAGGCTATGGTGTTGCAGGTGTTGCTGTGATGGTTGTTTGCTTGACGGATAACCGTAATCGTACTGTGGCCGAAGTGCGCCATGCCTTTAGTAAGTGCGGCGGCAACCTTGGGACTGACGGTTCTGTGTCGTACCTCTTTACTAAACAAGGTGAGATTTATTTCGAGCCGGGCGCAGATGAAGACGCTATTATGGAGCAAGCTCTTGAAGCTGGTGCAGACGATGTTATTAGCAATGACGATGGCTCGGTACTGGTGGTGACGGCGCCTGAGTCATTATTTACTGTGAAAGAAGCCCTAGTGGCTGCTGGGTTACCTCCGGCGGGAGCCGATATTAATATGTCACCCTCAACGTCGGTTGACTGCGATCTGGAAACCGCTGAGAAAATTCTACGTTTAACGGATATGCTAGAAGATTGTGACGACGTGCAGGA
>JAUHZG010000085.1 GCA_030425845.1 Gammaproteobacteria bacterium
TGCAGCCCCTGGCTACTCGGGTGGACATCTAACAAAACAGGCTGTTGCGTGTTGTTAGTCTCTGATGAGGCAAGGGATGTAATTTTATTGGATCCACAGGTTTTACCGAAGGATGACAAGCTGGAGAGAGAGCTAGCTGGCGCTTCAGTAAGCACTATAATGCAATCGCCCAAGCCCGAACCCGCTATCTTGGCGCCATAGACACCCGGCTCACGACACGCGTCATGACAAAGCGTCGACAACACCTCATCACTCACCCCCAAAGCCGTTTGAATGCCTTGGTGTACTTGCATGATTTGGCCCAACGTCACTAAGTCGTTCGCTTGAATAGCGCTAATCGCCTCACGCGTGCACTGCCCTAGCAAGGTAAAGCAAGAGGCGCTCAAAGAGGGTAAAGCTTGCTCTTTCGCATCCACCCATGCGATCACTTCAGGGGTTGCTTTTTTATAGCCACAATACACCAAGCTAATCGGCAACTGTTCGCTCACTCGCTGCATCACTTTGCCTGACTGCGCATAATGAACAACACCGCCTAGTAAACTTGCCGCCACATCCGCACCGGAGCCCCGCCCCTGCACTTGTCTGATGATCGCGAGCGTTGCTTGAAACAATGCCTCAACTGATTCGTCAAGCCCAAGCAAACGATGAAGCGAAGCGACTAAACCTAAAGTCACAGCAGCCGACGAACCTAACCCCTGTTTAGCGCTAAACGCTTGACTTATTTCACAGTCAAACCCGTAACAGAGTTTCTCCCGATAGCGTTCACACACGGCTTGTAAAAAGTGAAAAGGTTTCTTGGGAGTAATAGGACTGGTTAAATCACAATGCGCTTCACCTAAGTCTGAGACTAGTTTTACTTGCCTATCCTCGCGAGGATTCACATGCAAGGTTAACCGGCAATCTAATGCAGCGACTAAGGCCGGCTCGCCGCGAAGAACCGCATGCTCTCCCATCAACATAGTAGAGCCTGGCACACTCACCTTAAGCATAGTGAACTCCGCGTGGCTCCACTTGATATTCTTGCCAAGTATAACCATGCTTCTCTACTATTGTTTTGATAGCGTCAACATCACCACGCGCAACGCACCAACACATGCCAGCCGCTTCACCTTCACTCGCCCCCGCACCACAGATCTTAGCCGCACAGTCTAGTTTCGCCAGCTCATCAATAAAACGTACAACTTTATCCGGCACAACACCTATCTCTTGCAAGCATTGTTGGTTCAACGTAATGGCCTCTTGCAATGAGTCAAGTGAATCCACTTCTAACGCTTGCTTCATTTGATTTGTTGCTTTAGTAAACTCACCCCAAATCGCCGAATCATGAAAGCGCTCGCGCACCGCTTGCACGGTGACGCCCGTAGTCACCGCTGGCTTACCGGTATTGACTAATAAAATTTTAGGAAGCTCAATGGCAAGAGGCATTGCCTGTCCCTGATGCCACATCAAACACCCACCTCGCAAGATTGTTTGTACATCCAGCCCACTGGGATAACCGTGTTGTAATTTTTCCGCGGCTTGCCCTAACTCGATATAGTCTTCTGTTTGCATAGAAGAGTTTGAGTATTTTGCTAGCGCAAATATTACAGAAAGTGACGTCGCGGCAGAAGAGCCTAAACCACACCCATTGGGTATAGCCGAATCCGTATGAATAGAGAGATCCTTTAAGCTAGTCTTGATATAGTCTGCCGTATTGATCATAGCAAACTGCGCCAGTTCAAATGGCGTCGATAAAATATCACGTACATGCGCTTGCCCTTGACTAAAACGCAGATACTTTTCTTTCAGGCGATTTTTAAGGCCACGTAGCGTTTTAACGGTGACGGTTTTTGTGTAATCTAAGTTAGGCAGATGAAAATGTACACCGCCCTGTGCTGTGGCAGAGACTGTAGTCTTAGCATAGCATTGAAGTGCCACCGCAATAGCCGGTGCACCGTAGACAACCGCATGCTCTCCAGAGAGAATAAGCTTAGCAGGTGCAGCAGCCGTAACAGCTTTCATTAAGCCTCATCACTTACGGGCGTTTTAACGTTACGCTCAAAAGTGTGATGTGTTTGCATGAGCTCACCTGGATTGGTTTGTGCTGCCATCAGTGAAAGCTCACTACAAAAGCATGTCGCCGCAGCTAACATCGCTAGGCGTCTTGCCCCCCCTTCTGGGTTGCTTGCCAAGTCACAGCCTAGCGCTTTTAAGTTATCTTGTACGAAGTCTAAACCTTTACCATTACCCACTGTCCCAACGATGATGTTAGGTAAGTTTACAGAAAAATATAAGCCTTCAGCCGTGGCTTCTGCATAAGTTATCCCTTGCGAGCCTTCGACGATATTCGCCGCATCTTGTCCCGTCGCCAGATAAAAAGCGAGCAACATATTAGCATAGTGCGCATTCGCACTGCGTAAACTACCCGCTATGATTGAGCCTAACAGATTTTTCTTGGTATTGAGTTCGGCAATCGCAACAGCCGATGTTTTCAATACTTTTTCACAGATGTCGTGAGAAATGATCATTTCTGCAATGACGTTTTTACCGCGCCCCAAGATCCCATTGACTGCAGACACTTTCTTATCGACACAGTAATTACCCGACACTGAAATATAACGCAAGCAAGGATACTGCGCTTTAAACCATGCCATTAAATCATCAGCGGCCTGTGTCACCATATTGTGCCCTGAGGCAGCACCGGTTAAACACTCAAAGCGCAGGTAGATCAAACGTCCCACTAACTGATGATTCAAACCCAATAGTTTAGTGTGACGAGAACGCTTAGCAATTTGTGCTTGCATTTCCGGAAGTCTGTTTTCACTATGCCTAATCACCTCTAATGCCTCAGACACAGTAGGCGCTTCAAAAACTACCGAGCGCGTCATACGCTCATCAATAACGCGCAGTGTTAATCCGCCACCGAGTCGTGTCACTTTTGCGCCACGACCAACCGAGGGCCACAGCGGTGACTCATACGTAGCAAGTGGAACACTCACTTCGCCTTCTATATCGCCCACGCATTTGATGGGGCCAACTGTTTGCATAGGTACACGAGCAAAATCGTTCATCTGTCACCTCAAGTAAGCGCGAGATTAAACCACACCAGCATCCAAGCAAATAGTGGTAAAGCAAAAGTTAACCCATCAATCCTATCGAGTAATCCACCGTGTCCAGGCAATATCTTACCACTGTCTTTTAAGTTCGCAGCGCGCTTGAACATACTCTCCGCAAGATCACCTACGACTGAGACGACACTTAATAAAATAATCATCACAAATAAAGCTATAATGGAGAGTGGCGTGAGTACGATATGAGTTGAGTGAGCAGCATGACTGAGTACCCAAAGCCCAAGGCCCCCCGCTATCACACAGCTTGTCAGCACACCACCTAAGACGCCTTCGATGGTTTTACCCGGACTCACCGCCTCAGCCAATTTGCGCTTACCAAAACGTCTGCCGGCAAAATAAGCCCCACTGTCAGCACTCCACACAATGATCCCTGCAAACAACAAACCCCAGACGCCAAGCACACTTTGGTGCAGCACTATCATGCTGAGCCACCAGGGCAATAAAGTCCAAAGTGCACAAAGCGATTTACCGATTGGATGATTCCAACACTTTGCGGTACGCGGGTAAGTACACACAAAATACGTACTTACAACAAGTCCGACTAAGCCAACCGTTAACACAATCAGCGCATAAAACGCGGCTAACGAAAACGCTTGATGCTCAAATACGTAAATCACATGGTGTTGGTGCGTATTAAGTGCCTTATAAATGAGAAAGAGCATCAACAACATGAAAAATCGGAAAAGCGATTTGAGCAGCAAATTTTCCGCCGTCACAAAATGACTCCACTCCCAGACAGCGACGAAATAACACGCCGTCACAAAAGCAAAAAACACCTTATAGGGTGAAAACAGAATGATATAAAGGGCTATTGGTAGCATCACAGCCGCTGTAATGATTCGGGTCCTAAGCATTGGAGACCTCCAGTTGCTCAGGCAATTTACCATAGCGGCGCTCACGGGCTGTATACTCTTCTATTGCTGCGAGCAATGTTTTTTCAGTAAAGTCTGGCCACATGTCATCGACAAAAACCAGCTCGGTATACGACGCTTGCCATAAATAAAAATTGCTAATACGAGACTCACCACTGGTACGGATCAGCAAGTCAGGCTCGGGAAACTCATACGTCACTAAATGTTGGTCCAACACCGCTTCCGTAATGGTCTGCGGTGCTAACTCACCTGCCTCGACTTTTTTGGCCACTTCACGTGCTGCTCTTGCGATATCCCAACGCCCGCTGTAGTTGGCCGCGATAATCACAGTCAGCCCAGTATTATCAGCCGTCAATGTCATCGCATCATTCAATAAATGTTGCAACTTGACCGAAAACTCACTCAACTCACCAATGATTTTCAGCCTGACATTATTTTTATGAAGCTCCTTAACCTCTCTTTTGAGTACCGTGAGAAACAGCCGCATCAAGAAGCTAACTTCTTGCTTGGGACGACTCCAGTTTTCACGACTAAACGCAAACAGACTCAGATACTCCACACCACTTTTACTCGCAGCAGTAATAGCACGTCGCACAGCTTCCACACCCGCTTGATGACCCGCCACTCGCGGCAAGCCACGCGCTTGTGCCCAGCGACCGTTTCCATCCATAATGATGGCTACATGTTTAGGAAGCCTCACGTCAGTCAACCTTAAATCTCCATCAACTCCGCTTCTTTTTGAGCATAGAGCTTGTCGACTTCTGCAATTTGCGCATCGGTGATTTTTTGAATTTCATCTTCCGCTTTACGAAGCTCATCTTCAGTAATGTCTTTCGCCTTAATCAATTCTTTGAATTGATTATTCGCATCACGGCGCACGTTGCGAATAGCAATACGCCCGTTTTCGATTTCAGCCTTGAGCAATTTAGTCAAATCACGACGACGCTCTTCTGTTAAAGGGGGTAATGGCACGCGGATCACATCGCCAGTCGTCACAGGGTTCAACCCAAGATCAGAACCCAAAATCGCTTTCTCAATTTCAGGAATAAGATTTTTCTCCCAAGGCGTCACTGCTAGTGTTCTTGCATCTTGTACACTGACACTGGCAACTTGAGCAAGTGGCGTATCGGCTCCATAATAGGAAACCATCACGCCATCCATTAAACTTGGATGTGCTCTACCTGTTCGTAATTTACTTGTTGCATGTTTTACCGCTTCAATGGCTTTGCCCATGCGGCTCTTTGCATCTTTCTTAATGTCTTCAATCATGTCATTACCTTAATTCTATGTAATTAATGTGCCTTCTCTTTCACCTGCGACAATACGTGCTAGTGCGCCACGTTTTGCCACATCGAAAATACAAATTGGCATATCAGCATCTCGACATTGACAAAACGCCGATAAGTCCATCACTTCGAACTGCTCTTTGAGTACTTGTTTGTAAGAGAGAGTTTCAAACTTGGTTGCAGCGGGATTTAACTTAGGATCTTCGCTGTATACACCATCAACTTGAGTTGCCTTAAGTAAAATATCCGCTTTGATTTCAAGTGAACGCAAGCTCGCGGCTGAATCAGTTGTCACAAAGGGATTACCCGTCCCACCAACAAATATCAATACTCGACCCGCATTGAGTGCGGTTACTGCATCGCGCCGGTTAAATGCTTCAGCTAACCCGGTCATCGCAATAGCCGACATTAACCTCGCTGGACACCCTTGATCTTCGAAGGCATCTCTTAACGCAAGCCCATTCATCACGGTCGCCAGCATTCCCATCTGATCACCTGTGACCCTATCTAGGCCAGAAGCAGAGAGTTTTTTACCACGAAATAAATTACCGCCGCCAATGACGATAGCGACTTGCGTCCCATTATCAATAAGGGCTTTGATCTCAGTAACCAACAAGTTCACAACATTCGCGTCGATACCAAAAGCTTCCTCTCCCAACAACGCTTCACCGCTTAGCTTGAGTAAAATCCTTTGGTATTTTGCCATGTCGTCCTCTTTAAGATTTTGTTTTACTTTGCTGTCTTTGTATCATGGCTTTAGCTACATCTTTCACAAAGTTAGCATTGCTGTTTGTATTGGATCCTCAGGTTTTGCCGGAGGATGACAGCAGTGGCCAAAGCTCACCAGCAGTGGCCAAAGCACACCACACAATTACTTATTGCAGTTGTGACATCACTTCTTGAGCGAAGTCGACTTCTTCTTTTTCGATCCCTTCCCCAACAACGTAGCGAGTAAAACTAATGACTTTCGCCTTAGACTCTTCAAGTAATTTACCTACAGTTTTGTTAGGATCTTTCACGAAAGGTTGGCCGACTAGGCTCACTTCGTTTAAGAATTTTTTCACACGCCCTTCAACCATTTTTTCGATGATATTATCAGGCTTACCACTTTCTTTTGCTTGAGCCGCGAAGATTTCTTTCTCTTTAGCAATGAGCTCAGCAGGAACATCATCTGGTGACACAACTTCTGGTTGGCTAGCAGCAACATGCATGGCGATATCTTTCGCTAACGCTTCGTCGCCACCTTCTAAATCAACAAGCACACCAATACGACCACCGTGCACATAGGAACCAAGTACGCCAGAGGTTGATTTCGAAGTTAAGCGACGAACTTGGATATTTTCACCAATCTTTGCCACTAATGCAGCACGGGCTTGTTCAACCGTTTCACCCGCTGCAATTTCCGTCGCATTTAAAGCGTCAACTGTATCGGCTTTTGAACTAAGCGCAGCCGTTGAAACCTTGCCAACAAAATCAATAAAGTTGCTATCACGCGCAACGAAATCAGTTTCACTGTTAATCTCTAACATCACGGCAGCTTTGTTATCGTCGCTAGTTATTACAGCAACCACACCTTCTGCAGCCACACGACCCGCTTTCTTATCGGCTTTAGCTTGGCCTGATTTACGCATCAATTCGATAGCGGCATCAATATCACCGGCAGTTTCGGTTAAGGCGCGTTTGCAATCCATCATAGGTGCGCCAGTGCGCTCACGTAATTCTTTCACTAATGAAGCTGTAATTTGAGTCATGGGTAGTATCCTTTAGAAAGTAGTTGATCAGTAAGTAGCGGTTTAGAGCAAGGCAGGCATCTCGCCTGCCTTACATCACACACTCAATTAGCTAGCAGAATCAGCTCTGCTTGCTTCTTGTTGCGCTGGCTTTTTGTCCGCAGCAGGCGCTGACTTTTTGCCTTGTGCATTTGCAATCGCATCGGCAAAGCCACTGAGGTAAAGTTTGATTGCACGTTTAGCATCATCGTTACCTGGAATAACATAATCAACGTTATCAGGCTTCGAGTTAGTATCAACTACACCAATGACAGGAATGCCAAGACGTTTGGCTTCGGCAATGGCAATATGTTCTTGTTTCACGTCAATGACGATGATGGCGTCAGGTAAGCCGCCCATGTCTTTGATCCCGCCTAAACTACGCTCTAGTTTAGCTAGTTGGCGTTTAACCATGAGGCCTTCTTTCTTGGTCATCTTGTCGATAGCGCCGCTTGAAACCATTTGCTCAAGCTCTTTAAGACGACGGATAGATTGACGAACAGTTTTATAATTAGTAAGCATGCCACCTAACCAACGAAAATCAACATAAGGCATGCCCACACGAGACGCCTCTTCGCGCACAATATCGCTAGCCGCACGCTTGGTGCCAACAAAAAGGATTTTACCTTTGTTTTCAGCGAGATTTTCGACGAATCGAAGTGCATTGCGGTACATGGGCAATGTTTTCTCGAGGTTGATGATGTGTACTTTATTGTGGACCCCATAAATGTAGTCATTCATTTTAGGGTTCCAGTAGCGTGAACGATGTCCGAAATGAACACCAGCTTGCAAGAGTGAACGCATGGTCACTGTGGCCATAATTGTCTCCAATTTTCAATGGGTTAAACCTCCATAGCCCTTAAATAGTACAACCAGCATGCCGGCACCCGCACTATCAAAGCGGACTATGTGTGAATTCGCAAAGCACCTATTGCACTTTACGGGCGCTCTTTATACCATAGTAAGTCCAAAACAACAATCCAACGAGTAGCATGTCTTTATTTATCAAAACACCCGAAGAGATCGAAAAAATGCGCGTGGCGGGCAAGCTCGCCGCCGAAGTCCTAGAAATGGTCACGCCACACGTGGTGGCAGGGATCACTACCGACGAGCTCAATGCGCTTTGTCACACTTACATCACTGAAGTACAAGACGCTATCCCTGCTCCGCTTGATTACCGAGGCTTCCCCAAATCCATTTGTACATCGGTCAACCACCAAGTTTGCCATGGCATCCCTGGCAAGAAAAAGCTCAAAGACGGCGACATCATCAATATAGATGTCACCGTCATTAAAGACGAATACCATGGCGACACCTCCAAGATGTTCATCATTGGTAAAACCTCGCCTCTGGCTGAACGTTTAGTGCGCGTCGCTCAAGAGTGTTTGTATCTTGGTATAGAGATGGTCAAACCGGGTGTAGACTTACGAGATATCGGCGCGGCCATTGAGCAACACGCGAAAAAGCAACGCTTTTCCAGTGTGCATGAGTATTGCGGTCACGGGATCGGTCGAGGCTTCCATGAAGATCCGCAGGTCCTGCATTATGATGTGCGTAACTCGCCATTTGCCTCAGAAATGAGCGCGGTCATTTTAGAACCCGGCATGACTTTTACTATCGAGCCAATGATCAACGCCG
>JAUHZG010000086.1 GCA_030425845.1 Gammaproteobacteria bacterium
TGGCAAGAGTTCAGGAAACTATGGATGAACCCACTGGCACTGAAAAAAGTACACTGGTATGGGCATTACAGATGACTTGTCCGACAAAGCAGGCTATATGGACCTGTGCAGTAGCCACTAGTAATGGTACACCTGGCGAATGGGTTTCTAAACAGGTTGGCACCAATACTCAGTGGAGTTGCCAATAGTCCCGTAGGGGGGATTAGCGCGCAGCGCGTAATCCACCATTATTGGGAATGGATAGTCCGGTCAAGCCGGACTATGACACTAATTGTTGCGTCATGCTCTATGACATGGTTTGTGCCGGACTATGACATGAAGGTGAACCGGTCTATGACAACACGAGTGTCAGCTGAACGCTCAACATATCACGCCACTATCGCCCATTCATCACACTAGCCACTGCTTTCGCAAAATAACCTACATTGTCCCGGGTTAAACCCGCAACATTAATGCGACCACTCCCGACCAAATACACGTGGTGTGCTTCACGCAACGTTTGCACATCTTCCGGACTTAAATCGAGTATCGAGAACATGCCATTTTCATGACGAATGTGACTAGCATCGATATCATAAGTGGCAAGTTCAGCGACTAATAGCTCTCGCATTAATGTCAAACGCTCACGCATAGTATCTACTTCACTTAACCATTTAGCCCGTAGCGAGTCATCATGGTAAATGGTGGCGACCACATTGGCACCATGTGCGGGTGGGTTGGAATAAATACCGCGAATGATTTTTGCGCACTGACTACGGATATTCTCTAAAACAGCAGGCCCTTCTTGTGAGTAGACAGAGAGGGCGCCGACACGCTGATTGTAAAGGCCAAAGTTTTTTGAATACGAACTCGCAACAAAGGTAGGGACACCCGCCTCAATGAATGCTTTCACACTCGTGACATCTTCACGCACCGTTTTGGCAAAGCCCTGGTAGGCGAGATCGACCAACACCATCAAGCCCTTGTCTTTTGCAAGTTTAGCTAAAGATTCCCACTGCGCAGTGCTAGGATCAACGCCTGTTGGGTTATGACAACAGCCGTGCACCAACACGATGTCCTTCGCTTTGGCGGATTGCAAAGAGGATACTAGCTCATCAAATAAAAGCGCATGTGAGGTTCTATCGTAATAAGGATAATGTTCGATGCGAAGGTTAACGGCGTTAAAGATATCGTTGTGAATGGGCCAACTAGGATTGCTGATCCAAATCTGGCTGTCAGGAAAAAACTTCTTAAAAAACTCTCCGGCAATGCGAAGTGCACCAGTGCCACCAGGTGCTTGCATGGCGAGTACGTTTTCAGATTCTGCGGCAGAGAGATCTTGAAACACTAATGATTTGACTGCATCTAGGTAGGCAGTGCTTCCTGTGATAGGGTGGTAGGTCAGTGCGCTGTTAGCTTGGGTGATACGGTTACGCGCTTCAAACACGCTAGTGAGGTTCTCAGGGCTACCGGATTCATTATGGTAAATACCTACGGCAACGTTGACTTTGCTTTCGCTGGGATCGGCTTTGAAGTCTGCGGCTAGACTTAAAATGGGATCGGGACTGCCGGCTTGGATATGTTCAAACATGTGTCGCTCGCTTAAGTTACGTTAGAAGAATGGCAAGTCTATCATGCAAAGTGTCAGGGAGTAAGAGGTAGCGTTTTGGGTGGCCACCCGATTAAAATGAGCCCAACAACAGGGCTGCATAGGGCAAAACGTTGCTAACTATCACAAAAAGTAGCTAAATTACGTTAAAACTCATGGGCTGGCTTTGGACTTCGTGTGCCGTCATGCTAGACTTTACCCACTTGTGATGTGGAAGCGACTAATTTCCTTGGGTGAGGGATGCCTTGGGGCAGCTTCAGAGCAGCAGGTGAAAAATACTACAATTATTATTCTGCCTAAAGGAGAGAGTTGGCATGGCAAAAGGTCAATCTATTCAAGATCCATTCTTAAATTTACTTCGTCGTGAAAAAATTCCAGTGGCCGTGTATTTGGTCAACGGGATCAAATTACAAGGTCAAGTCGAGTCGTTCGATCAGTTCGTTATTTTGCTGCGTAACTCTTTAACGCAAATGGTATTCAAGCATGCTATTTCGACGATTGTTCCTGCACGTAGCGTGAAGTTCGCTCCAGCACCTACTGGCGACGAAGCACCTGCGGAAGGCGATAAAGCTTAATTTGCAGTCGAATCAAACAGATTTAGCTCCCGAGCGCGTGCTATTAGTTCATGTCGCGCTCGGCGCTGAAGTTAATCAAGACGAAGTCACCGAACTCGCTGAGCTAGCTGGATCCACTAATGTGGAGATAAAAGAGATCGTGACACTTAAACGTCAAACTCCGCATGCGAAATACTTTATCGGCACCGGTAAGGCTGATGAAATACACGATTTGGTTAAGTACCACAAAATTGATTGTGTGATCTTCAACAATACTTTGTCGCCCGCCCAAGAGCGCAACTGCGAAAAGCTGTGGCAGACGCGGGTGTTAGGGCGTACAACTTTAATCCTAGATATCTTTGCTTCACGGGCACGTACTTTTGAAGGAAAGCTGCAAGTGGAGCTTGCACAGCTCAAACACCTTTCTACCCGATTGATTCGGGGGTGGACTCACTTGGAAAGGCAAAAAGGCGGGATCGGTCTTAGAGGTCCTGGTGAAACACAGCTTGAAGTCGATAGGCGGTTGATTGGGAAACGCATTAAGCGTCTGACTGAAAAGCTTGAAAAAGTCAAAAAAGTCCGCGAGCAAGGTCGGGCCGCAAGGCAGCGCTCGCAAATACCTGTCGTCTCGTTGGTGGGCTATACCAATGCCGGTAAGTCGACCTTATTTAATACATTGACTGAGTCGGATGTTTACAGCGCCGATAAATTATTTGCCACACTCGATCCGACGTTCAGGCAATTTTCCATTGAGCCTGGTAAAGAAGTAATTTTGGCCGATACGGTGGGTTTTATTCGACATTTACCCCATGATTTAGTGGCCGCTTTTCGTGCCACACTTGAAGAAACAGTACAGGCTAACTGCTTATTACACGTGATTGATGCTAGTGCGCCGGACAGAGCGGAGCGCATGGCCGAGGTGGACTCAGTGTTAAAAGAAATTGGCGCAGAAAAGGTGCCTACTTTATTAGTTATGAATAAAATCGATAGATTGGGTGAGCACAACGAACCTCGAATAGATTATACTGAGCAGGGCGAACCTTATCGGGTCTGGCTCTCTGCTTTGCATCCCGAAGGCTCGAGCTTGTTACAGCAAGCGCTAATGGAGAAAATTTTCGGGCGACTGGTAGAGCATGAGGTCGTATTGCCGCCGGCTAAGGCGAAGGCGCGGGCAATTCTTTATGATAAGCAAGCGGTGATAGCGGAGCGCAGTGATGAGCACGGTAATTGGGTATTGCTGATCAAAATGAATGGGTCGGATTACGAGCAGTTTGTCGCGGATTTTCTCGGTTAATTTGCTTCCACGCCAGGGACTTTGCATAATAAGAAAGATCACAACGCATGACACATATGGGGAAACACACATGTCAAAGTTTATCCATCGCAACCAGGAAGAAAAGGATCCGTGGCAAAAAGACAAGCGCGCGGATAATGAGGCCGATGAGTTAGAAGAGTCCATCAAACAATTCCAAGCACGCTTACGCAAAATGTTTGGCGGTGGAAGCAAAGGCGGTACCGGCGGTAGTCAGCCTGAGCACTCGGACGGGTTTGGCTTTTTGCTGATTGCCATCTTAGGTTTGATTGCTGCGATTTGGTTTCTCTCAGGCATTTTCACTGTACAGCCTTCCGAAAAAGCGGTGATCACTCGCTTTGGTAAATACCAGCAGACCGTGGGTTCTGGCTTACACTGGATCCCACAATTTGTTGAGCGTCACTACATCGTCAATGAGCAACATATTTCAAGTTATAGCTACCAACACGACATGTTAACCAAAGATGAGAACTTGGTGAATGTTTCTGTGGTGGTCCAGTATCGTATCGCGAATGCACGAAATTTTTTATTTAATGTGGTGAGTCCGACTACTTCATTACAACAAGCGACTGCCTCTGCATTGCGCCAGGTTATTGGTGACATGAAATTGGGTGCGATTTTGGCGACGGGTCGTGAACAGTTACGTCAACGCTTAGCTGAGCATTTGAAAGGGATCCTAAAGCTCTATAAGACAGGGCTTGAGATCACTGAAGTAGCGATGCAGCCTGCGACACCGCCGACACAAGTGCGCGATGCATTTGATGATGTTATTAATGCGATGGAAGATGAAACGCGCTACTCGAACGAAGCAGATGCCGATGCACTTAAGTACGAACAGCAAGCGAGTGGTCAGGCACAACGTGTGATAAATGAAGCGCAAGCCTATAAGGCCCAAGTCGTGTTAAAAGCGCGTGCGCACACGGCGAGTTTCTTGGCACTACTCAAGCCTTACGAACTAGCACCTAAAGTAACGCGTGAGCGCTTGTATATCGATGCTGTTCAATCTGCACTTCAAAAGAGTACAAAGCTGCTTATCGATGTGGGTGACAAGGGCAATAGCATGATCTACTTACCGTTAGACAAAATCTTAGCACGTGAGCAAGCGGGGCATAGTGTTTCAGATACAGCAAGTCTGGATAAAATGAACAGCATTGTGGCGAAAGCGGCGAAACCCACGGTAACACATCGTGAACCGGTAGAGCAGGGGGCTCCGACATCTAGGCCGCAGCGCCCTTGGACGATTCCTGTAGGTAACCAAGTTAACGCAAGAGGAGCTTACTAATGTCAAATACTAAAGTTTTTTCAATGGCGTTTGCTTGCTTAGCGTTACTGATTTTGTTGTCCTGTATGTTCACTGTGCCTCAAAGTCATGTGGCGATGGTGTTAACATTGGGGAAAGTGATTAAGGATCCTGCCACCCAAAAAGCAAAACTCTATGAGCCTGGTTTACATTTTAAAATGCCAATGGTCGATAGCGTGAAGTATTTGGATGAACGTATCCAATCCTTAGAATATGATGCTTCTCGTATCAAGACCTCACAACAAAAAGACGTGTTGGTAGATTATTACGTGAAGTGGCGTATCGTGAACCCGCTACTCTTTTACACGCGTACGACGAATAGTATTGCGGTTGCTCAGAGTCTTTTGATCCCACAGCTTAATGATAGATTAAGTGCTGAATTTGGTAAGCGTACTATCTCTGAAGTAGTCTCAACGGATAGAGCGCAGATCATGAAAGCATTACGCCAGCAGGCCAACATCAGTGCCAAGGGGCTTGGGATTAAGATCATTGATGTACGTATCAAGGGGATCGACTTACCGCGTGAAGTCAGTAGTGCGGTTTACGCGAGAATGCGTACCGAGCGTGAGCGAGTGGCCACAGAGCATCGTGAGACAGGTAAAAAAGAAGCGGAAGCGATTCGTTCAGCAGGGCAGGCGAAAGCGACGGTTATCTTAGCGAAGGCTATGGCCAAAGCAGCCATGATCAAAGCACAAGGTCAGCAAATCGCGGCGAAGATATACTCGGATGCCTACAATAAAGATCCTAGTTTTTATGCGTTTTACCGAAGTACTACTGCGTACAAAGAAACGTTCAACAATAAGAATGATCTGATTGTGTTAAGACCTGATAGTCAGTTCTTCCAATACTTCGGGGCGGCTAATCCTCACAAGCGTGGTGGTTAAGGTGAGTCCAACGGTTGTTTTGTTGCTAAAGGCATTAGCCTTAGTCTTCGTGATTGAGGGTATAATGCCTTTTGCTATGCCTGAAAAGTGGCGGTCAATGATTTTGCGCATTTGCCACCAACCAACCAAGAGCATTCAGCTATTCGGTTTGACCTGTATGCTCTTTGGCCTTGTGGTGCTTTGTTTGTTGCATTGGTTGTTTTGATAAGGGGCACGGCCTTAAGAGCCTAACCGACCCTACGTCTTGCTCCTTAAGATCTCTTGTGAGGGGATTTGCTCGCAACGTGTAATCCAGCATAATTACCCTTCTAACACCCCAATGTCCGACTCTTTTCCCCTGGCATGTCACCGCCCGAACAGGTAGAATGACGCCTGTTTTTTTTGCATTCAAAGAGAGGACCCCCATGAGTAAAAGTGTTGTTATCCTAGGAAGCCAATGGGGTGATGAAGGCAAGGGTAAACTAGTCGATTTATTGACCGAAAAGGTGGGTGCGGTTGCGCGTTTTCAGGGGGGCAATAATGCAGGTCACACTTTAGTCATCGGTGACAAAACGCATGTATTAAAACTGTTACCTTCAGGCATTTTGCGCGAGGGGGTGAAAAATTTTGTCGGCAATGGCGTAGTGGTCTCGCCTGCGGCACTGGCCGAAGAGATAGCCCGTGTTGAGGCTGACGGGGTGCCGGTCAAACAGCGGCTTCACATAAGCCCGGCGTGTACTTGGGTGCTACCAAGTCATATCGCACTTGATACGGCGCGTGAGAATGCGAAAGGCGACAAAGCGATTGGTACTACTAAGCGCGGTATCGGTCCAGCCTATGAAGATAAGGTCTCTCGCCATGGTCTTCGTTTAGGGAATGTTTGCAACCCTAATTTTTTAGAAGAACAGCTACGCGCATTACTGGATTACCATAACTTTATTCTCACAAAATATTACAAAGTTGCAGGGGTGGATTTCGACAAAACGCTTGATGAGTGTTTGTCTTACCGCGAATTGCTAGAACCTTTATTTGTTGATGTGGGCGCAGAACTTATCGCTGCACGTGACAGCGGTCAAAATATTTTATTTGAAGGGGCTCAAGGAACTTTCTTAGATATCGACCATGGGACATACCCGTATGTGACGTCATCTAATACTACCGCGGGGGCAGTGGCGACAGGCGCAGGCTTTGGTCCATGCTACATTGATCACGTCCTTGGTATTACCAAAGCATACACCACGCGTGTGGGTAGTGGGCCATATCCAACGGAGTTACACGATGATATCGGTAAATTACTCGCACGCAGGGGTAAAGAGTTTGGCTCTAACACGGGACGTCCACGTCGTTGTGGATGGTTTGATGCAGTCTCTATGCGTCGCTCAGTACAGGTGAACTCGCTTAAAGGCATGTGTATCACCAAACTGGATATCTTAGATCCGTTAGAAACGATTAAGATCTGTGTCGGATACCAATACCAAGGGCAAGAGTTAGACTTACCTCCCGTTGATAGCCAAGCATTTGCTGCCTGCGAGCCAATTTACGAAGAGTTACCTGGTTGGCAGTCAGATACTTTCGGCAAGACGAATATCGAAGAGCTACCTGAGAATGCGCTACGCTATCTAGAGCGTATCGCCGAGCTTGTCGGCGTACCTGTTGATATGATTTCAACAGGCCCTGAGCGCGATCAGATCATTGCGATTAGAGATGTGTTTGCTTAAGTTATCTTAAGTCCTGAGGCGTAGCATTGGCTCTCCCGTGGGGGGATTTAGAGCGTGGCGCGTAATCCACCAAACTGGGCAACCCATTTGCTGTCACAATGGTAACTTACGGCTACATGAAGGCCATTGCTGGTAAAAACTATTCTGAATTTTCTCTATACAGAATCCCAACACGTCCAATTACTTTGACGGCTAGTGCGTTCACTTGACTCGCGATCTCTTCAAGATCTTCAAGACTAATGGCGCTGGGTAGTTTGATTTTAAGGAGTTCGTGAGCAGTAAGCGCGCTGTCTAGCTCAGCCAAAAGCGGCTCGGTTACGCCATTTTTGCCAATGGTGACAATAGGCTTCAGTGAGTGAGCTTTCTTGGCTAATGCGCGGCGTTGTTCTTTGATATTGGTCATTTCTTATCAATTCCTGTGCTATAATCCGCGGACTATAACACAAACTGTATACGACGAGTACGATTATGGCACGCTCTAAGACCAGTAAAGCCTGGCTCAACGAACATTTTAAGGACGATTACGTCAAAAAGGCCCAAAAAGCCGGCTTGCGTTCTCGTGCTGCCTTTAAGTTGATGGAAATTCAAGAAAAGGACAAGCTCATTAAGCCGGGTATGCGCGTGGTAGACTTAGGTGCCGCTCCGGGTGGCTGGAGCCAATGTGCCCGTGATTGGATAGGGGATTCGGGTAAGCTTATCGCCTCGGACATCTTGCCCATGGACTCTATCGCTGGCGTGGACTTCTTGCAGGGAGATTTTTCCGACGATGAAGTCTTCGAAGCGCTGCAAGCCTTATTGGGCGGAGCCAAGGTCTCTGTTGTGCTCTCGGACATGGCGCCAAACTTCAGCGGCGTGCCAGCCGTGGACATCCCTAAATCGTATTATTTGGCCAAACTAGCCCGTGATTTCGCACTTGAGTGGCTGTCACCGGGTGGCTGCTTCTTGATAAAAGTCTTCCAGGGCTCGGGTTTTGATGAATACATGAAAAGTCTGCGTGCTCAATTTGGCAAAGTTGTCACGCGTAAGCCCGATGCCTCAAGGCCTCGCTCGCGTGAAGTGTATATATTAGCCAAAAATTTCAAATCTTGATCGCAGGAATTGCGTGTAAATTAACCGAAAAGTTGGTACCGAGCTGATTTCTAGTTTACCATTTAAGTAATAGCTACTGTGTAAGGATCGAATGTGAATGATACATTAAAGAACGTACTGCTGTGGGTGTTTATTGTGGTAATACTCATCGC
>JAUHZG010000087.1 GCA_030425845.1 Gammaproteobacteria bacterium
TTGATAAGTGCTGATATCCTCACATACAAACGTAACCGATGGAAGCTGTGATTGCGCAATCGCCAGTTGCTCACTGGAGCAATCAACACCGATACAATTAAAGCTCTCAGCAAATAAGCGCGACAAAATGGGAGAGCCGTTGCCACAACCGAGCTCAATAACAGCTCCTCCTTTTGGCAGTGATTGCACAAATGGCGTAAGGTAAGCCACCTCTGTACCCGCATGACGCTCAAGATACCATTGTGAAACATGTTTATTATAAAAGTGTTGCACAGGTGTTAACATTTCATTGTGCTGCCCTGGCTGTGGCAACCAAGATAACACGCGTGAAACACCCCATACTTCGTGTAACCGATACTTCCTAAGGGCTGTGATGTCTAATGTTGTTGTTAGAAGTGTTGGCTCAACACCTGCATGAGCAAGGCACATTTCCCTAGCCTCACCCTCTTCATGATAAGCCATCCCATCGAATACGACTGATTGGCCATCACAAGAAGGCTCAGCGTAGTTCACACTTGCAACTGCACACATATTGCTAAAAGCATAGCTGCGTAACTGCGCTAAACGATGTGTATCCATCGAGGTCGCGTTACTAACGATGAGTAGCTCCACTCCTTGCTGACAATAATGGCGTGCAATTTCAGGAAATTCACGCTCAAAACACAGCATCATGCCAACCAATACAGGACCTTCTTTGGTGTTAAGCTCAATCGCCTCACACTGTGTACCCGGGGTTAAGTTTGCTTCGAGTGAAAAATCACAACACACAAGCTTACGGTGAGTCGCCACTAACTCACCGTCACTATCAATCAAAAGAGCCGTATTGTGATACTCAACCCCAGCTTTTTCATAAATAGGTAATACCATCGACACTTGATACTGTTTGGCTAGTTGCTGCGCCTGATGCACAAAGTTTGAATTCACCTCAATTGCTTGTGAGCTAAAGTGCTCTAGCAGTACTTGCCCTTTTTGACTATGGGGAACAAAATCCGATCTGAACACCTCTTTACTTGGTGGCTCATAGCCACAGTTTGTCATTTCTGGAAACACGACGAGATCACAGCCCTCTCGTGCCGCCTGCACAACACTCTTAGCAACTTGTCCGAGGTTACGTGTTTGATCCCAACCATGGGACTGTAATTGAGCAAGAGCGAGTTTTAGCCTCATATTAAGCACACTATTGATGTAGATCAGATTGTTTAAATTCAAGTGTGTCACAATGAGACTGTTAGAACAATCATCAAGAAATCAAAGGGTAGGAATAATGAGTGACCATCTAGAATTACGAGAAGAGTTCGCTGAGTATAGCGATAAGTTACATGAGCTAAAAGCGGAGAACCACCACTTCCAGCGCTTGTGGGATAAGTATGTCGATCTAGACAAGCAGATCTTAAAAATTGAAGCTAACCTAACAGGTGCCGCGGACGAAAGCTTAGAAGATCTCAAAAAACACCGACTAGAGGTGAAAGACGAGATCCATGACATGCTCAAAGCCGCTTAGTCTCAACAAAGACAACCAACACAAGCCCCCGCCCTTAAAAAGCAAGGGGGCCTAGCCACTTACTTTAAGACACCCAATTACTCAACGCAAAACCAATACCAATACTGTTGCTGCGATGGTTGTACTCTATCAAGCTCTGTCCATAGCCAGAGAAAGCTTGGACCATCAACTTGAATCGATCTGACATTGGTACGGTCCAGTTAAGTTTAACCTGTCCTCGCTTAAACCCACTTTCAATGTTAGCAGCTTGCAGAGCAAGCGATTGCCCATAAAACCTAAAAGCAAGTAGCACGCGCTCATGGCCTAGATAGTGTGTTATATCTGGGTTATGCACATCACTGGAGTCTTTCTTAAAAATAAGCACCCAAGGCTTCACACTCAACAACCAATGTGTCCCAGACACCTGAATATTAGCAAAAGTACGGTTCCAACTTCGCTCTAAAGCACCTCCACGGCCATTAGATTGGTGATCTACACCCAAGTCAATATCCCAGTTACGTAGAAAAGGATAGGTAATAAATAACTCAGGTTCATAGTTCGTCTCTCTAAAGTACTGAGAGCGAGCATAGACTTGCCAAAAAGAAACTTGCGTATACGCGATATCGATATTAAAACGATGAAAAATATTACGGTAAATAGGCAGCTTCAAACTTAGCTGGGCTTTAAACTCATTTTGCATGATGGTTTGGTTATCTGGGGTAGTCCTATTATAGATAGAATAATAGGGCGAACCCGTATGATAAAATGGCAGAATGTAGTTAGGTCTAAAAAATAAAATCCCAAACGGGTTGTTAGCAATCTGGCGTTCTTTGTGATTCTTCGTCGACAAAATAGAATGTTTATCGGGTGCGATACTTGTTAATACTTCCTTAGTTTGTGTTTTGAGCTTTTGAAGTGTATCTTCTGGTACAGACTTAGCAGGCGTTGCCCCCATCACCACTGTTGTCACTAAAAGCCCTGCTAGCACTCTTCGCGTCGTGCGTAAAATCTTCCCCATGTCTCCCCCTACTAGTTAAGCACCATCAAAACTAGCAGTGGGTAACTCATTTAGCATGTCCAATTGTTCACCTGCAGATTCGATAGCATTAAAACGACCACGGAATTCTGCCGCATCGGACAGGGCTTTACAATACCAGCCCACATGTTTACGTGCGATCCGACATCCCTGATATTCCCCATAAAAGGCATATAGTGCTTGTACGTGTTCGATTAATATCTGTTTTACTTCGTTTGATGACGGTGGTGCTAAGATCTGCCCAGTATTGAGGTAATGGTTAATTTCACGGAAGATCCAAGGCCGACCTTGTGCAGCACGCCCGATCATTAACCCATCAGCCCCGGTCAGTGAGAGTACCGCTTTCGCTTGTTCTGGCGTATTAATATCACCATTGGCTATGACAGGAATCGACGCTTTTGCCTTCACTTTAGCGATCCATTGATGATCAGCATAATGCTTGTAAAAGTCACAGCGTGTACGTCCATGCAGTGCTAACATTTGGATCCCAGAAGACTCGGCCATATGTAGAATGGATTCTATGTTAATCGAATCCCAGTCCCAGCCTAGACGCGTTTTAAGTGTTACCGGCACATCCACTGCCGCCACCACAGCTTCAAGAATTTGCCCTACCAGCTTTTCGTCTTTAAGTAACGAGGAGCCGGCTACTTTAGAGCAAACTTTTTTTGCCGGGCATCCCATATTGATATCAATGATATCAGCCCCTTCGTCAACATTAACTTTGGCCGCTTCAGCCATCATGGTAGGACATCCCCCTGCGATTTGAATCACTCGGGGACTTATTTCCTCATCATGCGCCCTGCGCAAGCGTGATTTACGCGTGTAGCGCAACTTGGCATCCGCACTCACCATTTCTGAAACGACCATGGCAGCTCCAAACCTGGCGCAGAGCTTACGAAACGGCAAGTCCGTCACCCCTGCCATCGGGGCTAAAATAACCGGATTTTCGAACTTATAGGCACCAATAATCATGATTAATCAACAAGTTATGAGTTTTTTGCACCAAATCAGTAGGCGTAGCGTCAGTTTGTGCGTATAATACCAAATTTTGTACCAGCCGTTCACGGATTTTGTCTCATTTTACGATAATAGGTACAAAGACATTACTTTTCAGACTTAACATTTTAAGGAAACATCATGAAGAAAATTTATATTGGTAACCTTCCCTTTGATATCGCCGAAGACGAACTTAACGATCTCTTTAAAGAGCATGGACTAATCGAAGAAATCTACTTAGTTAAAGATCGCCATACTCGTCGGCTTAAAGGTTATGCGTTTATCGAATATGCCACTACTGACGAAGCCAATGCCGCTATCGATGCAATGAATGGCTACGACTACCACGGTCGTCTTCTTAAAGTAAGCCTTGCTAAAGCAGAAGGTGAGCGCACACGTGACAACAAACGCAAGCCCAATCAATCACGCAAAGGCGGACAATCTCGCCACAACAAACGCCAACGCTTCACATTAGGAGCGGCTGTGTTAACCATCGTGATCGCTGCATTAACTACTGTCGTGGTCAACAACACCATGGAAAATACAAAGCTTGCGCGAGTTGAACAAAGTGTCATGCAACTACGTGCTGAACAACAACAGATCATTCATCACTTAAGTGCTAACACGTCTTCACTACTTGATAAGACAACTGTAGCAAACTAAGCATACAAATTCTCCGCGAGCGGTTACCTCCGCTCGCGGCTTCCCCCTTAGTGATAAAATAAAAAAGTAAAGAGATCAGGATGACTAAAACAGCAACAAATAATTTACTATTTACCGATGTCGATTTTGATACACAGTTATTGCGCTCATTGGGTCATGTCTATGACAAGGGTGCCGATTTTAGCGAATGCATTGCTACAGCATACCAAATTGAAGATGGCAATTATGACAGCTGGCATGCCGCCTGGCTCGCCAGTGCACAAAAACTTGAGACAATAGGCCGTAAAAGCATTCTCGATGGCCACATCGTCAGTGGACGCCGCGCACTCTTTCGAGCCACCGAGTATTATCGTCAAGCTGAATACTTTTTACGGGAAACGCCTACCGCTTCTGACAATCGTGAACTCTCGCTCAAGCTACAAGATTGTTTTCGACTTGCAACCTCACATATCCACCCCAAAGCCATCATTTTAAAAGTCCCGTTTGAAGATAATCATCTAGCAGGGTACTTTATGCCAGCCGACAGCAGTGTCGCCAACGGCACAACATTAATCTTCATGGCGGGTTATGACAGCTTTGCTGCAGAAGGCTTCTTCTTAGGAGGTCGTGCAGCTCTCTCTCGTGGCTATAACATCGTCTTATTTGATGGGCCAGGCCAAGGTCACACGTTACGCCAATTTGAAATTCCGATGCAACCCAACTGGGGTGAAGTCATTGGTTCGCTTTTAGATCATTGCGATAGCTTGCCTGGTGTTGATCTCGATAAAACTGCTCTCATCGGACGTAACTTTGCAGGGTACCTCGCCGCCAATGCCGCGGCAACCGAACCACGCATTAATGCCCTGGTCGCCGATCCGGGCCAGCATGATATGTACCATGTAATCAAACGCCAACTCTCACATGAACTTATCTCCCTAGTCGATAATGAAAAATGGGATGAGTTTGATACAAAAATGCAAATAGCGTTTAAGACCGATCAGCACTTACGCTTTTTCTTTATGACGCGTGCAGCCGCGCACGGCTTAGAAAAACCAAGCGAATACATGCAGGCCTTACGCGAATACCAACTAGGCGATCTCATCACAAAGATCACATGCCCAACGGCTATCTGTGCATCCGTAGATGACGCTACCGCGTATGAGCAATCTCAGCAATTACTCGAAAAGCTCACCTGTGAAAAAGTGTTTTTCGACTTTAGCACGGTCACGAAGGAAAGGAACGACTCAGAATCAGACATCGCCGCACCAGCTATGTTTTATCTGCGAGTCTTTGACTGGCTAGATGATATCTTCCGCTAGAGACCAGTTTTTGCGTGAAAAACGGTTATGCTCTAAGCATAAACTTCATTAGCCGGATCTCTAAAGTCACCATAAGCTCCCTACCGTCTCACAGTTAGGGGGTTTACTACCTATTGATTTTGATTATTTCCAACTGCAAACAATTTCTCTTTGCATCTCATCTCACCAAAAGCACATATTTGCTTCGACAGAAACGTCATACCTTGATAGAACTAGTAGCCTTAAGACAAAGGCAGGTTCAAGGAGAGAGTAATGCCAAGAGGAGGAGATACAGCACGGGGAAGAGGACGCGGGCACGGGCGCAGAAACACTCAATCTCACCGTGGAGCCGAGGCAACGGTTGAATTGGGTGACGTTCAGCTCGACAGTCGTCAAGCACGTCCACCACTACCTCCTGGCCCATCTCCCTCTAGAACAGCGCTTTGGCAACCACCACGCCCAGCAGGAGAGCCTCCTAACGTGAAACACTCTCTTCACACAGGGATTTGCTGTTCCACTTTCCACGCTAGACTTTTATCGAGTATGGCATTTCTCATTCATGCTTTTACTTTTGTACTTACCGCTATTCTGGTAGCCTACCGTGAGACATGGCACTATGATACAGCCTACAACCAACGTTTTAACGCTATTTGCAACAGCCAAACATTCAACTCAGATTGCATCTCACAAGAGCATGAAATTTCCATCCTCGCATTACTTCGCTCTCCTTCACTGTGGATTAGCCTAACACCTTTTGTGCTAACCTCGTGTCTTTGTCTTATCGGACATATATACAGAGCAAAACAGGATGCACTTTACAAAAGGCTCTCTGCGTCGCGCGCGCGCATGTCAACACTGTGGCCCGTCATTGCATCGTTTGCACTCGCGGGTCTTGCCTTTTATAGTTCAAACATAAAGGTGTCAACCTTGCTTGGGTTCTCCAATGTCTTAGCGCCTTTTGAGTGTAATGCTGACAATGACATGTCCGCGTTTATCCAAGAAAGGAATAGCTCTCTCGCAGGAGTTTGTAGCACAACTCGCGAGCCAATGCCAACGGCAAATATTGCTAAACCACCTGAACCAGTGATACTTTTTTTGCTATATGGGATAAGTCTAGTCACGCTAATGGCCGACTATGGTATAGCGTACTATCAAACGAAGTTCGCCTTAGAGGATGAAGAGAGGATGCCCTCATCCCCGACAGCGATTTCTCAGTAGAACACTAAATAAGCGTATTAATATCTTGATTGACATAAAGTATAGCACCCATGCCATCATAGACGTTATAAACGCCGTCATTAAACATAAAATCCCATGCAATGGAAGTAGTTAAATCCACTGTTGTATTACCAGCGCCTTCAATATACAGTGTGTTATTGATATCAGTCACATCCATCACATCTGACTCTGTCAGGGTGACCGAAGAACTAGAAGGCGCGAATACTGACAGGACCTCAATATTATCAAACTGTATTGAGCTCACACTCAGATCAAGATCGATGTCATCACTGATAATGACAACATCTGATCCCTCTCCGCCATCGATATAATCAAGCGCACCAAACTCTGTCGCAAAATTAATATAAAAGTTATCATCCCCTGCACCACCAATTAAATTATCATCATCAGGGGATATCGTGTGATCGCTACCACCCGCGTCTTGGTAAACCAAAACCTCTGCCACTTCAGAACCAACACTAAAGGCGGTCTCACCTCCGCGTACAGTCGCATCCACCTGTTGACCGCTAGCACCGTCTGTTTGATCCCACGCATAGAAAGAGATATCACCAAATCCTAAGAAGCCTTCCACTGGAACAAAACGCAGAAAATCATCTTCACCTAAAAGTAACGCATTACTTATTGCAATATCGTTAAAGAAGTTCCAGCTTAATCCACCATCGATTGAATATTCAAAGTGGCCATCAGTAGTGGAATGTCCATAGATAGCGATCCCTTCTGAGTCGCCATTTGCGTCTATTATCCGATTTCCACCAGCTGAGTTAATAATATCGCTGACCATTTGCCCGAGGTTATCACCATCACTGTCTTCAACATCAGTGAAAGTCATCATACCTGTATTATCAAGTACAGGCGCCTCATTCACGTCTGTCGACACTACCTCGATAATCAGTTGATAATTTGCGGTTAACGGATCGCCACCGCCATTTCCTAAATCATTCACTTCTAGATCAAATGTATCTGAACCAATGAAGCCATTGTTACTGGTATACAATACACCATTAGCCGCTGCAAAAGTCGCATTGATTTGTGCTATCGTCGCATTGATAATCACCGTGCCAGTACCATTATCAGTGATATCACCCGCCTCAATGCCTCCTACTACTGTACTATCGATATCAATGACGCCATCACCGACGCTTAAGGTTACTCGAACCGGATCATCACCAGACTCCACATCGTCAACAAACAAATTAGGGATTACAGTAGCCACTTCTTCGTCAGCTGTAAACGGCGCAGGACCTGGTTGACTACTAAGTTTGATGGCGAACTCATTTGACAATGTATTACTCAAATAGGAAAACTGCTGACCATCGCCAACACCATATGACACACCAATAGTTGCAGTAGCACCAAACGTAGACATATCTTTGTATTGGAAATAGATATCTTCACTATCTTCCTCTAGTATGATTTGGAAAGTCTGTGCATACGATGTGCCATAGTTCACGACTGATTCGTATTGGACAATAAACTTACGACTACCAACCTCACCCTGTGTTTCGTAGTATATCTCACCAGATCCCGAGCTTGGATTCAAATCACGCCAAAACGGGGCCAACGTGTCATAAACATGCCCGTCTAAAATTCCATTGTTATAGGATGAAAAAGCATTATCAAAAGTCAACGTCCCATTCGTTGATATGTTAATACTGGTATAATCTGTCCCATTAAAGTTATAAGTAAATCCAAGACCCACTAACTCAGCAGAGTCATCACTATTGCTTACAGACGCAGCCAGTGTGCCTGTCCCAGTTATTTCAACCCAATTATAGTCAACAACTTCAGGCGCACCAAGAGGTAAAACTGTCTCGTTAGTTATAGGGGCTTCATTAATAGCCGTTACCTCTACAGTCGCAGTAACGCTCT
>JAUHZG010000088.1 GCA_030425845.1 Gammaproteobacteria bacterium
GTGATGTGATGGTTTGCCTCGATACTTCTTAAAAAAGTCCAACCATGCTTTAGTCAGGCGTGCTTGACTTAACTTGATTGATAACCACGTCTTATCGTATTGGCGTTTAGTCACATCGACTTGGCCACTGACTAACGTCGTATTCGCCTCTAGGGTAAGTCCCTTCTTGCTTGGTTTACCGCTTACTTCGCCCACTCCCGCAAGGTTAACGCGCCAAGCTAAGTTTTTCTCTAACCACAAAGTCACCGAGAGCCGTTTAGTACTATGCACCTTAGCCTTAGCGGCAGGATAAGGCAGATTGAGCTTTGTGCCGATAAGATCAGAGTTCACCACAAGCTTACTCGCCAGCGGACTTTGTACCTGTTGCAAGTCCAGTTGTCCCCTATAGTGAGACGTACCATTGACTAAAGGTGTATAACGTTGCCAATGAAGCCAGTGGAGCACATTATCCGCTGCCACATCCGTCTGATAGACTATCTCGGTATACGGAAAGCCTTCTTTAGGTTTTTTGGTATTAACCGAAAGGCTCACGCGGTGTCGGTAAAACACACCTTGTACGTTATTTGCCGATACACTGTGATCGGTAAAATGCACTACCCCATTCAGATGAGACACGTGAATATAAGGCGCCGCTTTGGCTAGTAGACTCACTTGATGCAAGTTAACCTCACCGTTAGTGCTAACTTTATGTGACGGTTTCAAGCTCATCGTTAAATTAAGCCCCAGATCAAGTGGACCGCTTAAACGCAATCGCGCCAAGTTTTGGCCTAGTGTGGCAGCCAATGGACTTTGCGCAACGACTTGTAGCGCACGATGCAAGGTCCCGGTCAAGTGAGACGAAACATGAAGATCGCCCCCTTTGATGATCAAATCTGGGATCTTAGCGTCGAGTGATTGGATGGCAATACCAGCTAGCGAACCCGAGGCCTGATTGATTATCATCGCTTTATTATGAAAAACTAAGTCCCCAGAAAAATTATCAATCGCCGGCCAGCCTTTAGCAAACTTAAGACGCATATGTTTTACAGGTAGGGTTAAGCGAAAATCACCCTGTTGCGGTGAAGAATAAGGAAAATGGGCTAAATCACCATGCCAAGCAATCTTCCCTTGAATCATACCCATTGATAGCGCCATCTTAAGCCATTTAATCAAACCGTCATTCATCAGATGAACCGGCAAGCTATTCACAACAGTATTGGTACGAGCTACATTCACCCGCCCTGTCATAAACATTTGCGCCGAGTGCAAAGCTCTCTTGTCTAAGGTAAACGCAAGTGCAGTACTAACATTACCATCAGTAAAATTTAGCCGCGTATCGCGTAATGTATAGCCCTTCTTACTCGTCGTGAGAATTGCACGCGAACTAAATTGCCAGTGCTCAGCCTGACTGAAAATTTTATTCGCTTTAAGAAAAATATCGCCCTTATCGAGAATGAGCGTCCAGTGTTTGGCTGACTTATGCAGCCAATGTGCAGCAAGCACACCACGCCAAAACCGCCAGCGGTGTTTGTAATTGACCGTCACATCCTGACAATACAAACTAAAGTGGTTCACTCCTTGCAAGTCAGAAAGTGATACCGGGTGAGAAGTTTTTTGCCACAAAGGTATTCCGCCTAGTTGCCATCCCTTGTGGTACTCTAGTGTTAAGTTTGATCCGGTTAGCCAAACTTTATCAACGACAGGCATCATATGCTGTAAACTTTGTCTCAAATCAAGCCCGATATCCACGCGTCGTGCACGTAACCACGCTTTTCCTGCACGCCAGACAACGGGTTTACTGAGTGACAACACTGGTGTCACGCCATGCCAGTGTATTGCTAACGCGTTCAAGGTTAACTTGTAGGGTAACTGCTTGCCAAAACGTGCAAGCAAGGCTTGGGTGTGGGACTTAAGGTATGGGTTAGCCGCTTGCGAAGCGCCAACAATCACTGCAGTCCCAATGATAAGAATTGCCGCACTTGTGAGAAGAGCACGACTCAACAAACGACCTAGCCGCTTAAACATGAGCGCCTTGCTTACGCGCCTCTAACAAAAGCTGCTCTGTTTCCACAAGCGGCAAGCCGACAATTCCCGATAAACTCCCTTCGATACGTCTAGCAAAACGGGCGGCATACCCTTGTATCGCATAACAACCCGATTTATCCATTGCTTCACCTGTCTGAAGATAGGTATCAAGCTCATCCTCCCGAATCGTTCGAAACAGCACACGTGAATACACCCAACAAGTCAACAGCGAGGACGGTGTTAACACCGCTATCGCCGTATGCACATAGTTCCACGCATTTGAGAGCGTTAGCAGCATCTCTCTGGCATGCGCCTTAGAATCAGGTTTAGGAATATATTCGCCTTTATCGTTTATCACGATAGTATCTGCCGCAAGTACACAATCCTCTTGTTTCAACAAATGAGAAAGTGCAGCCGCTTTGCTCGCGGCTAAGCGTACCACGTACAAAGGCGCAGGCTCATCAGGTAACACCGACTCATCAATATCCGGTGAGCATTGGGTAAAGGTATAACCCAAGTCAGTCAAAAAAGCCGAACGCCTAGGGGACGAAGAAGCTAAAATTAAACTCATTATTGCTGTATCACTAAAAAATCATCACGTGCAATGGCACGCATGTCCAAGCAAGGATAAAAGATCCCAGCCCATACTAAGGCACTCAATAAAGGTGAGAGTAGATACCACTCACTCACTAAGCTTTGACCTAGCCCCTGTTGGCAGGCAAAGATACAGGCATTCATCACCAACATGGTAACAAACACACATAAACGTTGTTGCACACGTGGGAACATAATCAGTGGGCGATAAAAGACATGCACCAGATAAACCATTAGCACAAAACATAATGACTGCACTCCGAGGATCTGTCCTGTCAAAGCACTTAGCAACAAACCGGCAATGAAAGCAGTACCCACCGATAATCGGTGCGGTGGGTTAAGCACACCAAACAATAACACACACGCCAACATGTTTGGTCTCGCATCGCCAATGCCTGCCGGCAGCGGCAATGCCATAAACATCAAACCAAGCAAACAAAAACAGCTAACACGTAGCCAGTAGTTAGCGACTTCTTTATGGGGTTGCATTAGCTCACTCCCTTGGGATTATAATCCTTATTTGGCCAGACAAGTAAGAATAAACGACTTTGCGAAACATGCGCTTTGGGGGTCACTGTGATCGTGGCGAAATTCCGTCCGGACTCGCGTTCGACGGCACTAATAGTCCCCGCAGGATAGCCTACTGGAAAACACTGACCTAAGCCGGAGGTCACCAGCTCATCACCGACTTTCAACTTTGTTGTCTTGGGGACGTGCAACAATGAAAGGGATTGGTTATCGCCATCACCAATTAAGATCGCCCGCGTATTACTTTTCACATCTTGCACGGGGATAGCGCTATGCAAATCTGATATCAACATCACGCGTGAGGTAAGCAAATTCACTTGAACCACTTGCCCTATCACGCCATACGCATCAAGCACAGGCTGCCCCAAATACACCCCTGCCGACTTACCCTTATCAATAACAAACTGTTTCGCAAAGTGATTGGTATTCACCGAAATAAGTTGTGACGCGAGCATTTTAGTCACCGTAGTCGGAGCCGAGCTTAATAATTCGCGCAGTTGGTTATTTTCATGTTGAAGGGTCAGTAGCTTTTGCAAGCGCGCTTGCATTAATTGCGCTTCGGCTTGCAGCCTTGTGTTTTCAGCGACTAAAGAAGAATGAGAAACAAAATTACTTTGTGACCAACTAATCACATCGGCCGGTAAACTCACCATATATTGGATTGGCATCACCGCTGTAGCAAGCCCATTGCGCAAAGTATGTAATTGGTTAGTACGGGTATCAGTTAACAAAAGACCCACACTTAAGACGATAAGCAGCAATGTGCGTATGCCAAGTAGCGGGCCTTCAGTAAAAATCGGCTTCATGTTAACAACCAATTACATTTCAAGTTGCTTACACCGTAGACAGGAAGTCGCCTCCGATCACATCCATCAACTCTAGCGCACGGCCACCACCGCGAGCAACACAAGTTAACGGATCTTCAGCAACAATCACTGGTAAGCCGGTTTCTTCCATTAATAAACGATCCAGATCTTTAAGAAGTGCACCACCACCGGTAAGCACCATACCTCGCTCAGCGATATCTGCGGCAAGCTCAGGGGGAGCTTGCTCAAGCGCTGCGCGCACCGCACCGACAATCCCGGTAAGTGGCTCCTGCAGCGCTTCTAAAATTTCGTTGCTATTCAAGGTAAAGCTTCTTGGTACCCCTTCGGCGAGGTTACGACCACGTACTTCCATCTCCCGTACATTGTTACCCGGGAAAGCCGTTCCAATCTCGTGCTTGATACGCTCAGCCGTTGTCTCACCAATCAAGCTGCCGTAGTTACGGCGTACGTAGTTGACAATGCTTTCATCAAATCTATCGCCACCAATACGCACTGACTGCGCATAGACAATACCATTTAGGGAGATGATGGCCACTTCAGTGGTTCCCCCACCGATATCAACGACCATAGAACCACTAGCTTCTTCCACTGGCATACCCGATCCCATTGCGGCAGCCATAGGTTCTTCAATCAGATACACTTCACGAGCCCCAGCACCCATGGCAGACTCGCGGATTGCGCGACGTTCAACTTGGGTGGAACCACAAGGAACACAGACGAGTACGCGAGGGCTAGGACGCAAAAAGCGTGTTTCATGTACTTTATGAATAAAATGCTGCAACATCTTCTCAGTAACATAAAAATCGGCAATCACACCATCTTTGAGCGGGCGAGTCGCATTAATGTTGCCAGGTGTACGTCCTAACATGCGCTTGGCTTCAAGGCCGACCGCAGCAACACGACGCTGGCCCCCTTCACTGCGCACGGCGACGACTGAAGGTTCATTGAGCACGATGCCTTTATCTCGTACGTATATAAGTGTGTTAGCTGTGCCGAGATCGATGGATAAATCGTTCGAAAATAGGCCGCGCAATTTCTTAAACATAGTGATACAGTCTCCCCTTGTGTTTGCACCGCTAATTTAACAACGAGGGAGATTTCGGGCAAGCTGTTAAGTATAATATCGCGACATTTTTTTGATTTATGGGGAAAAATTCATGGAATTGCAAGAAGTCGAGCAACTCGCCAAGTTGGCCAGACTAAAAATAGACCAAGATCACGCCGAGCAGCTCCGTACTGAATGCTCAAAGATCGTCGCGCTCGCCTCCCAATTGGCCAGCGTCGATACGGAAGGAGTCCCCGCGATGGCGCATCCGCATGAAGTCTCACAACCGCTGCGCCCGGATGAAGTGACCGAGTCTTCCTGCAAAGACGCGCTGATGGCCCTGGCCCCTGCCCAAGAAGAAGGCTTATTCTTAGTCCCCAAAGTCATTGAGGAAGCGTAATGGAATTCAAGACACTTACCCAGCAGCGCAGTGCGCTTGATACAGGGCAAATCAGCGCAGTTGAATTGACTCAGTACTACTTAGATCGCATTAAACAACAGGATGACACGATTAACAGTTTTATCACTGTCACTGAATCTCACGCCCTGGCGCAAGCCAAAGCGGCCGATGCCGTGATTGCCGCAAACAAACAAGGGCCTTTAACCGGGATCCCGCTCGCTCAAAAAGATATCTTTTGTACGCAAGGCATCAAAACCACCTGTGGCTCAAAAATGTTAGATAACTTCCTTCCGCCCTACGATGCTACCGTAGTCAAGAAGCTCGATGCCGCTGGCATGGTGATGTTAGGAAAGACAAACATGGACGAGTTTGCCATGGGTTCATCAAATGAAACTAGCTATTACGGCGCGGTGAAAAACCCCTGGGATCACAGCTGCGTGCCGGGTGGCTCTTCAGGCGGGGCAGCTGCATGTATTGCCGCGGGCTTCACGCCAGTCGCTACCGGAAGCGATACCGGCGGCTCCATCCGCCAACCTGCCGCGTTATGTGGGATCACTGGCATCAAGCCAACTTATGGGCTTGTCTCACGCTATGGCATGATTGCCTTTGCCTCGAGTTTAGATCAAGCAGGCCCCATGGCCCACACGGCACAAGACTGCGCCCACGTATTGGCTGCCATGTGTGGTTATGATAACAATGACTCGACTTCGCTCAACCGAACTTGTGACGACGTGACAAGCTCTCTTGACTCTGACATCAAAGGCCTTAAAGTCGGTTTGCCTAAGCCCTTTTTTGATGACGCGCTCAACCCTCTGATTGCCGCTTGCCTTGATGAAGTCAAAGCCACTCTTGAGAAACTCGGCGCAACCTGTGTTGACGTTGACTTACCCAACATGCATCTCTCTGTGCCAGCCTATTATATCGTCGCCCCAGCCGAAGCCTCCTCCAACCTTTCGCGTTATGATGGCGTACGTTTTGGCTATCGTTGTGAGAACCCTAAGTCACTCGATGATTTATATTGTCGTACGCGCGCAGAAGGTTTTGGTGCAGAAGTCAAACGTCGTATCATCGTTGGAACTTATGCACTCTCAGCGGGTTTTTACGAAGCGTATTATCGAAAAGCGCGTCGCATTCGTACGCTGATCAGTAATGACTTTACCCGGGTGTTTGAGCAGGTAGATGTTTTGTTAGGCCCTACCACCCCTACCACCGCATTCAAGCTCGGCGAAAAAACCCAAGATCCGGTAAGCATGTATCTGAATGACATCTATACTATCGCAGTAAACTTAGCTGGCCTGCCAGCACTCTCAGCACCGGCCGGATTTATCAGTGGTATGCCAGTAGGTCTACAGTTAATTGGCCCGGCTTTTTCTGAAGCCAAGCTACTCAACGTTGCGCATCGTTACCAGCAAGTTACCGATCACCATTTACAATCGCCCAATCAATAAGGAACCGTCACCATGAGTTGGCAAGTTGTCATAGGTCTAGAAATTCACGTGCAATTGAATACACAGTCCAAACTTTTCTCCGGCAGTAGTACCCGATACGGTGGAGAACCTAACACGCAAGCCGATTGGATTGATTGCGCCCTCCCCGGCACCTTGCCTAAACTTAATCAGGCGGTCATTCCTAAAGCCATCAAATTTGGCTTAGCAACCAACTCTCGCATCAATCAATATTGTGAGTTTGCTCGCAAAAATTATTTTTATCCCGATTTGCCCAAAGGCTACCAAACCAGTCAACTCGATAAACCGATTGTCGAAGACGGGTTTATTCGTTTTTGTGTCGATGATGCCAATGAGAAAAAAGTACGTATTGAGCGGGCTCATCTAGAAGAAGATGCGGGGAAGTCATTACACGAGGACTTTCATGGCATGAGTGGGATCGATCTCAATCGTGCAGGCACTCCCTTGATAGAAATCGTCACCGCACCGGATATTCGAAGCGCCAAAGAAGCGGTAGCGTGCCTTAAAACCATTCATACCTTAGTACGTTACTTAGATATTTCCGATGCCAATATGCAAGAAGGTTCGTTTCGTTGTGATGTCAATGTGTCAGTAATGCCAAGTGACTCTGACACTTTCGGCACCCGCTGTGAAATTAAAAATTTAAATTCCTTTAAATTCGTCGAAGAAGCGATTGCCGTTGAAACAGAACGTCAAATTGATTTGCTCGAATCCGGTCACACGATCGCGCAAGAGACACGTTTGTATTCGCCAGAGCGTAAAGAAACCAAAGCTATGCGCTCAAAAGCCGATGCGCATGATTACCGATACTTTGTGTGTCCTGATTTGTTGCCCATCATTGTCAGTGATGAAGAAATTGCAACCCTCAAGGCAGCACTCCCAGAACTGCCACGTGCAAAAAGACAGCGCTTTGTCAAAGACTTTGCCCTCACAGACTATGACGCGCAGCGCTTGACAGAGACCAAGCCACTGGCCGATTTCTTTGAAGACGTGGTCAAGGCGAGTAAAGCCAATGCGAAGCTTGTTGCCAACTGGATCTTGGGGACCTTAATGAGCGCGGCGAATGATGAGAATCTCGACGCTTATGCAACGCCCATCAGCGCTGAGCGCTTAGGCCTTTTACTCACACGCATCGAAGACAATACCCTTTCCGGCAAGATCGCGAAAACAGTCTTTGCGAAAATGTGGGAAAGCGAGCTAAGTGCCGATGAAATCATTGAGCAAGAAGGCTTAAAACAAATCACTGACACGAGTGCAATTGAAGCGATCATTGATGACATCATCAAGGCCAATCCGGCGCAAGTCGAGCAATATCGTTCAGGTAAAGACAAGATCTTTGGCTTTTTTGTCGGGCAAGTGATGAAGGCAACGAAAGGCCAAGCGGCACCAGCCCAGGTCAATCAGCTATTAAAAGCCAAGCTTAGCACTAGTTAGTAGGTGAGAAGCTAACACCTTTATTTGCGTCGTCGCTAACCCCTGTCTTTTCTTCCTGCTTCTGCGCTAAAACAGACTCTAATTCGCCATGATGTTTTTCAAAAGAGCGCTCTTGTGTTATCGCCTTAAACAAAGGATAGTTTTGGGAGATATGTTCCACCGTAAAATCAGCCCCAAAACTGGCGGCGGGGAATTGTTGCAGCCGTTGGAATACTTCAGCCGCAAGCGCAATCTGACTACTTGTTTCTTTCTGTT
>JAUHZG010000089.1 GCA_030425845.1 Gammaproteobacteria bacterium
TCTAAATTAGTCTCGGTCGCTTGCTAGTCAGCTTCTGCCAACGGTGAATGCGTTAGGGGTATTCGGCCGCGACAGGTCGGCTCAAGAGTTCGCTAATCGCGTCTTGAGGTTTCTTTCCTTCAAAACAAACATCATAGACAGCTTCAACTAAAGGAAATTCAATCTGATGGGTGTGAGCAAGCTGACGTACCTGACGTGCGTTATCATAGCCTTCGACAACTTGTTCAACTTTTTCGATAGCGTCATTTACCGTCATCTCTTGGCCTAGGTATAAGCCAAATCGACGGTTACGTGATTGATTGTTAGTGCAGGTAAGTAATAGATCGCCAAGGCCGGCAAGTCCCATAAAAGTATCGGCTTTTGCCCCCATTGCCAGACCAAGTCGGCGCATCTGGGCCATTCCTCGTGTGATAATAGCCGCTTCAGTGTTCGCACCAAACCCATAGCCATCTGCAATGCCGGTGGCTATGGCCAAGACATTCTTGACGGCGCCACACAGTTGCAAACCTATAATGTCATCACCAATATAGGTACGAAAGGTTTTGCAGTGAAAGAGTTGTTGGCACTCTTGCGCAAATGGTTCAGACTCGCTGGCGATGATCACTGAAGTGGGTAAGCCTTGCGCGACTTCTTTAGCAAACGAAGGGCCACTTAACATGGCAACTAAGCGGTCTTGTCCCAGCTTTTCTTTAAGAATAACGGAAAGTAATTCACTGGATTCTTTATCTAACCCTTTCGTCGCGAACATGATTCGATGTGACGGCGTGAGCCATGGTGAGAGGGTGCTAACGAGCTCACTAAAGGCGTGAGAGGGAACAACAATCAGCAAGGTGTCACAGCTCTCAACAGTACTCTGTAAGTCGTGAGTGACGACTAGGTTTTCAGGTAATTCGATATCGGGAAGGTAGGCAGAGTTTTTACGAGAAACATTCATTGCACGTGCGTGCTGCTCTTGCCAGGTCCACAGGGTGGTAGGATGATCTTGCTTTGCTAGTACCATTGCCAGGGCGGTCCCCCAAGAGCCCGCCCCTAAGACGGCAATGGACTTGCTTGCACTCATATCTTATTAAGCGTCCGCTTTCTCGGCTGAGTCTTTCTGTTGCTCTAAATGTTGTGCATAAAGTGCATCAAAATTGACCGGGGCTAAGATGAGTTGTGGAAAGCTTCCGCGTGTGACGACGTCAGAAACCACTTCACGTAGATAAGGGAAGATGATACTTGGACAAACACTACCCAGTAGTGCACCCATTTGCTCTTCTTCGAAGCTCTTGAGCGTGAAGATACCGGCGTATTTCACTTCAATTAAGAAAGCGACTTTTTCTTCGGATTTGACTGTTACCGTCGCAGAAAGAACCACTTCGTGCACGCCTTCTTCAAGTTCATTTGAGTTGGTGTGCATTTCAAGGTTCATGTCAGGTTTCCACTGTTCCTTGAAGATAGCGGGTGACTCTGGTGTTTCGAAAGACAAATCTTTAACGTAGATGCGCTGGATGGCAAATTCGCGTTCACCTGCTTCTTGTGCTGCATCTGGTTTTTTAGCTGCCATTATTACTCTCCCTCTTGTTTATAACTTCATATCCAATCGACCCGTTCTGCGCCTAATTAACGCGCAGAAGTAGTACAGGTCTGTTTAGTGTAGCACTAGCTAACCAGCTCGTCTAATTTGCCTGCTTGCTCGAGTTCGTACAGATCAGTATAACCACCTACGTGAGTCTCTCCGATAAAGATTTGAGGGACGGTTCTGGCGTTATTGGTCTTTTGGAGCATTTCTTCGCGCTTGGCTTGATCGGTGTCTACACGCATTTCTTGATAGGCTAAGCCTTTGCGTTTGAGTAAGTCTTTTGCCTTGTCACAGTAAGGACAGACGCCAGTTGAATAGACGATAATTTGTGTCATGTCAGTTCTCCGCTTAGTTAACTAATGGGAAATTAGCGTTCTGCCAGCCAACGATCCCTTCTTTTAATATATGGATTCTGCTGTAACCTTCGGCTTTTAGCAAGCTGGCAGCCTTGGACGCATTTTGACCGTTTTCGCAGACTAAGACAACCGGTGCGTTTTTATCCAAACCTAGGGCTTGTGCCTCTTTGGCTGACTTGATGGTTTTACAGCTGGCGCCAGTAATATGCCCCTTGCCAAAAGCGTCTTTGCTTCGCAAGTCGAGCAGCTTGGCTCCTTCTTGGTTGACTAGGTGGGCAACCTCTTGGGCGGAGATAAATTTAAAACCACTCAAGTTGTGTTTGATTTCAAAATTTAGCCACATAAAAATGACTGCGATAAATCCGCCGCAGAGAATATAGTGCCGGGTGGCAAATTCGATTGTTTGGTGCATGCTCGTTGTTCCCCTAAATTACGCTGGGACAGAAGTATATACCCATTCTACTTGGCTTTGCTATAAATCACGCAAATTAAAGTCGCATGGGTATACCCGAAGAAACTTGGGATTGCGATGGGGCGCATTTTAGGAAAGAATGTCGATGTGATGTGAGGAAACCAAATGACAAAAAGACAACTCCCTGCGCTACTACTTATCCTCGATGGGTTCGGTGAACGAGAGGGTAATGATTTTAATGCCATCAATAATGCGAATACGCCCACCTGGGACCGACTAAAGCAAGAGGCACCTCATACGACACTGGATGCTTCTGGACTTGCGGTGGGCTTGCCACAAGGACAAATGGGTAACTCAGAAGTCGGCCACCTAAATATAGGCGCGGGTCGCGTGGTATATCAGAGCTTGACTAAAATCACTAAAGCTATAGAGGAGGGGACATTTGCGTCTCATCCAGTTCTAACCAAAGTATTGGGCGAAGTGAAAGCGAGCGGCAGTTGCTTGCATATCTTTGGTTTGCTGTCACCCGGAGGTATTCACTCGCACCAAGATCACCTTTTTGCGCTGATTGAGTTGGCCGCGCACAGAGGGATTAAGCAGATTTATTTACATGCCTTTCTAGATGGGCGTGATACGCCGCCTAAGAGTGCGATGGAGTCATTACAGCAGGTAGAAGCGATTTTTTCTCGTTGTGGCGTGGGTAAGATTGCTACGATGAGTGGGCGCTATTATGCCATGGATAGAGACAAACGTTGGGATCGGATCGAAAAAGCGTATCGCTGTATGACCGACGGTGAGAGCGATATTCATGCGACGGATGCAGTGAGTGGGCTAGAAGCCGCTTACGCTAGAGGTGAGACAGATGAGTTTGTTGTGCCAACACTAATCGATAAAGCCGGCGTGATAAAAGACGGTGACAGCATTGTCTTTATGAACTTTCGTGCTGATCGGGCAAGACAGTTAACACATGCGTTTGTTGATGAGCGTTTCGATGGCTTTGCGCGCAAGGGCTGTAAACTTAATGCGTTTGTGACACTCACCGAGTACGAAAGTGATTTGCCAGTACAAGTGATTTATCCCCCCGAACAGTTGGTGAATACCTTAGGCAAAGTGATAGCAAAGGCAGGGTTAACGCAACTGCGTATTGCAGAGACAGAGAAATATGCTCATGTGACTTTTTTCTTTAACGGAGGGCGCGAGGAACCTTTTGACAAAGAACAGCGCAAGCTGATCCCGTCACCTAAGGTTGCCACTTATGATGAAACTCCGCGTATGAGTGTCGATGCGGTGTGCGAGGGTGTGATCACGGCGATAGAGCAGAGGGCGGCTGATGTGATCATTTGTAATTTTGCAAATCCTGACATGGTTGGCCATACCGGAGACTATGCGGCGGCGGTGAAAGCCATAGAGGCAGTTGATGAGTCTCTGGCAAAGTTAGATAAGGCGATAACCCAGGTCGGGGGATTGATGTTTATCACCGCTGATCACGGTAATGCTGATCGCATGAGAGATGAGGCAACGGGTCAACCCCATACGGCGCACACGCATGAGAAAGTACCGTTGTTGATCACTGGCCGGTCGGATATTACCTTACGGGCGGGCGGTAAGTTAGCCGATATTGCGCCTACCTTATTGTCGTTACTTGGAATTGACGTGCCGGATGAGATGACTGGAGACTCATTGTTGCTGGAGTCTACACCATGAAAAAAATTGCTTTAAGTGTCCTACTGCTTTTTTGTCTCACCCCACTTTTTGCGGCAAAAAGAGAAAGTAGCTCAACGCAAAAGCTCGAAGTAGTGAACCAAAAAATTCAGGTCCTACAGAAAAGCTTGCGTACAGATAAACTCAACAAAGTTCAACTAGTAAATGATTTAGCGTCTACAGAGAAAAAAATAGGTAAGACGGCGATAGCTATCACACGCATCGATAAGAAACTTTCGGTGTTAGATTCAAAACTTTCACTGTTAGAAAAGCAGGCTGACGTGGATAAAGCGAAATTAGACAAGCAAACGCTTATTTTGCAGCGTGAGTTAGGGGTGGCCTATCGTATGGGCCAACACGAGTATGTAAAGCTACTCTTGAATCAACAAAACCCAAGCCGTGTTGGGCGCGTGATGCGCTACCTGGATTACATCAGTCAGGCGCGCCTTGAGATTATGAAAGCGATCAAGCAAACATTAGCGTCGTTATCGATAACACAAAAAGCAATTCAACAAAAACAAGTGAGCCTCAACCAACTTAAGCAAAAGAAAATCAACCAAAAGCAGCTGTTGGAGAAATATAAAAAAACACGTACGATCACACTGGCGCACCTCAATCATTTGATCCAGTCCAAGGTGGAAAAGCTATCAGTATTAAGGGCGAATAAGCGAGCGCTTGGGGCCTTGGTAGAAAAATTACAAAAGGTGGCTCTGCGCGAGTTGGTAAGTAAAGCGAACTTTGCCAAGATGCGTGGTCGCTTGCCGTGGCCAGCACGCGGGCGATTGTTAAAACGTTTTGGCGCGCCAATTGAACACAGCCATCTTCTCTATAATGGCGTGTTAATTGCCGCGCACGTAGGCCAGTCAGTACGGGCGATCTATCCCGGCAAAGTCGTGTTTGCCAACTGGTTGAGTGGCTACGGGTTACTTATTATTGTGCAGCATGGGCGGCACTATATGACGCTCTACGGCCACAACCAGAGCCTCTACAAGAAAAAAGGTGACTTGGTCAATGAAGGTGATTTGTTAGCCACTGTGGGCAATAGCGGTGGGAACAGTGAAACTGGGCTATACTTTGAGATACGGCATAATGGAAATGCTGAAAATCCACGGCATTGGTGCCATTAATGATAATAAAGGAAAGGTTATGAGAAAGTGCTTGAATGTCTTAACTATTTGTTTGTTGGCAGCCTGTGTCCCTATGGGGGCGAGCTACGCCAAGCTCTCTCCACATGCGGTGGCTGCCTCTTCCAAAGAGAAAAATAAATTACCACTTGAGGACGTGCAACGCTTTTCAACCACTATTAGCCACATCAAGAATTTCTATGTGGAGCCGGTGGATGATAAGGATCTGTTCGAAGATGCTATCCGAGGTATGCTTAAAGGATTAGATCCTCACTCGGCTTATCTCGATAAAGATGAATTCAACGATCTGAAAGTTTCGACCAACGGTGAGTACGGTGGGCTAGGGATTGAGATCTCGCAAGAAGACGGTTACGTCAAAGTGGTGAGTCCGATTGATGATACCCCCGCAGCCAAAGCTGGGATCGAAGCCGGTGATCTCATTGTCAAAGTCGATAACAAACCGATCAAAGGCATGAGCTTAAAGCAAGCGGTTAAGCTTA
This sequence comes from Gammaproteobacteria bacterium, assembly GCA_030425845.1. Lineage (GTDB taxonomy): Bacteria > Pseudomonadota > Gammaproteobacteria > JAUHZG01 > JAUHZG01 > JAUHZG01. Next base: position 5,655 of record JAUHZG010000089.1, read on the forward strand.
TGCGAGGGAAAGCGGGGGCCCCCATTAAGTTGACTGTTATTCGCAAAAAAACTAAGAAACCACTCGTATTTAATCTAAAACGTGAAATCATCCAAATTCGCACCGTTAAAGCCAAACTTTATGATAAAAAGTATGGTTACGTGCGCATTAGTCATTTTCAGTCACCTACGGCGGGATTACTCGAAAAAGAAGTGATGAAACTACGACACAAGGCAGGCGGTAAGCTCTCTGGTTTGGTGTTAGATTTACGAAATAACCCTGGCGGGCTATTGGATTCTGCGATTAAGATTAGTGACTTCTTCGTTCACGATAGTAAGCTTAATAACAAACTATTGGTTTATACTAAAGGACGTGCGCCAGGATCTGAGTATCAAGCTCATGCGACGGCCGGTGATATCATTAAAGGGGCGCCTATTGTGATTTTGATCAACGAAGGCTCGGCCTCTGGATCAGAAATTGTTGCCGGCGCGTTACAAGATCACAAACGCGCAGTGGTGATTGGCACCAAGAGCTTTGGTAAAGGTTCAGTACAAACAGTTTTACCCCTTGATGAACATCATGGGATGAAGCTTACCACAGCCCGTTATTACACGCCGAAAGGACGCTCTATTCAAGCACATGGTATAACGCCTGATATTGTGGTGGAATCCATGAAAGTCGCGGACGTTGATAACGAAGTTGATAAAGAGCTCAGCTTAAAAGAAGCCGACTTGCAAGGTCACTTAGCACACGAAAGTAAAAAAGACGAAGGGATCATGAATAGCGCTGAAGATAAAAAATTAGCGAAAAGTGATTACCAGCTATATCAAGCGCTGAATATCTTAAAAGGTTTAGCGATTTTACAAGCGAATAACTCTTAACGGTTAGCGGCTTGGCTGCAGAACCTGTAGCATAGATTGGCAAAGTGGCACTCAGAAAACGGGGGCTGCAATGTCACTACCTTTTTTAAGGTAAGCTCAAAAAAAAAGCCGAGTAAGATGACTCCTACTCGGCAAGTGGTTTAGAACCACTACTACTAACAAAGGGCAGAAAAATCTTTACGCGGCGACACCCAACTCATCACGACTTCCAAAATATTCTCTGATTGGATCGCAAGGCGCATAACGGCGTACTTGCCTGTCGTGGTTGGTCGTGTGTGGGAAATATTTTGCATTCCCTGTACCGCAACTAAGCTCGACATAATCGTCAATCGCTTCGAGCGAAATACCGTGTTCCACACCAAGCAGCACCCCCAACGCTCGTAACAACTTGCGGTTGGTGTAACTTGGTCTCAACGTTTGATAAAACTCGTATATCGCGCTTAGAATAGCCGCTTTGGAATCTGCAGCTAGAATATCCTCTAAAAGTGCCCGAACCTCCTTCTGGGCATAAGGCTTAATAATTGTATAATCCTCGCAATACTTCCCTAGTAAAATTTTAGCTGAATTCTTAAGTTCCATTGTGTCTGCAAATGCCATGACATACCTCCTAATTAACGCTCCGTATTTATGTGAAGTCATCGCTTCACTTCTTTAATGGAGACTGACCGTTTCCTTCAGTTCAGGTGAGATTGTAGGGATTTGTGCCATCATGGACAATTGCGCTCTTCATGGATTTTTCTACAGTCGATCAATGAGATATAAGCCGTCAAGTATGTATCGATCTAGAACACTATCATGACGATGCAGCATGAGTTCGGCTGCAAACTTGTTGATTTAATGAGCAAAGTGAATTTAGCGCTTTATTTTCTTGGTGAACTGGTGAAAGCTGGAATCATAAGATTTGCTAATGATGGGAGAGAGTATGCGAATGCGTGCAATGTTGGGAGGACTTCTTGGAGTACTGCTGGGAGTAAATAGCTTGGCCGCGACTTACATGGGCACCGTGGGTAAAGACTTTTTACAATTGGACATGGGAGTTGTGTCAACCGCGAACCCCACGAGGGTAACGCTCTCTATCAATAATCAGAAAGCACAGCCCATCAGTCTTTTTGTCGACAAAGAAGGGATATACCACTTTCTAAATAAAGCGCAGGCGATTCACTTCACCGCGGAAAGTATGATGAGTGACAGGTTGACGGTACTGAGTTACCAAGGTGTCAAACGCTTTGCTGAACTTTATAAGTTTGATCAAGTACTAGGGAAGCAACGTTATAGCGAAGTGAGTTGCGAGTTGGGTAAGCCTGAAGTTGAAGCTAGCCAAAGTTATAAAATTTTCTTAGCTAACAAGCGTCCTTTTGCCGTAAGTTTTTCGCGTAACATTGGTAAACCTTCCTACAATAGTTGCGATTTTGTCGCGAAAGGGCGGGTGCGTCGTGTGGGTAAAGCACGCACGATTGCTGCAAGCTTTGAGCGCTACGACAACAAGACTAAACGCTACCAGACAGTGCAGACTAACGCGAAAGTGATCTCAACGAAAAAAGGCTACAACGTGACGCTGGGGAAAGCGTTAGCTCTTTCACAAGCAGTATGCGGCCATAATGTTTTCTTACCGGCAAAGATTGTCTTCACCAAGCAAGACAAAGCAGGTTATCAGTGTAAAGTGATGAGCTGATCCTCTCACATGAGACTCTCGGCTAGACAGCGCTATCTGTGCTGCGCTTGGCTGGGCCACGAGCAGAGGACCCATCTTTGTGAGCATCGCCATTGTTAGCAACCGTCAGACAACTCACTCGAGCAAAGGCTTTCTGACATGGCTCTAACACCAAGTGGTAAAAACCTCTGGCGTTGGGATACACCAAGCTTAAATT
>JAUHZG010000090.1 GCA_030425845.1 Gammaproteobacteria bacterium
ACAAGTGACGCACGAAAAGCAATCGCCACACTGGAAAAAACCGCGCTTTGCTGTCGTTTATCACCTATTGTCAGTACGACTCAACCAACGTATTCGTGTGCGCGTGTTTGCGCAGGGCAATCCACCCATCGTGGAATCGGTTGTTGATTTATGGCCTGCCGCTGATTGGTTTGAGCGCGAGGCCTTCGATTTATTTGGGATCTTATTTGATGGGCACCCTGATCTGCGCCGTATCTTAACCGACTACGGTTTTATCGGGCATCCATTCCGTAAAGACTTCCCCATCTCAGGTGAAGTAGAAATGCGTTATGACGCGAAACAAGGCCGTGTGATTTATCAGAAAGTCACCATCCCGCCTCGCGTATTAGTGCCTAGAGTGATTCGTCACGACAACAACAATGTGACAGAGCAAACTGCCGAAGAGGAAGGCCAAGCATGACAGAGTTACGCAACTACACCTTGAACTTTGGTCCTCAGCATCCTGCCGCTCACGGGGTTTTGCGTCTAGTGTTAGAGTTAGACGGTGAAGTGGTTCAGCGTGCCGATCCGCACATTGGTTTATTACACCGTGGCACTGAAAAACTTGCTGAGACGAAACCTTACAACCAAAGCATTGGTTACATGGACCGACTCGATTACGTCTCCATGCTGTGTAACGAACATGCTTATGTTATGTCTATTGAAAAATTACTCGGGATCCAAGTACCTAAGCGAGCACAATACATTCGAGTGATGTTCGATGAAATCACACGTATCTTAAATCACTTACTATGGCTAGGCGCATCGGCACTCGATATTGGTGCGATGAGTATGTTCTTGTACTGCTTTCGTGAGCGTGAAGATCTAATGGATTGCTACGAAGCGGTCTCAGGCGCACGTATGCATGCGGCGTACTATCGCCCTGGAGGTGTTTACCGTGATTTACCGGCTAGTATGCCCTTGTATGAGCCCTCCCAATGGCATAGCGCTAAGCAAGTCGCCAAAATGAATGAAACACGCGAAGGTTCCATGCTTGATTTTATTGAAGCCTTTACGGATCGTTTTCCTGGCTGTGTTGATGAGTACGAAACATTATTGACAGAAAATCGTATCTGGAAGCAGCGTACGGTGGGTATTGGTGTGGTCGAGCCCGAGCGTGCTTTAGCTCTTGGTTTTACCGGTGTGATGGCGCGCGGTTCTGGCATCGAATGGGATCTGCGTAAGAAGCAACCCTATGAAGTGTATGACGAAGTTGAGTTTGATGTGCCAGTCGGTGCAACGGGTGATAGTTACGATCGTTATTTAGTGCGTGTCGAAGAGATGCGTCAATCGAATCGCATCATTAAACAATGCGTGAACTGGTTACGTGATAACCCTGGACCTGTGATTGTCGGCAATCACAAAGTGGCACCGCCATCACGGGTGAAGATGAAAGAAGACATGGAATCGTTGATTCACCACTTTAAATTATTTACTGAAGGTTATTGTATCCCTGAAGGGGAAGCGTATGCTGCGGTTGAGCATCCTAAGGGTGAGTTTGGGATTTACCTGGTTTCCGATGGGGCGAATAAGCCATACCGCTTGAAAATAAGAGCGCCAGGTTTTTCCCATTTGTCAGCGATGAATGAAATGTGTAAAGGTCACATGATAGCTGACGCGGTGACGGTATTATCAAGTTTAGATATTGTATTTGGGGAGATCGATCGCTGATGTCTGCTACCTGTGAAGAAACCGTTAAATTATCTGACAATGTGCGTAAAGAAATCGACGATTGGTTAACACGTTTTCCACCTGAGCAAAAGCGCTCCGCGACGCTTTATGCCTTGCGTATGGTGCAAGAAGAAAATGGCTGGGTGTCAAAGCCACACATGAATGCGATAGCTGAGTATTTAGAGATTGCGCCTGTGGCTGTCTATGAAGTTGCAACCTTTTACACTATGTACGATCTCGAGCCCAAAGGTAAACACAAGATTGGTGTTTGTACCAATGTGTCGTGTCAGCTCTGTGGCTCCGATAAGATTGTCGAACACATCAAAAACAAATACCAAGTAGGCTTAAATGAAGTCACTAAAGATGGCAAATACTTTTTCCAAGAAGTGGAATGCTTAGGGTCTTGCTGTGGCGCGCCGGTAGTGATTGTGGATGACAAACACTATAAAGAAAAATTAACGCCAGAAGGGCTCGAAAAAGTCTTACAAGAGTTGGAGGGCTGATAGTGGTCAATGAAGTTTGTTTTCGCACCAAAGATCTCGCGAATCCCGCAAGTCTTGAAACCTATCGCAGTGTTGGTGGATACAGTGCGCTAGAACGCATTATTAAAGATAAAATTACGCCTGAACAAATTATTGAAGAAGTGAAAACTTCCTGTTTGCGTGGGCGCGGAGGGGCTGGTTTCCCTACAGGCTTGAAATGGAGCTTCTTACCGAGGAACACGCCAGGGCCGAAGTACCTTTTGTGTAACTCCGATGAGAGTGAGCCGGGTACGTGTAAAGACAGAGACATCATGCGCTATAACCCTCACCAGTTGATCGAAGGGATGATCATTGGTGGTTATGCAATGGGTATTCATGTCGGTTATAACTACATGCGCGGTGAATATTGGGAGCCATTCTGTTCGTGCGAGAAAGCGGTGGCCCAGGCACGCGAGGCAGGCTTTTTAGGAAAAGATATCTTAGGCTCAGGCTTTGACTTTGATATGCATAATTTGCTGGGTGCTGGTGCTTATATCTGTGGTGAAGAGACGGGTTTGATGGAATCAGTCGAAGGTAAAAAAGGCCAACCACGCTTTAAGCCTCCTTTTCCTGCTAACTACGGTTTATACGGTTGTCCGACAACGATTAACAACACAGAAACTATGGCGTCTATTCCTCCTATCATGGAAAAAGGCGGTGAGTGGTTCTTAAACCTGGGTATTCCTAACAACGGCGGTACTAAGCTATTTAGTGTTAGTGGTCATGTAAACAATCCTGGTAACTTCGAAGTGCCTTTAGGGACACCTTTCAAGGATTTGTTAGAGATGGCTGGTGGTATGCGCGATGGCAAGAAGCTTAAAGCGGTTATTCCGGGTGGTTCATCGATGCCTGTGTTACCTGCTGATGTCATGATGCAAACGAATATGGACTACGACAGTATCGGTAAAGCGGGCTCTATGCTTGGTTCCGGTGGTGTGATGGTGATGGATGAGACGACGGATATGGTGCGCGTACTACATCGTATTTCTGAGTTTTATGCCGAAGAGTCTTGCGGACAATGTACACCCTGCCGTGAGGGCACTGGGTGGCTTGCCAGGACATTACATAAGATTGTAGATGGACATGCGAGCATGGCTGATTTAGATAAATTAGTCCGTGTGGCCGATGGGATTGAAGGACGAACGATTTGTGGCTTGGGTGATGCGGCGGCATGGCCAGTGCAATCGTTTATCAAACATTTCCGTCATGAGTTTGAAGCCAAAATTACTAGCGATGTCAGCTAATCACGAGATAGAGAGTAACTATGTTCAATATCGAAATTGATGGTCAACAAGTTGAAGTCGAACAAGGGCAAATGATCATCGAAGCCGCTGATGCGGCTGGGATTGCCATTCCACGTTTTTGTTACCACAAGAAACTATCCATTGCGGCAAACTGTCGTATGTGTTTGGTTGAAGTTGAAAAAGCACGTAAGCCAATGCCGGCGTGTGCCACACCCGTGACTGAAGGCATGCGCGTGTTTACCAAGACACCTGCCGCTATCCATTCACAACGTACCGTGATGGAGTTCTTACTGATTAACCACCCATTGGATTGCCCGATTTGCGATCAAGGTGGTCAGTGTGAGCTGCAAGATATTTCCATGAGCTATGGTGAAGGCGTATCTGAATATACTCAAGGTAAGCGTTCGGTTGACGGGGATGACTTAGGCTCACTGGTGGCAACGGACATGACACGTTGTATTCACTGTACGCGCTGTATTCGTTTTTGTGAGGAAGTGGCCGGGATCAAAGAACTTGGGGCAACTAACCGTGGCGAGCATATGGAAGTCGGTACCTATGTTGATCATGCATTAGAGTCAGAAGTCTCTGGGAATATAATTGATTTGTGTCCAGTAGGAGCATTGACCTCTAAACCGTTCCGTTATCAAGCGCGCGCGTGGGAACTGCAGCAAATGCCAAGCGTCGCGTCTCACGACTGTGTTGGGGCCAATACTTTTGTCCATACCCGTCGCCAAGAAGTGATGCGTGTGGTACCGCGTGAATGCGAAGACGTGAATGAAGTGTGGTTATCTGACAGAGATAGATTTTCTTATACTGGTTTAGAAAGTGAAGAGCGCTTGGCTAAACCACTGGTGAAGCAAGATGGACAATGGCAAGAAGCGACTTGGGCTGATGCGTTGAATGCTGTGAAAGAAGGCCTGCAGCGCGTGAAAGACAAGCATGGTGCCTCACAAATTGCAGCGCTGTCACATCCTAGTAGCACCACTGAAGAACATTATTTATTGCAGAAGCTAATGCGTGGAATAGGGTGTCATAACCTGGATCACCGACTTAATCGTGTGGATTTCTCTGATCAAGATCAATTTGGCTTGTATCCGCGGATTGGAACGCCGGTTGCTAAGATAGATGAGTTGAATGCGATTCTATTAGTGGGCTCCAACATTCGTCATGAACAACCTAGCATTGGCCTACGGGTGCGCAAGGCGGCCTTGTCAGGTGCACATGTGATGATGGTGAACCCCATGGCGTATGAGTTCCATATGCCGATGAGTGAATCTGTCGTAGTAAAACCCAGCGAAATGGTTTCGGCGTTAGCGCAAGTCGCTAAAGCTGCCAGTGAACTTGCTTCGGGTGAGGTGCCTGCAGCGGCAGCGAAGCTACTTAGCGGCGTGAGCTACAGCGAAGCGCACAAAACGATTGCTAAGAAGTTAGCTGATGCGGAACAGGCAACGATTATGATGGGCGCCTTAGCTCAGAATCATGCGCATGCGGCGAACATTCGTGCGCTGTGTAACTTAATTGCCGAGTTTACCGGTTCTTCTTGTGGGGCATTGACGGAAGGCGCGAATGCGCAAGGTGCTTGGTTAGTAGGTATGTTACCACATCGTGCTATGGCAGGTGCCGATGCAATGGTCCCTGGACTGGATGCGCAAACATGTTTTGCTGAAAAACTTCGTGCTTATGTGTTACATGGTATCGAGCCAGAAGCAGATGTCGCGAATTCACAAGTCGCGTTAGACGCGCTCAAGCAAGCGGACTTTGTGGTCTCGACAACGGTGTTTGTCACAGACGCAATGAAAGAGTACGCCGATGTGATTTTACCGGTGGCACCTGCAACAGAAACCTCAGGTACGTTCATTAACGTAGAAGGGCGTTGGCAAGGTTTTCGTGGCGCGAGACCTGCTTTCGAAGAAGGGCGTCCGGCGTGGAAAGTATTCCGAGTGCTGGGTAATTTGTTCGCTTTAGAGGGGTTTGACTTTGAAAGTTCAGAGCAAGTACTCACTGAAGTACACGCGAAAGTGAAGCAGTTAGAAGGCAAAGTGCATGCGTGGGTTGCGCCAGAACGTTTACCGGCGAGCCACGAGAAAGGTCTAGAAGTGATCGCTGAACGCGCGTTGTATCAAACCGATGCCATCGTACGTCGTGCGGCTCCTTTAGCTTCATCAAAGGCGAATCCAGAATTTGGGGTGCACGTAAGCGTCCAGACCGCACAGAGTGCTGGCGTTGAGTCTTGCGAGCAGGTAGAAGTCAAAGCGGGCGAGCATCGAGTGAGTTTGCCGCTAGTCCTAGACGAGCGTGTACCCACAGGTGCTGTTTGGTTACCTAGTGGCTATGCCGAGTCGGCTGTGCTTACTAGCCATGCCACCGTTACATTAGCAAAAGGTTAAAAGTATGTTAGATCCTATTTTGCAATTACTTTGGATTGTGATCAAAATCTTAATTATCGTCTTGCCTTTGCTCGGGGTAGTCGCTTACTACACGCTGGCTGAACGTAAAGTCATTGGATTTATCCAGTTGCGCGTTGGGCCAAACCGCGTTGGGTTCAAAGGGCTGTTTCAGCCGATTGCAGACGGCCTCAAGTTGTTGACGAAAGAACTTATTTTTCCAACGAAGTCTAATAAATACTTGTTTGTGATTGCACCCGTGATGGCGATTGCCCCTTCGTTGGCTGCTTGGGCGGTTGTACCGTTTTCTCCGCACTTAGTCTTATCGAATGTTAACGCCGGCTTGTTGTACGTACTCGCGATGACATCGCTGGGTATATATGGGGTTTTATTTGCTGGATGGGCATCAAACTCTAAATATGCGATTTACGGGGCGCTTCGCTCAGCCGCGCAAATGGTCTCTTATGAAATTGCGATGGGCTTTTCATTGATTGGGGTGTTGCTTGCGGCGAACTCTACCAACTTGTCTGACATTGTTATGCGCCAAAGTGGTGGGATTTGGCACTGGTATTTTATTCCATTGTTCCCCTTATTCTTAGTGTATTGGATTTCCGCAGTGGCGGAGACAAACCGTGCGCCATTTGATGTGGCGGAAGGGGAGTCTGAGATCGTAGCCGGTTTCCACGTGGAGTATTCTGGGATCATGTTTGGTGTCTTCTTCCTTGCGGAGTACGCGAACATGTTGCTACTGTCTATTCTTGTTGCGACCTTGTTTATGGGTGGTTGGTTATCACCGTTTCAAGGGATCCCAGTGCTGGGTGCCTTATTCTCATTTGTACCAGGTATCCTTTGGTTATTCTTAAAAGCGGGATTCTTTGCTTTTGTTTACCTTTGGATTCGTGCGACTTTCCCTCGATATCGTTACGATCAAATCATGCGCTTGGGTTGGAAAGTCTTGATACCGGTTACTATCGTTTGGCTAGTGGTGGCGAGCTTTGGCGTTCATTTCCACATTGGTCCTTGGTTTAGTTGAGAGAGCTCACATGAATTGTATTAAAAAATTCTTCAAAACCTTCTTACTTTGGGAATTATTGCAAGGGTTGAAAGTGACTGGGCGCTATTTCTTTGCGCGTAAGATCACGATTCAGTACCCCGAAGAGAAAACACCTATTTCCCCTCGTTTTCGTGGACTGCATGCGTTACGTCGTTATGCAAATGGTGAAGAACGTTGTATTGCGTGTAAATTATGCGAAGCCGTGTGTCCTGCACTGGCTATTACTATCGAAGCAGAACCGCGTGATGACGGTTCGCGACGTACCACGCGTTATGACATTGATTTATTCAAATGTATTTTTTGTGGCTTTTGTGAAGAGTCGTGCCCGGTGGATTCGATTGTGGAAACTCACCATATGCACTATCACATGAATGAGCGTGGGCAGAACATCATGTCCAAGTCACAATTGTTAGCGATTGGCGATAAGTATGAAGCGCAAATCGCCAAGGATAAAGCGGCGGATGCACCTTATCGATAAGTGACTGAGTGCCGCGGTTTGACCGCGAGATCTAAATATATTGGATCCTCCGGTCAAGCGGAGGATGACAAAAGCCCGGTTAAACCGGACGACGAAGGAAGAGGAAAACTCGATGATACAACAAGTGATTTTTTATCTGTTTGCAGCACTGCTGATCTTCAGCGGCGTGCGGGTGGTTGCCTCACGTAATCCGGTGCATTCAGCGTTATTTCTCGTTTTGGCGTTTGTTGCGGCCGCTCCGCTTTGGATCATGGCGGGGGCAGAGTTTTTAGGGCTTGTACTGGTCTTTGTTTATGTGGGAGCGGTCATGACGTTGTTTCTCTTCGTCGTCATGATGCTAAACCTTGATGAGGTTCCTAGAAGCAAGGGCTTTGTACGATATTTACCCTTTGGTCTTATCATTGTTGGTTTGATTGTGACATTGATGTTGAATGTGATTGATCCCAGCCACTTCTCGTTGCACGTGAATGCGGGCATGATAGTCCCGCAGCACCACAGTAATACGAAAGAGCTAGGTTTGATGCTGTTTACCCAGTATTTGTTACCGTTTGAATTAGCGGGTGCGCTGTTGATTGTTGCGATTATTTCAGCGATTGGCTTAGCCTTTCGTGGGCCACGTGCACGTAAGGTGCAAGACCCGAGTGCGCAGATTGCCGTTAAGCGTAATGAACGTGTGCGTTTAGTCAATATGGAGGCGGAGAAGAAGTCATGATTTCGTTAAACGATTATTTGATAGTGGGTGCCGTCTTATTTGGGATAAGCATTGCGGGTTTTATCCTTAACCGCAAAAACGTGATCACCTTGCTGATGTGCATTGAGTTGATGCTACTTGCCGTGAACACAAACTTTATCGCTTTTTCACACTTCTTAGGGAACGTGAAGGGGCAAGTATTTGTTTTCTTTATCTTGACGGTTGCTGCGGCTGAGGCGGCGATTGGTCTCGCGATTTTGATTTTGTTATTCCGCAACCGCAGTAACATCGATATCGATAACATGAACT
>JAUHZG010000091.1 GCA_030425845.1 Gammaproteobacteria bacterium
ATACACATGAATAGCTTTGCCTTGTTTGACATAAATTCCTTTACGTGTTTTTTGTCCCAGCGCGCCAGCTTGTACTAAAGATTGATACCACTTAGGTAACTGGTAATGCTTATGCCAAGGACAGATATCACAATGTTGTTCCATGGTTACCACGACGTGGGCAAGTGTATCTAGCCCTACAACATCTATCGTACGTAACGTCGCACTTTTCGCCCGGCCAATCAACGTTCCAGTGAGCGCATCAACTACTTCTAATGGAATATCTAATGCTTGGGCGTGAATTAACGTCGCTAGCATGGAAAAGACGCCAACACGATTGGCGATAAAGTTTGGTGTATCTTTCGCCCGTAACACGCCCTTGCCCAAATGCGATACCAAGAAAGTTTCTAGCGCATCAAGCAATGCGGGATTCGTTGCCTCATGTGGGATAAGCTCAACGAGCTTCATGTAGCGCGGGGGATTAAAAAAGTGTACACCACAAAAGCGTGGACGCAACGACTCAGGTAGCTGCTCTGCTAGCGTGTTAATGGATAAACCGGAAGTATTCGTCACAAAAATCGCATGTTCACTTAAGTGTGCTGCGACTTGCTTAAACAGTGATTGTTTAATTTCAAGTTTCTCTGCGACGGCTTCTATCACCAGATCACATTGCGCGAGTTTTGCTGTGTCAGTGTCGTAATTGCATGCTTCCATGTAAGCCGTCACGGACGGCTCCACTAGAGGTAATGGTTTTAACTTATGTAAAAGACCAATAGCCTTTTTGGCGATGGCACTTTTCTCTTGCCCCTCGCTGGCTAAATCAAATAATAATACCGGGTACCCTGCATTTGCAAAGTGAGCCGCAATCTGCGCCCCCATGACGCCCGCGCCCAATACACCAACTCGCCGAATAATACATCTAGACACCCGTTACCCTCCTATAACAATATAATACAGCTAAATTTCGCTATGAACTTAGGTTAAATGGTATCTTCGTTGATTTTATCGGAGAAATCCACTCGATGAGAGCTGAGTGGGTTATTTATGACACTGTGGCAGGTGTAGGAAGTTTATGGGCGGATGCAGTGCTATCGCTACATCCTCCCCCGGGTTCTGCTTACTCGGCAAAATCCATCAGTACATCGTCGTACATGTAGTTTGCTTCTTGTAAAAAGCGACGACGTTCTAATAAATCTTCCACGGCACGTCTTGCGTAAAGTGCTTTCATGTTACGTTCACGTTTACGAGAAACTTTCTCGCTTGCAGATTCTGTTTCGATACCAGCTTGTTCCATGTTGTTATTATCATTTTCCATAACGCTCACCTCCGGGCTCACTTAAGTTATCTTTCCATTGACTCCAGGTCATTGTGTCCTGGCTCCTAACACAGAAACCTTAAGAAATTATTAAGGCGATGTAAACTTAAAAATAGTGATATTTGAGTAAGTTGCGGATTATTGGACAGAAATTTGCTAGATTGCACAATCACTGTGCAGCGCCATACGATTTTACCAACATTTTGTTAATACTTTATTGGCTTTTTGTCACTAAATTAATGGATTTATTGTTATTTATCATCATGTTAGGCGTTTTTTTGCGGATGGCTCAGCCCCTACCCCACCTTTGTTGAATAATTCCCTCTACCTTTCAACCATTAAGCGTCCAATCTCCCTAAAAACTCTGCCCCTGCGACAGCATTAAACCTAGAAACGGCAGTTGGTTCACCCATTCTAGCGCAACATCTTGATTCATCTAGCATTACAAAAAAAGTCTTCATCACCAACAAGGTGACTTCAGATTTTTTTGAAAAGCTATCTAAATCAATCTGCTACCCTAAAAATGTGCGCCCAACTGCCGTTTCTAGGTTAAAGAAATTTTCATCTCTGCCGATAACAAGCACTAGTAGGTTCTAACCTACCCAGCTAGAACGTGGATACTTGATAACTATGAGGCTTGGAGCCTAAGGGTAGTTTTCAAAACACAAGGTGAGTGAGCGAAGGGGCTTTTAAGGGGTTTACAGTGACATCAATTGTAACGATGCGTGGCTTTTCACTTGTCGAGCTTATGCTTGCGATGTTTCTCGGCTTATTATTATCTGCCGGGGTACTCTACATTTTCTCGTCTAACCACGCCACATTCCAGGTAGAAGAAGGACTTGCCCGCACGCAAGAAACAAGTCGCTTCTTACAATATTACCTAACGAGAGAAATTCGTATGGCCGGTTATACGGGCTGTCTCAGCCTCAGTAATATCACTATTAACAACCTTGTAACCGATCCTCCGGATGATGCTACTTTTACAGCGGATACAGTGATACAAGGTTATGAGGCGTCCGGTAGCAGTACTTGGAGCCCCGCGCTACCAACCGTACTAAGCAGTTTGGTCCAAGATGGTACTGATGCTATCACTGTAAGGTTTGCCTCCCCCCTCACCTTGCAACTCAAAAACCCTATGAACCACCCGAACAACCCACTCGTGGTTGATAACTCACGACAAGGTATTGATGGAGGAGACATTATAATTATTACTGACTGCACAGTTGGCGATATGGTAGTAGCAGGTGCGAGCTCCAATGCAACAGCGATCACACACACGGTTGCGAACAATACAACTAATGATCTTAGCAATGCTTACACTACTGAAGCAAAAGTCGCTAGGTTCACCTCGTATCATTTTTATCTCAAAGATACTGGACGTCAAACCAAAACAGGGTTGCCTATCAGAGCCCTTTACCAAATGGAAATCGACGGTACTGAGACTGAGTTAGCAGAAGGTGTCGAAGACTTTCAAATTTTATATGGTTTCGATTCCACCGGTGATGGCACAGCAGATACCTTTGCCAATGCCAGCACCATTGAATCTGGAGGTAACTGGTCTGATGTCAAAGCCGTGAGGATGAACCTACTTCTTAGCACAGTTGAAGAGGTTAACCCTAAAGAGCAAGCCTATCGCTATAACGGCATCACTGTGAGTAGTCCTGGAAACAAAAAGCTACATCGCGAATTGCAAATCTATACCACTCTACGCAACAGGGCTTTATAAGAAAAGGATATTAGCATGTCAACATTACCACAACACATCCCACTCCCCAGAAAAAATCAAGGTATCACCCTGGTGATTGGTCTTATGATGCTTTTATTACTAACGCTAATTGGTACTACTGCGATTAAAACCAGCTCCTATGAGCAGCGCATGAGTGGTGGTATGCGTGATCTACAAGTTTCATTCCAATCAGCTGAAAGCGGCTTACTCAATGGCGAAGCCTGGATAGGCGCGCAATTTGCTGAACCGATACCGATTGCGGCTGGCACACCGCCTTATGTACAAGCGGCAGATCCTGATTTGTTTATCGAAGATCAAACTGATACTTGGTGGAATGCAAATGCCGAACAGTTGCCCGCAGGCACTATCAGTGGTGTATCAAGCCAACCTTATTATCATGTGCAATTTGTCACATTTAAGCCAGACAATCTTGTGATTGGTCATGGCTCGCAACCCGGAAAACATTATTACAGTGTGTCATCCAAAGCCTCTGGCGGCAACGCTGACACCAATAGTATCTTACAAACCACCTTCACAAGAAGGTTCTAAGGAGTTTGCTATGTTGATGCATCTCAAATGTAGCTTTGTTAGTACAAGTCTAGCCATTATTGGTTGCTTCTTCTTAGTCGACGCTAGTCGCGCGGCAAGCTTGGCACTGAGTGACTCGCCTTTATTTGTAAGTCAAACCGTTCCGCCACTCACGATGCTAGTCATGGCACGAGATCATAGGCTTTTCTATGAAGCTTACAATGATGCGAGTGATATCAATGGAGATGGTACCATTGATGTTGGTTATATCTACGATCCAAGCTTTAAGTATTATGGCTATTTTGATTCAGATAAGTGCTATGTCTATGACGGGACTGATAAACGCTTTGAACCAAGCTCTGTCGCAACAAATAAAAAATGCACTGGCGAGTGGAGCGGTGACTTTCTTAACTACTTAACAACAGCACGTATGGATGCGATACGTAAAGTCTTATACGGCGGGTATCGGTCTACCGACAATACCAGTATTACCGTGCTTGAGCGTACCCATGTGCCTCAAGATGCTCATAGCTGGGGAAAAATGTACCAGGGTGTTACCACTGATGGTTACGACATTTCAGACTACACACCATATGCTTTACCCACAGCAGGAAAGACGCATCTTTTCGCGAATACTACTTTGCTGAAATCCGGCTCGGGAGAGCCACGCTTGCGTGTGCTAACCAATACGGACTATAAAATTTGGCAATGGCTATCCAAAGAGCGTCCCGTTGCCCACACTACTGTAGTACGAGAAGATGAAAGCAATGACACGGTCACCCCTACCGACTTTTTTGTTCGTGTCGTCGTTTGTGATGATACTTCTGGTCTTCCCGTCGAATCAAACTGTACCCCCTACCCAAACGGAAAGTACAAGCCAACAGGATTATTACACAATTACGGCGAAAATAACTCTATGTATTTTGGTTTAATAACGGGTAGTTATGCTAAGAATCACTCGGGGGGTGTCCTTAGAAAAAATATAGAAAGTTTTACCGATGAGGTTGATACAAATACTGGTGTCTACACAGCAGCAGTGGGTATTGTCAGAACAATCGATCGAATTAAAGTACATAACTTTGGTGGGAGTTACACCCATGACTGTGGATTTATTTTTAAACATCCAGTTAACGAAGGCGAGTGTGCCGAATGGGGTAACCCCACAGCAGAGATGATGTATGAAGCTGTACGCTACTTTCAAGGGAAAGGCGCGCCAACCGCAGCGTATGATTATACCGCCGGTGATGATGTTGCACTCGGTTTACCTAAAGTTGCTTGGGTTGATCCGTATGATAGCAATGAGAAATGTGCCAAACCTAATATCCTGTTGATCTCAGACTTATTTCCTTCTTTTGACTCTGATCAGTTACCCGGAAGTTACTTCGGTACCTTTATTGGAGATGTCTCTCCTGCACTGGATGTCAGTGCGCTTGGCGATACCATCTGGAATAATGAAATCGGTGGCTCAGGCAGTTATTTCATCGGGCAATCGCAATCAGACTATGATGGCGCACCAACACCTAAGACTGTCAATAGTTTCTCAAACATTCGTGGACTTGCGCCAGAGGCCCCCACTAAGCAAGGCTCTTACTATTCTGCAAGTGTTGCCTATTATGCCCATAATAACGACATGAGCGATGTTGATGGCGATCAAAAAGTTGCAACATTCGTGGTTGCGCTCTCCTCACCTTTACCCACATTTAACTTTGACGTCAGTGGTAATACTGTCACCATGGTACCGTTTGCGAAAACGGTTGATGACTGCGGTGGAGTTAACCCAACAGAAGGTGACTTTCAACCTACCAATACCATTGTTGATTTTTACATTCAAGATCTTGGAGCCAACTCGGGAACATTTCGTATTAACTTTGAGGATGCCGAACAAGGCGCTGATCATGATATGGACTTTATCGTTTTATATAACTATGAAATAAGCGCAGGGAAATTAAAACTAGGGTTAGCCAAAGAGTATCAAGCGGGTGGTTGTGTGCAAAATGCTGGTTATGTCATCTCAGGAACAGCAACAGACGGACTATTTCTTGATATTACCGATGAATATGATGAGAATGTTAGTTATTTCCTAAATACACATAATACATCAGATCCATCTGCAAAAGGTTCTCGGTTAGCACATAGAACAACAGGAGTCGTAGATCCTAATGATAAAGATAAGGACGGTAACGTCATACCAGTACAAACTCCCAGAGAGTTCACCCCTAGCGGCTCACCAGCTGCCACTCTACTGAATAGCCCTCTGTGGTACACTGCTAAATGGGGTTACTTCAATGACTCGAATGGCAATAACGTACCCGATCTTGACAATGAATGGGATGCTGACGGAGATGGTGTTCCTGATAACTATTTCCTAGTCACCAATCCTGCTAACATCGCCAGCCAACTCGCAACTGTATTTACTAGTATCTTGGCACGCTCAACTAGTGCATCAGCCGCGGCTCTCAATAGTGGCAGTCTAAGTACCGACACCCGTTTATACCAAGCAATTTTCAATACTGAAACTTGGCATGGCCAACTACTGTCTTTTTCATTGAATACGACTAATGGTGAAATCCTTACAACAGGTCCTGGTCCTGGTGGTTCCAATTGGGATGCATCGATTCTGCTTGACTCAGTCAGTGCATCAAGTCGCAAAATCATCACCTATAATCCTAGCTCCGAGAAAGGCGTTGCTTTTCGGTGGCCAAGCAATCCTAGTAGTCCGACTACTAGTGAACTATCCAGTGCACAAATCGCGTCACTAAAGCTCGATCCTGACGATCTGGCGACTCCTTTTAGCGATTCCGAAGCTGAGAATATCTTGAATTATTTAAGAGGCGATCAAACAAACGAGATGTCAAACGGCGGTACACTCAGAAACAGGACAACCATTCTAGGTGACATCGTTAACTCTAATCCTCCGTTCATTGGCGCGCCAAGTTTTAGGTACCCTGAGATATGGCCAGGCTCTGGCTCATCTGAAACCTCTTATCTCACTTTCAAAACAGATAACGCGAGTAGAAAGAAAATGGTCGCCGTAGGAGCCAATGATGGCATGCTTCATTTATTCGATGCTGAAACTGGCGAATCGTTGCTTGGCTATGTGCCAGCAGCAGTGTTTAATTCTCTAACTCAATTACCCAACGTAAACTATGATCATAAATACTACGTTGATGGCACCCCAAATTACGCGGATGCTTTTTTCGATGGTAGCTGGCATACCGTCTTAGTCGGCGGACTTAACAATGGCGGACAAGGTGTATTTGCACTAGACATTACTGATCCGAACTCTTTTAGTGAGTCTAATGCCAATGACATTGTTTTATGGGAATTTACCGATGCCGATGACAGTGATCTAGGTCAAACCTATAGTATGCCCGCTATTGTCCGGCTGGCAAGTGGCGACTGGGTGGCTATCTTTGGTAACGGCTACAATAATACCGCCCCAGATGGCACGCCTAGTACAACCGGAAATGCAGTGTTATACATCGTCGATCTCGAGACAGGTGCCCTCTTGAAAAAAATAGATACAGGTGTCGGGATGGCGGAAGATCCTCTTTCAGCCGGTCGACCAAATGGACTCTCTACTCCGGCTATTGTCGATTTAAATGGCGACGCCGTCGCTGACTACGCCTATGCAGGAGATTTATTCGGGAACTTGTGGAAGTTTGATTTGACCTCAACCAATAAAAGCGGTTGGAAAATCGCGATAAAACATGGCGCTACTTACAAACCGTTATTTGTTGCCGAAGATAGTAGCGGCAACAGACAAGCAATCACTTCACGTCCGAATGTCGGCACCCTTTTTAATGAAGTTGGAAAGGTGCAAGTCTATTTCGGAACCGGAAGATACATCGAGGATACTGACAAAACAGATACTAGCACCCAAACCTTTTATGGTATAGAAGATCATATGGATAATAATACAGTTGAACGTAGCGAACTCTTAGAGCAAACTATTTTAGATGAAGTGACTGCTAGTGGTTATGAGTATCGCGTTACCTCTGACAGCATTAAAACCTCGTCAAATCTTGGCTGGTATCTCGATTTTGATCACAACGCGGATGGTGAGCGAATGGTTTCTAACTCTATCTTGCGTAATAATCGTATTATCTTTTCAACTTTGATCCCATCTAGTGATCCGTGTGACTTCGGTGGCACAGGCTGGTTGATGGATCTAGACGCGCAAACTGGCGCTAGGTTGACGTACTCTCCATTTGATGTCGATAAAGACGGAACGTTCACAACGGGCGATAATGTAAGCTACAGTGGTTCAGGGTCGAAAGCGACGGTCTCAGGACGCAAGTCTACAGTTGGTATTATCCCAGCGGCCGGTATTATCGCGACTATGACGAAAGAGTATAAATATACTCCCGGAACCTCTGGTGCGATTGAGAAAATTGATGAGAACATCGGTCCCGATCAAGAAGGCAGACAGTCATGGCGTCAGTTGAAATAGTTTGTATGTGAACGTCTGGCTTAAGCTGCTGTGGTGTCCTGCTGAGAATCACCTGCAAGGATAGGTTAGTACAACGTGCGTAACCATTCTCTACGTTACTTGTAGAATTGCTATCGCTCTACAGCAGTTCATCAATAGCTTGTTTGAGCTCATCTCGCTGGAAAGGTTTCTCTAGCGTCACATCGGCGCCTTTGGCCTTTGCCTCAACTAATCTATCACCCGCCCCTTCGCGAGCACCACCCGAGATAGCGATGATTTTCACTTCGGGATACTCTTGCTTGATGTTATCAATAAGTTCAAAGCCATCAAGATTGGGCATA
>JAUHZG010000092.1 GCA_030425845.1 Gammaproteobacteria bacterium
AATATGAATATGGGGATTATAGATTTTTCGGCTAGACAGGTTTGGCAATTTAAGAATCCGCCAGATAATGAACAGGCTCTAGTAGCTGACTACTTTGGTTGTAAGAGCGAGGGTTTTTATGTCGATGTGGGGGCTAATGATCCCGTTAAAGAATCGCAAACTTGGCATCTAGAGCAGCTAGGCTGGCATGGCCTCTTACTTGAGCCTATGCCAAGTTATTGTGAGATGTTAACAGCAAAACGCACAGGTGTTGTCGTACAATATGCTTGCTCAAGTCCTCAAAATCAAGATAAAGTTGTTAAATTAGTGGTTGCTGGTGGACATTCCACATTGAATACCGATCCCATAGCAAGAGGTTCTCATAGCAACGAAACGATTGATGTAACCTGCAAAACCTTAGACTGGATTCTTACTGACAATAATTGTCCGGTTAATTTTGATTTCATTTCTATCGACATAGAAGGTCACGAAATGGAAATGTTTAAAGGCTTTACTTTGTCTAAATGGCGACCTAAATTAGTCTTGCTTGAAGATCATGTGTTAAACCACGACAAGCATAACCATATGAAAAAGAATGGTTATCAACTAATACTGCGCACAGGGCTCAATAGCTGGTACGTTCCTCAAGAGCTCAATTACAAGCTAAGCGTAGCCGCGAAAGCAGAAAAATTCCGAAAGTATTGGCTAGGCTTAGCGCTTAGGAAGCTACAATTTGCGTTGAAAAAACGCTTATAACGACGCCATATCAATCACAAAACGATAACGCACATCACCCTTGATAGTGCGTTCAAACGCGTCATTGATATTTTCCATTGCCACGACTTCCACATCGGGTACGATGTTATGTTCACCACAGAAGTCTAGCATCTCTTGAGTTTGCTTAATGCCGCCTATCAATGATCCTGCAAGACGTTTGCGGCCAAAGACTAACGGACCAAAGTTGACTTCATCCACATTACCAATGACACCGACCATGACCATGGTGGCATCACGCTTAAGCAAATTTACATAGGGATTAACATCGTGCTGCACGGGAATAGTATTAAGTAATAAATCAAATTTGCCCGCATAGGCTGCCATCTGAGCTTCATCCGTAGAAAGCAGTACTTCATCAGCGCCTAAGGCTTTAGCATCTTCGCCTTTGCTTACCGAACGGGTCACCATCACAACCTTAGCGCCTAAGGCTTTAGCAAATTTAACGCCCATATGGCCTAAACCACCAAGGCCAATGACACCCACGGTATCGCCTGCTTTGACGTTCCATTCTTTCAGAGGGGAATAGGTTGTGATCCCTGCACATAACAACGGTGCTACCGCTTTGACGTCAAGATTTTCAGGAACGCGCAACACAAAGTCTTGATCGACAACGATAGACTTTGAGTAACCCCCATGGGTTACCCCTCCGTGCTTTTTATCGGGGCTGGCATAAGTCATGATCATAGAAGGACAAAACTGCTCAACGCTTTCTTCACATGCCTCACATTGACGACAAGAGTCGACCATACAACCCACGCCAACTAAGTCGCCGGGTTTAAACCTGCTAACGCTATCGCCAGTACGTGTCACACGGCCAATAATTTCATGGCCAGGGACTAGAGGATAAAGTGACATGCCCCAATCATTATGTGCCATGTGTATATCTGAATGGCACACCCCACAATACAAAATTTCAAGTTCAACATCGGTTGCACAAGGATCACGACGCTCAATCGTCAAAGGACTCAGGGCTTCGCTGGCACTAGGGGCGGCGTAGGCATTAACTTGCTTCATGATGGTTTCCTTAAGTTTTTAGGGTAAATGAGTAAACGTACTAAATGGTGCTCTAGGCCTACTTGGCGTTTACTGATGATGCCGGCATTATGCTGCCAAGCGTTGCCAAGATCATGAGTGAATACATCAGTAGGCTCAGGTAAATCGGCTAAGTCGTGTAGGGCTTGTCGATGCGTTAAAAAGCGATGGTTGTGACTGACTCGGTAGGCCAGTGTACCAACCCACAAAGGTGCATTGACGTCTTTCACATGAGTGAACGAATCCCATAGTCGCAACACCAGGTAGGCTCGGCGCTTGTGGGTATGAACAACTTTATATAAGACCAGGACAGGTGTTTGGTAGTTGACGACTTGCTTTAACAAGGGGGCGGTTAGTTTACCTTTGAGTATACTCGTATGCGTTAGAACGCTAGAGAGGCATACTGGCGCGAGTGTTGTCCAGCCATGCGCACCTAAAGTCGCTTTTAGTGTGGTTAAGCGACTAAGCGATTCGATATTCAGGGTTTCCATTAATTTACCGAGCCGGTTGGTGCGGTATAGGTTCGGTCGATTGCCAGGATGGTGCCACCAGGCATTAAAGGTGAGCGCATGATGTTCTATCTTTGGCGTAAAGGCTTTCGTCTTATTGGTAAAGGTGAATAGGCCAAACACGAGCGCCAGAGGAATAAAACTTGCCAGCGTCACCGTCAGTAAGCGATTCACTGGCGCGTTATCAATAGACCAACGCTGCAGTGAGAAAAAGGTAAGCGCTAATACGGTTGTCCCTACTAAAAAGCCTCCTAAGGCATCAGTTGCCCAGTGCGCGCCAAGATAGATCCTAGAGAAGGCAACGATGAGGATGAGGGTTAGGGCAATGAGGTAAGGTAAATGTTTTTTACCAGGTGGTGTGCGCCTTCCCAGTAAAATGGCAAAGAAGCCGGCGAACACCGTGATGAGGGTAACATGCCCACTTGGGAACGAAAATCCGTGTCGTGTTGTCATGAGCCCAGTCGGTCTTGCAATGTGTAGGCCGTGTTTTATCCCTAGACCGACTAATGCAGCAAGCACAAAAAAACCAACCCAATGTGCGGCTAGCGCCCACTCTTTTTTGAGGGTTAGCCAAGCGAGCGAGAGTAAAAACATCCCCGCTAAGACCTTCTTCTCCCCTAGCAAGCTGATAATGATAGCGCTTTTTTGTAGTGATGGGGTGAAGAAGTGGCGTGCGAGCTGCGAAATAGGATAATCGATGAATGTGATCACACTGTGGTGAGTCACGCCGCAAGCTAATAGGCCTAGTAACAAAGCACTGAGTAAAAAGATAAACGCGGCGAGTAATTGATGGCGATGGTGGGTGGTATTGCCATCACGCGTGAGAGTAGCCAGCCATGTTAGATTTTTTTTCGTGGTGATCAATTCGCTGAGCTGACCTAAGCGAAAACGCACATGAAGACGGCACCATTGATAGGTGGCGCGTATCAGTCGTACGCTAAGCCACAGGATAAGGAGAACGATGCACACAAGACTAATCAGTCTCAGTGCGGTTTGCGGGGGTAAGCTTTGGCTAGCCGCGCCCAGTATAAAACCTGGGAAAAGATAAAGCGGCGCCCATAATATAGCAGAGAGAATACAAATGGGGAGGTAGCGAGAGACAGGAAACCCCATACTGCCAGCAATCATGGGGGTAATTGCTCGCACGACACCCACGAATCGCCCGATAAACACACTTTTACCACCATGTTGGTTGAAGAAATCACGGCCCTTACGCAGTAGCTCAGGGAAGTGCGTGAGGGGCCAGATGTGATTGATACTGTCTTTACACAGTGTTCCCAAGTAAAAACTTAAGTTATCTCCCAAGATGGCGCCAGCAATCGCGTACAAAAGTGTGGTCCATACCGGAATGATCCCAAGACCCGCAAGACCGCCGACAGCTGTCATCATCACCGAGCCTGGAATAATGGTACCGATGACCGCCACCGACTCGGCAAACGCGACTAAAAACACTGCCAACCCCGCCCACTCTGGATGGACGTGTAGCCATTGAATCACCGGTTGTAAGTACTGTGACATCATATTATGTAATTAAATCGCCTTTGACTTGTTGATCAGCATGATATGAAGAACGCACCATCGGCCCGCTTGCAACATGCTCAAACCCAAGAGACTTGGCAATGTCAGCCAATTCACGAAACTCATCCGGATGTACAAAGCGATCGACGGCCATATGATAGGGCGTGGGTTGTAAGTACTGGCCTAGCGTGATGGACTGCACATCGTGTTCACGCAGATCATGCATTAATGCAATGACTTCGTCTTTGGTTTCACCCAAACCCAGCATCGCGCCAGATTTGGTGATCAGGGAAGGGTAGCGTGCTTTAAAGTCTTTGAGCACTTTGAGTGACCAAGCATAATCGGCGCCGGGACGCGCTTGCTTGTACAAGCTAGGCACGGTTTCGATGTTGTGATTAAAGACATCCGGTAGACCGTCAGCAAATAAATCCAACGCTTTGGGTAATTTACTTTTACCACGAAAGTCAGGGACCAACACTTCGATACCGACATCAGGTGTTTGTGTGCGGATGGCTTGTATGGTTTTCACAAAATGTAGTGCGCCACCATCCCGCAAGTCATCTCTATCAACAGAGGTGATCACCACAAACGATAACCCCATTTCAGCGACGGCGTCAGCAACATTTTGTGGTTCGTCTTCATCTAAGGGGGCGGGTTTGCCGTGAGCGACGTCACAAAAACTACAGCGACGGGTACAAATATCACCCATGATCATGAAGGTCGCTGTCCCGTGGCTAAAGCATTCGGGCAGATTAGGGCAAGAGGCTTCTTCACATACCGTGATCAATTTTTTGTTTCGTAGCATGGATTTGACGTTGGCGACCTCTGGGCCAGTAGGGATCTTGACGCGGATCCAATCCGGTTTACGCAAAGGGTTGGTGGTTTTCTCAAGAATTGGTAGCTTGCGCACTTCGTGCTAACCTAGCCTTCGGCAAGTGCCGCGTCATCGATGCGAGAACCAGCCGAACAAGACAAAGGGAGCAGAAATATGACAACAATTAAAAAACCGTCCTCTAGCACCACGTTACGTGATTTTTTACGTTATGCCGTGACATGCTTTGAGCGCGCGGAGATCTTCTACGGTCATGGTACCAACAATAGCTTCGATGAGGCGATGTTTTTGCTCTTTGATAGCTTGTCGCTTCCCTATGAACATGCACAGGATTTACTGGACGCGCGTTTAACTGAAGATGAATCTCACTTATTGCTACAACGGTTGTCTTCCCGGGTCAATGAGCGTATTCCCACCGCCTATCTTGTTAAGCAAGCTTGGTTTGCCGGTATCCCTTTTTATGTAGACGAGCGGGTACTTATTCCACGCTCTCCCATTGCTGAGTTGATCGAAGCGCAGTTTGCACCCTGGATTGAGCCCTCTAGTGTCAAGCGCGTGTGTGACATGTGTGCGGGTAGTGCCTGTATTGCGATTGCCACGGCGTTATACATGCCGGGTGTCGTCGTCGATGCGGTGGAATACAATGACGAGGCGATTGAAGTGGCCAATCAAAATGTACAAAAACACCGTGTCGGTGGTCAGGTCAATGTCATGCAATCAGACTTGTTTGACCGCGTGAATGCAACCTACGATATCATCGTGGCCAATCCACCTTACGTTGATAAAATCGAGATGGCGAGTTTACCTCCTGAATACGAGCACGAGCCGGTTGATGCGCTTGCCTCTGGGGACGATGGCTTAGTTCACACACACAAATTACTCGAGCAAGCACCCAAGCACCTTAATGATGATGGGATCTTGATTGTCGAGGTGGGGGCGTCACGTGTAGCCATGGAAGCGGCTTACCCTAACTTGGCGTTGACTTGGTTGGACTTCCAGCGTGGCGGGGACGGGGTTTTCCTCGTAACCAAAGAAGCATTATTGGCTAAGTAGCGTATTATGTATCCTCCAGTTATCGAGATAGAGCAGCTCTCCAAAGCCTACCATGATCATCCAGTGTTGCATGATGTGTCATTGAAAGTGCATGACGGTGAATTCCTAACCTTACTCGGGCCTTCCGGTTGCGGT
This sequence comes from Gammaproteobacteria bacterium, assembly GCA_030425845.1. Lineage (GTDB taxonomy): Bacteria > Pseudomonadota > Gammaproteobacteria > JAUHZG01 > JAUHZG01 > JAUHZG01. Next base: position 5,836 of record JAUHZG010000092.1, read on the forward strand.
AAAACGACATTGTTACGTTTGATCTCAGGTTTTGAATTACCCAGTAGTGGCGCAATAAAGCTACACGGAAAAGATATAGTGGGCTTGCCTCCAGAGCGGCGTCATGTGAACACGGTCTTTCAAAGTTATGCACTGTTTCCGCATATGACAGTCTTTGATAACGTCGCGTTTGGTTTAGAATGCCAAAAAATGGCAAAAGCACAGATCAAGCAGCGTGTTGACGAGATGCTAGCAGTAGTGAAGCTCGATAAACACAGCGCGCGCAAACCGACGGAACTCAGTGGTGGCCAACAGCAACGCGTCGCGATAGCACGCGCACTAGTCAACCATCCTGCGGTGTTATTATTAGATGAGCCATTAAGTTCACTGGATTATCGTCTGCGTAAAAATATGCAGATTGAATTAAAACAACTGCAGCGACAACTTGGGATCACCTTTATCTTTGTGACGCATGATCAAGAAGAAGCGCTGTCCATGTCAGATAGAGTCGTTGTCATGCACGAGGGGATGATAGCGCAGATAGGTACCCCCAGGGAAATCTATGAAACCCCTAACTCCTTAGCCGTAGCCAAGTTTATTGGTGAAGTGAATGTCTTCGAGACAGTGGTGAGCGCACTTGATGCGAACGCTATGACGCTGCAAGTTGAGGGAAAATCGTTACATCTTCCACTGGATAAACACACGGGTAGCCTGGAAATAAGTCAACCCGTGCACTTGCTGCTACGCCCGGAAGATTTGCATGTATGGGATCGCACTGAAGTACAAGATACCAGTGAAATGCTGCCAGGAACGGTCGAAGAAGTCATCTATAAAGGCTCCACTGTCGATCTGATCATCCGCTTACATTCCGGCAAGAAAATTCTCGCAACAGAATTCTTTGACGAAAATGATGAAGATCTGGCTTACACCAAGGGTGAGTCGGTCTGGCTAGAGTGGAAGAGTGGCTGGGAGGTTGTATTACCGCGTGAAAGCTAACTCATTATTTGCCAAGATATCCATCTACTCGGCTTGCAGCTGGGTGTTTGTGTTTGCGTTGCTACCGTTATCAATGATGTGCTTGTTAAGTGTGGTGACGCACACCAAACCAGGTATTCTATATTATCATGTGACAGGAATGCATTATCACCAGCTATTTCAGCTGCTTTACCTGCGTGTCTTATTTCGCTCGTTACTCTTGGCATTGACTTGTGTGGTGGGCTGTTTACTGGTGGCCTACCCTTTGGCGTTAGTCCTGTCAACGTTACCCCTGTATGCGAAAAACACACTGTTGCTGCTGGCGATTATTCCTATGTGGACTTCGAGCTTAGTGCGTTGTTATGCCATGATGGCTTTGCTCAAAGCAAAAGGTTTGTTTAATACCCTGCTGCTAGCGTTAGGGCTGATTCATCAACCGTTGCAAATTTTATTTACTAATACGGCAGTGATCATTGGCCTGACGTATAACTTAATGCCGTTTATGTTACTGCCTTTGTACAGTAATATTGAGCGTTTGGATAAGTGTTTATTTGAAGCCGCGCGAGATTGTGGCGCATCACGTTGGCAGATCTTAACGCGTGTATTATTGCCCTTGACTATGCCAGGGATCCTAGCCGGTAGTGTCATGGTCTTCTTACCCGCAATGACATTGTTTTATATCCCGGATTTACTCGGTGGTGCAAAGTCACTCCTTTTAGGCAACTTAATTAAAGATCAGTTCCTCTTTGTCGGGAATTGGTCATTGGGTTCTGCCATTGGCGTGATGTTAAGTGTCTTGATGATCCCGTTGCTCATGCTATGCTGGCGTAGCCAGCGTACTGCCATGTTAGAGAGTGTAGAATGAGTAGGGTGACAGCTGGGTGCATCGGGAAGAGGATTTATTTGGGGCTCATTTATAGCCTTATCTATTTGCCACTGTTGGTCTTAATCGCATACTCATTTAATAATGCCACTTATTCATTGCTATGGCATGGTGTGACGCTGAAGTGGTACCAAGAGTTGTGGCAAGATCAAGACTTGTGGCAGGGGCTAGTACACTCTTTACAGCTAGGGGTAGTGGCGTCAACCTTAGCGACTGTACTGGGGACGCTCGCGGCATCGGCATTATTTCGCTATCGCTTTGTCGGCAAGCGTGCGTTTAATGGATTGATTTTTTTATTGATCGTGATCCCCGATATTTTGTTAGGTGTTTCTTTACTGATATTGTTTAGTTTGTTCAAAATGCCGTTAGGCTTTAACTCTCTACTGATTGGTCATGTTACGTTATGTTTACCATTTGTGGTGGTGACGGTTTCAACGCGCTTTAGTCAATTTGATAAAAATACCATTGAAGCGGCTAAAGACTTGGGGGCAAGTGAGTGGCAAACTTTCTCTAAAGTGGTATTGCCGATGATTGCCACCGCTGTGATAGGCGCTTGGTTACTGTGTTTTACCCTTTCCTTTGATGATGTAGTGATGAGCTATTTTATCTCGGGACCAAACTTTAGCAT
>JAUHZG010000093.1 GCA_030425845.1 Gammaproteobacteria bacterium
TTTTTAAGTGGCTTGTGTTGCCCAAGCTCGATTAATATGCCATTAGTTAATCGTACCCGCCAGGTGTACTGCGCCGACAATTGTACCATGGCCAGCGCTAAATGCTTTTGTTTTAGCTTATTTTGTATCTGTTCCATCGTTTTAAGCAAATTTTGCTCGGTGCCTTCTGGGCCTTGCAGCAGGGGTAAACTCGCGCTAATGGTGGCTTTCGGTGGGAAGAATAGCTCACCACTTTGCGTGATCAAGGCATCGCTCCCCCATCTTGCAACTGGTTGTTTTTCAATAAATTTTAAGGTTAACGTCGCCGGCCACTGGCGGCGGATGGACACATCTTTGACCCAGGCAATTTGCCGTAATGTTTTCTGTAGTTCGAGCGTATTGACACCAAGCCAGCCCTCTCTCGCATATGGCATGATCACAGCTTTAATTTGCGCTTTATTAAGATGTCCCAATTGGCCTGTGATTTTCACTTTATTGATCGGTAGCACTTCTGGACTTGAAACCCAGTACCAGCCTAATGTGAGAAGCGCCAATGCAAGTACGCCCATAACGAGTGCTCGCCGCGCCTTTATTGGGAGTAGCGTGTGTTTAGTTGGCTGTTTGGCTCTCATTTGTCTTTCCTAACGTCAATGTCAGTATTTTAAGAACTAGTGAATTAAAGTCTATCCCTATTCTTTTTGCCATTTGTGGAACCAAACTGTGGGGCGTCATCCCTGGCACGGTATTTAACTCTAATATCCAAAGTTTATCTTGCTTATCGAGTAAGAAATCAACGCGGCCCCAATTTTCACAGCCAAGTAAACGATAAACTTTTAGCGCAAGATCTGCTGCTTGCTCTGAGATCCCGTCACAGTTAGCGTCTTCAGCCACTAAATACTGCGTATTGTCTGAAAAATATTTATCTTCATATCCATAGAAATGCCCTGGCTCAGGGACTATTTTCACCAGTGGCAGTGCCTCGTCAGCTAAGATGCCAACACTAATTTCATCACCATCAATGAACTGTTCCGCCATAATATGGCTACTGTACTGACTCGCCACTTGGTAAGCTTTCGTATATTGCTCAAGCGATTTAACGATACTAACCCCACAAGAAGAACCACTATCAGCTGGTTTCACCACAAAAGGCAGCCCCAGTCGTTTTTGGATAGAGTCAGCACAAGTTTCATCATTTAATTCGAGATAATCCGCCGTGGGTAAATCACAGGCGAGAAAAATACGTTTACTTTGACACTTGTTCATCGCCAGAGCGGACGCAAGTGGGGAACTATCCGTGTGAGGCAGTCGTAAGTTTTGGCAAATCGATTGAAAAATCCCAGACTCGCCGTCTCCCCCGTGTAACAAGTTAAAAACCCTATCGAACCCTTTTGCTTGTAAAGGCGTAATAAGATCGGCTTCCACTTCTACCGCTGTCGCATGAAAGCCCATCTCTTGTAAGGCATTAAACACTGCTCGCCCACTCATTAAAGAAATCTCGCGTTCAGTGCACCCTCCCATCACCACTGCAATGTGGCCACAGGCTTTGATAAGATCATCATTCAACTCAAGCATACCCAATAATCCTTACTTTTCGCACTACTATTCCCATGCTACTTGAATGGTTAGGACTATCAAGGTAGTCAGCTTCGTCTCTTATACGCCATGAGGCGTACTGTTCTAGAGAAACATCGCTTGCGCACTCACCTTGTAATGCGTGTTCATTTACGTGTTGTTTCATTTTATACTGCTAGCGCTTGTTGTATGTCTTTGACCAGCGTACCAATATTCCCAGCACCTTGCATTAATAACACATCTCCATCACGTAATTGCTTTTCAAGCTCTGCTAACAGTTTGGATTGTTCCGCAACCACTATAGGTTTCGCGCCACTCGATAATTGAATTTGCTCGGCGAGATCATTACTGGAAACATTGGCAATAGGCGTTTCTCCCGCACTATAAACTTCAAGCAAGATAAGCCCATCGGCAAAAGACAACTCACGACAAAAATCATCGAACAAATCGTGCGTGCGAGAATAGCGATGCGGTTGGAACACCATCACCACACGTCTGTTGGGGTAAGCTTGTTTTAGCGCTGTTAACGTCACTTGTAATTCTTTCGGGTGGTGCCCATAGTCATCAATAAGCGTAATAGACTTACCTTGCCACTCGTAATTACCTAAGACTTGCAAACGGCGACCAACGCCACTAAAACTATGCAGTGCTTTCGCAATAGCATCATCACTCACGCCCAACTCTGAAGCAACCGCAATCGCCGCCACTGCGTTTTGTACATTATGCCGACCCGGCATGTTAAGACATAAGTCCAGTTTATCTTTACCGTGACGAGTCAACGTAAAGTAGCTTTGTAACCCTTCCTGACGAAAGTCAGCAATATGATAATTCGCCTCTTTTGTAAATCCATAAGTAATAAGAGGTCTTTCAATTTCGGATAATAAATCGCGAACATTTTCATCGTCTACACAGACGATAGCCAGCCCGTAAAAAGGCAGGTTATGGATAAAATCTTTAAACGTTTGCCGTAATATCGAAAAGTCCCCCTGATAAGTCGCCATGTGATCTTCATCTATATTGGTCACAATACTCATCATGGGTTGTAAATGCAGAAAAGAGGCGTCACTTTCATCGGCTTCCACTACCAGATATCGGCTGTCCCCTAAATGAGCATGGCTCGCCGAACTATTTAAACGTCCCCCGATCACATAAGTGGGATCTAAGTCCCCGGCCGCAAGCACACTGGCGACTAAACTGGTTGTCGTAGTTTTACCGTGAGTACCGGCAATCGCAATGCCATAGCGAAACCGCATTAACTCCGCTAACATCGCCGCACGTCTGACCACAGTCAGGCGTTTGTCACGAGCAGCCACTAACTCCACATTATCTTCGGCAATCGCGGTTGACACCACAACGACATCGGCCCCGTCAAGGTTATCTAGCTGGTGCCCGATTTGGATTTGCACGCCAAGCTTGGCGAGATGTTCTGTCATCGCAGTCGTTGCTATATCCGAACCGCTAACTTGGTAACCTTCTCGGACTAAGACTTCCGCAATTCCCCCCATGCCAGAGCCTCCGATCCCAATAAAGTGGATCTTACGGACACTCGCGCGCATTCGCTCTACGCTCAAATCAACTCTCCAAACAAATTTTCGCTACTTGCAACGCGGCATCCGTACATGGTATTTCACGCCCATGCTCACGCATTTGCAACAATTTATCTGGATTTTGGTATAAATCGTCGAGTAAGTCCACTAATTGCGTGCTCTCTAGCTGTTTTTCAGGCAATAAGAGAGCAGCTCCTTTGCTCACCAAAAATTGCGCATTTGCCGTCTGGTGATCATCCACCGCATAGGGAAACGGAATAAATATCGCCGGCACACCAATACAAGCGACTTCTGCTACCGTCATAGCTCCCGCTCTACAGATCACTAAGTCAGCATTTGCATAGGCGTCCACCATATCGCTGATGTACTCGCGGACATTGACTTGTAAGCTGGGGTACTGCTGATAATTCACTTCAGCAAGCTTTACGGTTCGGGCACCGCCCTGATGGTCAATTTCAAGGCTTGCCTGACAACGTGCAAACAATGCCGGTAGCTTCTCATTGAATACCTTGGCCCCCAAACTACCGCCAACAACCAGCACACGCATTTTTCTGGAAGCAAAATCCGGCATAGATAGCGATTGCGACTCGCGCGCCGCCCGAATCGCTTCACGCACCGGATTACCTGTGACCCGCACCTTTTCACTTGAGGGAAAAGCACCACTAAAGCCTTCACAAATGGCATCAGCAAAATACCCAGAGAGTTTATTGGTCAAGCCCGCGATAGCATTTTGCTCATGAATCACCAAACGGCAGCCCAGTAATTTTGCCGCTAGCGCACCAGGACCACACACATAGCCACCCATCCCAAGTACCGAGGTCGGCTTGAATTCTCGAAAGAGCTTTCGCGCTTGGCCAACCGCTTTGAGCACACGAAAAGGCGTTTTCAGTGCATTCACTATGCCCTTACCGCGCAAAGCTTTCATCTCAAGAAAAGCCAAGGATAAGCCTGCCTCAGGCACCAAGCGTGCTTCAATCCCATGGCAAGTCCCTAGCATCAAAACCTCTACGCCTAGCGCTTGAAGTTGTTTAGCCACGGCAATGGCAGGAACAACATGACCGCCGGTACCACCAGCCATGATCACAACTTTGGGCACGTCGTTCACCGATAATCTCCTCGGCGTCGTACCCGCGAACTCAAACCATATTCTTGCAGTCGTCTTTCGTGATCAATTCGAAGTAACAAGCCTAATAACGCACAGTTGACCAACATACTACTGCCCCCATAACTCATGAGCGGCAGTGTTAAACCTTTGGTTGGTAGCAACCCAGAGTTAACACCAATGTTAATGATCACCTGTAGTCCTATCCACATGGTCAAGCCATACGCTAAATAGGCGCTGTAATAATTGCCTGCTTTGAAGGTTTTACGGGCGATAACAAAACCTCGATAAATGAGCAATGTAAATAAAGATAAAACAATGCCAACCCCCACTAAGCCCAACTCTTCTGCTAGCACAGCAAATAAAAAATCCGTATGCGCCTCTGGTAAGTAAAAGAGTTTTTGTACACTCTCCCCTAACCCCACACCAAAGATCCCTCCTCGCCCAAAGGCAATCAGCGACTGGGTTAACTGATAGCCACTGGTATATTGATTCGCCCAGGGCCGTAAAAAGGTTGTCACCCGCGCCATACGATAAGGAGAAGACACCGCAAGCACAGCCAGTCCAGCTAACACCACCAGAAATAACACGACGAACTGCCAAAAGCGCACACCGGCGATATACATTAGCCCAAGTGCTGTTGCCATAATAACAGCCGCCGCCCCGAAGTCCGGCTGAAACAATAATAATAAACAGATCACCGACAACAAGCCCATGGGTTTAATAAAACCAACCACTTCTGTACGGACTTGATCACCAAAACGTACCAGATAACTCGCTAAATACATTACAACCAAGAGTTTCACTAACTCCGAGACCTGCAGGCGAAAGACGATTAAGTCTAACCAGCGGCGTGACCCATTGACTTCTTTGCCTAAACCAGGAATAAGAACCAACAAAAGTAAAAAGATAGCTACCAAAATCAACAGAGGGCTAAAGCGCTCAAAGCGAGCAATTTCTACGCGCAGTAATGCCATGATTAACCCAATACCGAGTAATAAATAGATCACTTGCCGAAATAAATAATGAAAAGGTTGGTGGTAGAGTTTATCTGAAATCACAATCGAGGAAGACGCGACCATCATGATCCCAATCGCAAGAATTGCTATGCCCGCGCCAATGAACCAACGATCGTAGAGTGAGATAGCTACATCTTTTTGTCGTTTGGCAAATGCCATGGAGTTTGTCATTTTTGCTAACCTCTTTAATGGTGGATTATGTGCTGTTCCCGCTACTTACGCATTATCACGCCTAGGGCTCAAACAAATTGTCACCCTTTGGGCTTGACCTAAGGGCCAAATATATTTGGATCCTTCGATCAAGCCGAACGATGACACGTCCCGTCCACATACTCCTTGAACCTCTCCCCCCGCTCAGCAAAGGATGTAAATTGATCGAAGCTCGCACAAGCAGGCGAGAGCAACACAATGTCCCCTGCCACAGCCCTCTCCCTTGCAATATCCATCGCCACAAACATTGACTCTGTCATCTCACAAGGCACACTCACCGACCACGCCTCTCGCAATAGCGCTGCATCTTCACCAAACAATAACACTTCATCACAGTATCGGGCTAACGACTCCCGTGCTTTTGAAAAATCCGCGCCCTTACCCTGGCCGCCAGCCAACAGAATCAAACGCCCCTGCTTATACATGCCAAAGCCTTCAATCGCAGCCATCATCGCCCCAATGTTAGTGGCTTTAGAATCATCAATCCATTGCACACCTTCAGTCACGCTAACTAACTGACAGCGATGAGGTAACCCTGTAAACTCGCGACATACCTGCAAAATGGCTTCTAAGGGCAAGTCGAGCAACTGCCCGATAGCAATGGCAGCCGTTATGTTCAACCAATTATGCGCCCCTTTAAGTCCGCACTCATTGACATGAATTAAAATCTCAGCCCCTTTGGCAATGGCTACCCCTTCTTGGGTTTCTCGAATGCCGTACTCTCCCGCACCGGGTAGTGATAAACCAAAGTTTACTGTGGGTCGATTAGAGTAAGTCGTCGGCCAAATCTCTGGCTCATCCCGGTTGAGAACTAATGACTCGCTTAAGTGATAGATCTTTTGTTTGGTTTGTCGGTAATGCTCGTACGAATCATAACGATCGAGGTGATCGGGACTCACGTTCAATACAGTCCCCACTTTTGCATTTAACGATCGTGTTGTTTCTAGTTGATAACTAGAAAGCTCAAGTACGATTAAATCCAACTTCACCCCAAGTAAGTTAAGTGCAGGTGTTCCGATATTGCCGCCTAGCGCGACTTTAAGTCCCGCCGCCTGCGCCATCTTACCCACCAACGTCGTCACGGTTCCTTTGCCGTTGGAGCCAGTGATCGCTACAACAGGAACGGTATTGAGCCTGGCAAACAACTCGATGTCGCCAAGTATTTCAACGCCGCGTGTTCGTGCCGCTTGATAAAGCTCGCCACGGGTATCAACGCCGGGACTTACTATCAGGGTCGCAAACTCTTCAATGCGCGCGGGCAATGACAGACTTTCATTAAACTGGAATAACTCACCGTATTTTTCTTGGCTCTCGAGTATTACTTCGTTCGTTTGCTTATCAAATACGTGACAACGTATGCCATGTTCGCACAAAAGCTCAACCACCGACTGACCGGTTAAGCCAAAACCAATCACTGCAATCGGTTCGTCTAGCGACGATAAATTCATTTAAGCCCCTTATCGTATTTTCAAGCTGGCTAATCCCACCAGGACTAACATAACCGTAATGATCCAAAAACGCACAATAACCTTAGGCTCTGCCCACCCTTTTAACTCGAAATGATGATGGATCGGAGCCATCTTAAAGACGCGTTTGCCAGTCATTTTGAAGGAGGCCACTTGAATGATCACAGAAACAGTTTCCATCACAAACACTCCGCCCATGATAAATAACACTAGTTCTTGGCGCACGACGACGGCAATCGTCCCTAATGCCGCGCCTAACCCTAGTGCTCCCACATCGCCCATGAACACTTGTGCGGGATAACTGTTAAACCATAAAAAACCAAGCCCTGCACCAACAATCGCCGCACAGATCACGACAATCTCACCGGCCCCTGAGATATAGATTAATCCTAAATAGTTAGCAAACTTTACATTGCCTGTCACATAGGCAAAAACACCCAGCGCACCAGCGACCAGTACCGTAGGCAAGATAGCTAACCCATCGAGCCCATCGGTTAGATTAACAGCATTACTCGCCCCAACAATGACGCAAATCACAAACGGCACAAACAACACGCTAAGGCCTATGCTTACCTTTTTCAAATAAGGGATCAGTAAAGCTGTTTGTTCTGGGTGAGTCGCCGTATGATAGAGGATCACAGCAATAATACAGGCGATGGCAAATTGCGAAACCAACTTCATTCTGGCAGACAACCCTTTAGAATTACGCAATAAAATTTTCAAATAGTCATCAAACCAGCCTACCGCACCAAAACCAATCAAGGCAAAGAGCACCAACCAAATACTTTGATTAGTCAGATCGCCACATAAAAGTGTACTCAAAGTAATAGAAACGATAATCAAAGCCCCGCCCATGGTAGGTGTGCCTTGTTTTTGTAAGTGGGACTGGGGGCCATCATCGCGAACCGATTGCCCCAATTGGCGTTGACTCAAGAAACGAATTAAGCTCGGGCCAAACAGTAGCGAAATCAAGAAAGCGATAATAGTGGCAATAATTGCACGTAGCGTTAAGTAATGAAAAACTTGAAAACCATGATAAAACGTCGCTAAAAAACTTTATAACCACAATAACATGCTTCACCCCAACTCTTGTAAGCAATCTCTTGCTACTTCTTCATCACTAAAATGGTGTCTGACACCTTTAATTTCTTGATAGTCTTCATGCCCTTTGCCGGCTATGACAACCCAATCTTCAGGTTTCGCCTCGGCAATCGCACTCCGAATAGCGACACGTCTATCAGGCTCTGTAAAAACCGACTCTGTAGCCGCTACACCAGCAATGATATCATTAATAATCGCTACAGGCTCTTCTGTGCGCGGGTTATCACTAGTCACTATGACTTTATCTGCCACGGATGATGCTACTTGCATCATTTCACTGCGC
>JAUHZG010000094.1 GCA_030425845.1 Gammaproteobacteria bacterium
TTTTGACTGGTTAGCTTTTTCTAATAACAGTGTTGGTGGCATGCAATTGTGGCTTGATGCCAACGACAGTACGGCAGGCGCGGGTAGTTTAGCTGATGGCGCGAATGTGACGACGTGGAAAGATAAATCAGATAGCAATGGCAATGGTATTGCTGATGACAATGACTTTGTGGCGAGAGGAAATGTGAGCTATGTGGCACAAGATGATAGCTTGAACCAGCAAGGGAGTATGACGCTGGATGGTAGCGCAAGCTTTATTTCAGCGAATAATACCACGTTTACCATGGGAGCATTATTCATGGTGTATCAATATACAGGGGATTCGTATTCGAGTGATTCACCTTATATTTCATTATTTGCTTATGACAATAGTACATTAGCTTACGCCGGTTCAACTAACCGTGTCTTTGGCTTATTTGATTCAGTTGCGGTTGATGGCGTGAGTACTGGCACGGTGGACGCAATAAACCAAGCGCACCTGTTGAGTTACAGTAAAACGGATGGAGTGGCTATCTCGGGTGATTATGTGATTGGCGGTTTGGAAGAGGCGAGTAGTACGTTTGGTAGTGGCCAGATGCAGTTAGCGGAAGTGTTGTATTTTGAGAATGCGCTGTCTGCCAACGATACCTTGCTGGTCAATGATTATCTTGCGAATAAATACGCATTGAATATATCCAGCGTAGCCTCACAAGATGTACTAACGGGTGGCACAGGCGCGGATATATTCGTCTGGCAAGGCATTGATGGACTTGCCATGGGGGACGGGAATCGTGATGTGATCACAGATTTTTCAAGCGCAGAAGGCGATCAAATTGACTTGTCGGCGTTAGGTGCGCTGAATGTCGCGAGTTATACGCAAGACGGCGCAACGATTCTATCGTTTGACACCAATAACGACATGTATGCGGATTTTGAATTAGAGCTGAGCGGTTTGCATACGGTGAGTGAAACGGACTTTGTCGGTGATATCACCTTGATAGCTGGGGATGTTTCACTAGCATTGACCACCAATAATGATTTGTTCCACGGAACATTGGGCAACGATGAAGTGCGCACCACAGTGGCGGATCTTAATCAGTACGATCAAATTGATCTGGGTGCAGGGGAAGATGCCTTGATTATTCTTGATGAGGGTCTTGATCTTAACTTCACAGAAGACTTAGACCTGAGTGGACTCGCGAACCTTGAAATTTTAGACATCACCGGCACAGGCGATAATCATGTCACCTTGAGCGTTGAGGACGTCGTGTCGTTGACGGACAGTGATAACGTATTGCAATTATTGGGGGATGGGGATAGCAGCGATGTGTCTACTGGGGATAGCGTGACACTGACGGGTGATTGGACGTATCAAGGGGAGCAAACACTAGCAGGGGAAACCTATCAACTCTACAGTGCGACACATGTGACAGGGGAGACAGTGACTCTTCGACTTGATGATGACTTATCGTCACAGACACTGTTTTAAGTCTGAGTGCTTAGCGAACAAGCCTATGATGAGGGCTGATAGCCCCAGCATAACAAGCATACCTATGATACCTGCTTGACCCACATAAAAGATGTTATGTGAATTAACGGCAACCACCACATAAGTAAAACTAATTCCAACATCACATACGCCATGAAATGCTGCGGGTACAATGAGCGAGTTTGATACGCTGCGTAGCCATGTCAGTATTGGACTCATGCTGATTAGTGCACCAATCATCATCAGAGTTCCTACCCAGGGCATTGCCCCGAAATTCTTATGAAGAATAAACAGATAAGGCATGTGCCACAAACCCCACAAGGTACCTGTAATTACAGACGCGGGCCAAAGACCATAGTGTTTGAGTTTCTCCCAAAGGTAACCTCGCCACATAAGTTCCTCACCTAGCGTTGCGAGCATATGAAGTGTGATACCACTCACGTAATTCAAAAGAAAAAAAATGGCGACTCTTAACGGAACAGCTTTGGGCAAATAAGGCCCCAGGCTGTGTGGTAAATGATGACTCAATACTGAAAAACCAATGTACTTAGTGAAGAGGGCACTGATGGTTACCGTGATAAGTCCGGCGAGGATAGGAAGGCTGCCTGCAATGAAGTAAATGGAAGAGAGTTTTGTGAAAACAGGTAAAGCTATTTTTTCCCGCTTGCAAAAAAACAAGGCGACAAGTCCTGTTATCCACATGATGCATGTATCACCCACCTCATAGAGAGTATGATTCTCACTACCGCCTAGTTTAAATAAGACATAAGCAGCAATCCAAGTAAGAGCAAAACTAGTAAAAATAGCAACTGACCAGTGAGTTTTGTTCCGTTTCGACATCTTTTTAGCCCTATTTATTTCTGTTGTACACAGTAAGCCTTTGAATGGTTTCTTCAAAAATTTGACACTTTTTTTTATTTTGACGCGTTAGGAAAAAAAGTGTCAAATCAATGGATTCGTATCCTTCTGATTGTATTAATAAAAGTCAAAGTAGGACGTAAGATGTCTAAATTATCGCCAAAAAAATAGCAATTTTGCTTGAAAAGTGACCACTCTTTGCTATGATTAAAGTAACACGAAATAGCGCACTGCGTGATAAGTGTTGAAGCAATAGGAGAGTGACCATGAACATCGAATTAACCGAATTAAACCAAAAAATTACTGAATTAGAAAAAGCGCAATTAGTTCTCGCGCTCAAAGAGGCAGGCGGAAATATTGGCAAAGCAGCACAAGGTTGCGGTGTAAGTGAAGTGGATTTCATCCTAAAGCTAAAAGAATACAACATGCTACGTGTGCATTAACGATTAACTCTCCCATCCCCAAAACCTTAAAACGGCACTTCGGTGCCGTTTTTTCTTTGGTCTATTGGCGTTGTCTTTGGGGCATATTCCATGAGACACTGAGACAAAGAGCGGATAAAAACAGACGAGCTCAAGGAATGGCATTGAAAACAAAAATCATCTCAGGGATATTACTACTGACACTATTGGCCGGTTGTGCCATGATGAGTGAAATCGTTATTGATTCACCTTCCCACTTCACTTTCCAAAAAGACAAACCTCGCGGAGTCGCGGCATTTACGTCGGTATGTAATGCGACAGATAGTCGTGTGACGTTAGAGTTTGCGCGAAATTTTTCTTATCATGACCGCCAAGGGGCAGGCTTTAAACCTTATCGGGTCACAATCGGTTGCTCTGACGTGCCAAGAAGTCGTGTGCAAGCTGAACCGCATTACCTAAAATTACTTCCTGGGCGCTATGCGTTTTATGCGTTTCATTGTCATCGTCATGATGCCGATGTGCATTACAACTTACGCCCACGCAAGTTCCCGTTAATCCGATTCAATGTGTATGCACACAAGATCAATTACATCGGACGTTTTCATTTACTCAAAGTAGGTGGACGAGGGGCTGAGGTAGGTATGTTTAACCGCGCACATCGTGATATGCCCATGATTCGCAAAGCGTTTGCGATGTTTTCACAGCGCAGTTTCTTGAATCACATGGCGCGTACTTCTCGAGGTATGCACCATATTCGATAACGATGCTTTGCTTAATGCAGCGTTAACGTCACTAAACCTGCCAGCCCTTGCGCTGGATAATAACTGTTTATGCCTGCTATATCGTTTACATAAGCAAAGGTGTGTTTGTTCAACAGGTTTAAGCCACTTACCGTGATAGTGAAGCGAGAGCGATGATATTGCACGCTAGCGTTAAACAGTGCATAACCAGGCACTAGCGTACCGCTATTGGTAAAGTCAGAATCGGCGTGGCTTTGTGTTTGCCAGTATTGCTCAATATGTAATTGCCAGTGTGACATGAGGTGCCAGCTAATACTGTTTCTTATCCAATAAGAGGGTACCAAAGGAATATGCTTACCTTTAAAAGGACCCTGGCGGAAACGGGCTCTTACTGCATTGGCTGACACTCGTATGGTCAAGGGGGCCACTGGCTTAATGGCGATATCTGTTGTCAGACCTAGACGACGGGTTGGGTCAAGATTGCGATTGGCGCCAAAATTAAAAGGCCCAATACGCGGGACAAAGCTAATTTCATTTTTTAATCTCAACTGATACATTGACAAAGCGACCTGTAAATAGTGACTTCGATGATGAATCGAGAGCGCAATATCTTGTCCTGTTTGTGTCTTAAGTGGGGCACCGGTGGCGGTAAAAGCGTCCTCTTCTGCGAGTGGAAAGCGGTAGTTTGTTGCATAACTGAGTTCGGTGCGCCAGTGAGAATTAGGGTGATAATTAAGTTGGCCACGGTAGACAAAAGCATCATCCGATTGCTTGCCTGGCAAGTTGTTATTTTGATTGGTTGCGAGTCTGGCACCTACCTGCAACTGCCACTGGCGTTGTATCGTTTGAGTGATGAGTGAATACAGCGCGGCGCGTGAGGTGCGAATATGTTTATGATAGTTTACCGTCGTAAAGTCAGTTTGATACGCTCCTTGATACAATAGGCCACCGGTTTGTATTTTTGTCGGCAACGGAAATGGCTTTACTGTTGTGGCTAGCCAAGGCATGAGACTTAAAGTATAGCGTGTATCCCTAAAAGGGCTAGATGAGAGACTTCCTTGGCCATGGTTATAGCGTGAGTTCATGTCCAAATGCATTGTGTTGTGCACGCTCAGTTTCCTAGCAAATTTGACTTGCCATAGCAGTGGGTGATTATCACTCCAGTCGGTGAGTGAGGACGCGGCTCTTGGGTTTTGGTTGGCTGTCGTCGCATCAAGCGGACCTGGGTAATCGGCTTTCGCTTCACTGGCCAGTAGCTCACTCCACAGTTGCCACTGTGAAGACTTGTTAGCGAAGTCAATCGCCGCGGTAGTTAAACGTGATCGTGAATGGGCCCGGTAGCCTTTGGTTTGAGAGTGGAACACACTAAAGCTTATCTGTTGCTGATGATTGAACTGATGTGAGAGCGAGCCAAAGGCTTTTAGGGTGTCATTGCTTCCAGTGGCCAATTGAAAAGACTGGTGACTTCCTACGGGTACATCTGTTATGAGGTTGATGACACCAGCGATTGCACCACTGCCATAGCGCACGGACTGACTACTGGGTTGATATTGAACCTCGCGAATCAACGGTAAGGGCACGACCCCCAAAGCATAGCCACCTAGATCGCTCTCGATCACCGGCAACCCATTGAGTAGCACCAATGTGTTTTGACCTGCATTGCCGCCAAAACCACGTACACTAAACTGTGTTTGATGATTGCCTGAAGCATTAGTATGAACGCGAAAACCCGCTTTTGCCGTTAAGGCTTGCGCTAAGGGCGCAAGGCCTAGTCGTGCGAGATGGGTTTTGTCTTCTTGGCTTTGTGCATCGTGGAGTGTTGCGCGTGATAGCTGCTGAGATTTCGGGTGAAGGTGGACATGCAGCAGAGGCAGCACAAGAGCTGAGCTTGCGAGGCTAAGCGGTGTCAGAGCCAGTATTTTTTCATGGCGCGAGTGTAGGGGAGTAAGCCAGTCAGTGCAAGCTAGAAGCGTGGTTTGCCTGGTTTTGTGGGTATGCTATGCTGGCAAAGGTGGGTATGTATGACAAGGATTGTTAGTGGTGACCTTTAGTTTTCGTTTTGAAGAAGTAGAACTTTGCCTTACGACTTCTATTGCCTTTTTAAATATAGCTGCGGACATTTCTTTTCTCAAGTGTCTTATTTCGACAGATGCGAGGGCGAATTATGATTTTGCAATGGCTTCGCTAAAAAACATGCTCGCTCAATTGCGTGTATGCTTAGAGCGTCTGTCACGAAAAATTACAGGCACAGAGTTGCAACTTTATGCCATTTTATCTGATGAATCAGAAGGTAAGCTTGAGCCTCAGGGCGAAGCAATGAAATGCATGGGTGAGAGTAAGCCCAATATTCATGATACTCTATTGTATCTTAAAATAACCTTATGTTGGCATCTCGCAAACTTACCCTCAAAGCAACTTAATGAACTTGGCACGCTACAAACAACGCTAGACTTTATGCTTGCCTTCTCACGAGCAAGGACAGAGGCTGACATAGGACGGGTGTTGCAGGAAGCGCACTATGTTGAAAATATTTCGTTCCTTCCAGTCAAGCAGTTGGCTCGCGTTGCAATATGGCGTGAATGTGTCGACGAAGCGTTCTTGCGCTCGGCAAGGCAGGAGGCAGCTTTGCGATATTTATTTCAATAATGACCACACGTGACCCAATAGTTTCTCCTGCATTGATCTCCTACGCGCATTGGTAGAGACTAAAAGTGACCCCCTATAATCATCAGGAGAAAACTCATGACACAGGACGTCATTGTCAACGAACGCGGATACAAACTACTTGCAAACCCCAAGCTCAACAAAGGCTCAGCCTTTACCCGAGAAGAGCGGCGAGCACTAGGGTTGGTTGGGCGTCTTCCCCAAGAAGTTGAAACACTCGAGCAGCAAATGCATCGTGCCTACACGCAATATAGTGAGAAGCAAGGCAATTTACAAAAAAATATTTTTTTGAACGCACTTCATGATGACAATGAAATCTTATTTTATGCTCTACTTAGCGCGCATCTTGAGGAAATGTTACCGATTGTTTATACCCCAACCGTCGCGGATGCAGTGGAGACTTATAGCTTAGAGTTGAGACGTTTGCGCGGTTTGTATATTGCTTACCCCGATATTGATAGTATTGATGAAATTTTAGAGGACACCATCAATAAAGAAGTCGACTTAGCTTTAGTGACTGATGGTGAAGGTGTGCTTGGGATCGGCGACTGGGGTGTCGGGGGGATGCATATTTGTATCGGTAAACTGATGGTATATACCGCTTGCAGTGGTTTACACCCGAATCGCGTGTTACCTATTCAATTGGATGTTGGCACCAATAACCAGACGCTTCTTGATGATCCAGAATATTTAGGATGGCGCCATGAACGCATCACCGGTGAGGACTATGATGCGTTTATCGGAAAGTTTGTCGATGGTTTGCGACGACGTTTCCCTAATGTCTATTTGCACTGGGAAGATTTTGGGCGTGCGAATGCACGCAAAAATTTATTGCGATACCGGCAAGAGATGGCAACGTTTAATGATGACATGCAAGGGACGGGAGCCACTGCCTTGGCTTGCTTACTCTCAGGCTTAGTGGCAAAAGATGAAAGCATCAAAGATCAGAAGGTTGTCTTTTTAGGTGCGGGGACAGCAGGGTGTGGTATTGCCGATCAAGTTTGTGCCGCGATGGTGCGAGCAGGCTTAACCGAAGAAGACGCGCGCAAAAATATTTATTTAGTCGATAGGCAAGGACTGTTGTGCGAAGGGATGCCGGATTTAGCTCCGTTTCATCAGCCGTACTTACGTACGCAAGAGGAGGTAAGTGACTGGGATGTCAAAGATCCTAGCTTTATCGACTTACTCGAAGTGGTAAGATCCTGTGCGGCAACTGTGTTGATTGGTTGTTCTACTGTGCAAGGCGCGTTTAATGAAGCTATCGTCAAAGCGATGGTGAGTCATTGCGAACGGCCAATTATCTTGCCGTTATCCAATCCTACCTCACACTGTGAGGCCGATCCGCGTGACTTGATGGCGTGGACTGAAGGTAAGGTGCTAATGGCGTGTGGTTCACCGTTTCCACCGGTAGAGTTCAAAGGCAAGTCATACCCGGTTTCGCAAAGTAATAATGCGTTCGTGTTTCCGGGAATAGGTCGAGGGGTGATCGCGGCTAAAGCTACGCAAGTGACCGATGGTATGATTTACGCCGCATGTGAAGCCTTATCGCTTGCGTCCCCAGCACGTCACGATCCCATGGCGCCATTGCTACCGGATATTGCTGATGCCGCAGACGTGGCGGATAGTATCGCGCTGGCTGTGGCGAATAAAGCACGCGAAGAAGGCGTGGCAGGCGCTGATGCCCCTGATGATTTTGTCAAAGCGTTACGTGATCAAAAGTGGCGAGCAGAGTATCGCGCTTATAAAGCTGGGTAATGGAGAGGTCTTTGCAACGAAAAGAATTTCATGAACGGTTTTCGCCAATACTTGCGTTAGAGACGACGCTGTCGGTGTTGGCGAGTTACTGGGTGGGCTATCACTTTAGTCTATTGTTTCACTTCGCAATGCCACCTATAGCAGGACTGTGGTGTGCTATCTCGGGTGTGGTGGTGTTGCAAGTTTATATCCAAGAGTCGTTCAAAGCAGCGTGGTTACGCGTGCTAGGATCACTGTTGGGGGCGTTGGTGAGTGCCTGTATCGCGATGGTAGCAGGATACTCACTGATCACATTAGCTATTAGTGTGTTTATTGCGGTAGTCATTGCGTCCTTGCTCAAGATAAAAGAA